>NZ_JBHWIY010000006.1:340990-415145 GCF_042731715.1 Streptomyces sp. NPDC059832 | reverse complement strand
GAGGGAGGGGAGGGAGGGTGGGGGGGGAGGCTTGGGGGGGGGGTGCTTCCGGAGCGGGTCGTGCCGCCCCCCCCCCCCCCCCACAGCCATGGGCGACGGGGCACGGCGGGCAGGTAGCCTTTGCTTGTGCCCCGTCTGTCTGATGTCCTCGCCGAGCTCGACGCTCTCTGGCCGCCCGAGCGGGCCGAAGGCTGGGACGCGGTCGGTACCGTCTGCGGAGACCCCGACGCCGTCGTCGACCGCGTGCTCTTCGCCGTCGACCCCGTCCACGAGATCGCCGACGAGGCGATCCGGCTCGGCGCCCAACTGATCGTCACCCACCACCCGCTCTATCTGCGCGGTACGACGACGGTCGCGGCCGACACCTTCAAGGGCCGGGTCGTGCACACCCTCATCAAGCACGACATCGCACTGCACGTCGCCCACACCAACGCCGACACCGCCGACCCGGGCGTCTCGGACGCCCTGGCCGGTGCGCTCGACCTGCGCGTCGAGGGCCCGCTCGTACCGGACCCGTCCGACCCCAAGGGGCGGCGCGGCCTCGGCCGGATCTGCGTGCTCGACCACCCCGAGACCCTGGCCGAATTCGCCGCCCGCGCGGCGGCCCGGCTGCCCGCCACCGCGCAGGGCATCCGGCTCGCCGGCGACCCGGCGGCGACGGTGCGCACCGTCGCGGTCAGCGGCGGCTCCGGCGACAGTCTCTTCGACGCGGTGCGCGCCGCGGGCGTCGACGCCTTCGTCACCGCCGACCTGCGCCACCACCCGGCCTCCGAGGCCGTCCAGCACTCCCCGCTCGGTCTGATCGACGCCGCGCACTGGGCCACCGAATGGCCCTGGTGCGAACAGGCCGCGACACAGCTCGACGCGATTTCCGACCGCCACGGATGGGACCTGCGGGTCCATGTCTCGAAGCAGGTCACCGACCCCTGGACCACCACCACCCACCACTCTTCTGGAGCCCCCAACTGAACGCCGCGCCCGCCGACCAGATCCGACTTCTCGACGTCCAGGCCCTCGACGTACGCCTGTCGCAGCTCGCGCACCGGCGCAAGTCGCTGCCCGAGCACGCCGAGATCGAGTCGCTCACCAGCGACCTCGCGCAACTGCGCGACCTGCTGGTCGCCTCGCAGACCGAGGAGAGCGACACCGCCCGCGAGCAGACCAAGGCGGAGCAGGACGTCGACCAGGTGCGCCAGCGCGCCGCCCGTGACCAGCAGCGCCTCGACTCCGGCGCGGTCACCTCGCCGAAGGACCTGGAGAGCCTCCAGCGCGAGATCGCCTCGCTGGCCAAGCGCCAGGGCGACCTGGAGGACGTCGTCCTCGAAGTGATGGAGCGCCGCGAGTCCGCCCAGGAGCGCGTCACCGAGCTGTCCGACCGGGTCTCGGCCGTCCAGGCCAAGACCGACGACGCGACCGCCCGCCGCGACGCCGCGACCAAGGAGCTCGACGAGGAGGCCGCGACCGTCACCAAGGAGCGCGAGCTGGTCGCCGGTTCCGTCCCCGCGGACCTGCTGAAGCTGTACGACAAGCTCCGCGTCCAGCAGGGCGGGGTCGGCGCCGCCCGCCTCTACCAGCGACGCTGCGAGGGCTGCCGCCTCGAACTGAACATCACCGAGGTCAACGACGTGAAGGCGGCGTCCCCGGACACCGTCCTGCGCTGCGAGAACTGCCGCCGCATCCTGGTCCGTACGGCGGAGTCGGGCCTGTAATGACCCAGCCGCGCCAGTTCGTCATCGAGGCCGACGGCGGATCCCGGGGCAACCCCGGACCCGCCGGATACGGAGCGGTCGTCATCGACCCGGTGACGGGGGAGACCCTCGCCGAGGCCGCCGAGTACATCGGCGTCGCGACGAACAACGTCGCCGAGTACAAGGGCCTCATCGCGGGCCTGAAGGCGGCGAAGGCGCTGGTACCGGACGCCTCGGCGGACGGCGCGGTCCAGGTGCGGGTCCGGATGGACTCCAAGCTGGTCGTGGAACAGATGTCGGGCCGCTGGAAGATCAAGCACCCCGACATGAAGCCGCTCGCGGCGGAGGCCGCCAGGATCCTGCCGGCCTCCGCCGTCACGTACGAGTGGATCCCGCGCGAGAAGAACAAGCACGCCGACCGGCTCGCCAACGAGGCGATGGACGCGGGCAAGCGCGGCAAGCAGTGGGAGCCGTCGGCGTCGACGGCCGCCCTCGACACCCCCCGGCCCTCGACGGCCGCAGGCCCGCCCCCCGTGTCCGGCCCGCCCGGTGACGCGGCGGCGGGCGCGGCCAGGGCCCGCGCGGCCCTGGCCTCCCGGCAGGGAGCGGTCTCCCCGGCGGCCCCCCAGGTCGGCTGGGGCGCGGCGCCCGATCTCGGGGCGCCCGCCACCTTCGTACTGCTCCGGCACGGCGAGACGGCCCTCACCCCCGAGAAGCGGTTCTCGGGCAGCGGCGGCAGCGACCCCGAACTCTCGGCGACCGGCCGCCACCAGGCCGAGCGGATCGCCCAGGCGCTGGCCGCCCGCGGCACGATCGAGGAGATCGTCAGCTCCCCGCTGCGCCGCTGCCGCGAGACCGCGGCGGCGGTGGCGGCCCGGCTCGGCCTGGAGGTCCGGATCGAGGACGGCCTGCGCGAGACGGACTTCGGCGCCTGGGAGGGCCTGACCTTCGCCGAGGTACGTGAGCGTCACGGCCACGACCTGGACGCCTGGCTCGCCTCCGCGAAGGCGGCCCCCACCGGCGGCGGCGAGAGCTTCGCCGAGGTCGCCCGCCGGGTGGGAGCCACCCGCGACCGCCTCACCACCCGCTACGCGGGCCGCACGGTCCTCCTGGTCACCCATGTGACGCCGATCAAGACCCTGATCCGCCTGGCGCTCGGCGCCCCGCCGGAAGCCATGTTCCGGATGGAACTCTCGGCGGCCTCGGTCTCGGCGGTGGCGTACTACGCGGACGGGAACGCGTCGGTCCGCCTGCTGAACGACACGTCGCACTTGCGGTGAGGCGGGGGCGGGGGGAGCGTTGCCTCGTGTTCGTCCGGGTCTCGGCGGTGGTGTACTGCGTGGACGGGAACGCGTCGGTCCGCCTGCTGGACGACACGTCGTACTTGCGGTGAGGCGGGGGCGGGGGGAGCGTTGCCTCGTGTTCGTCCCGGTCTCGGCGGTGGTGTACTGCGTGGACGGGAACGCGTCGGTCCGCCTGCTGAACGACACGTCGCACTTGCGGTGAGGCGGGGGCGGGGGGAGCGTTGCCTCGTCTTCGTCCCGGTCTCGGCGGTGGCGTACTGCGTGGATCGGAACGCGTCGGCTCGGGTGCCGAACGGCACGTTGAATTTGCGGTGAGGCGGCCAGCGGAGGCTCCCGCGCGGATGCGGTGGCCTCCCGGCGGGACAGCAGAGCGTCGCCCACTCCGGCGGATCAGCGGAGTGCCTTCCGCTTCGGCGGGGCAGCGGAGCGACTTACCCGGGCGGCGCGAAGCTGCCGCTTCTGCTGGGGGTGCGGGGGTGCCGCGCACCCCCGCCCGCACCCACCGGGGTCCGGGGCGGAGCCCCGGTTCCGGGAAGGGGCGGGTAGGGGAAATCAGCCGCGCAGCGCCGACGCCTCGCTCGCCAGCCGCTCCACCCGCGCCCAGTCCTTCGCCGCGACCGCATCCGCCGGGACCATCCAACTGCCGCCCACGCAGCCGACGTTGGGCAGCGCCAGATAGGACGGCGCGGAGGCGAGGGAGATGCCGCCCGTCGGGCAGAAGCGGGCCTGCGGCAGCGGTGCGGAGAGGGCCTTCAGGTAGGCGGTGCCGCCGGCCGCCTCGGCCGGGAAGAACTTCATCTCGGTGACCTCGCGCTCCAGCAGCGCGACCACCTCGGACGTCGTGGAGACACCCGGCAGGAACGGCACCCCCGATGCCTTCATCGCGTCCAGCAGGCTGTCCGTCCAGCCGGGGCTGACCAGGAACCGGGCCCCCGCGGCGACGGTGTCGGCGACGTTCCGTACGGAGATCACCGTGCCGGCCCCGACCACCGCGTCCGGCACCTCGGCCGCGATGGCCCCGATCGCGTCCAGCGCCGCGGCGGTGCGCAGCGTCACCTCGATGGCCGGGAGCCCGCCAGCGACCAGGGCGCGGGCGAGCGGCACCGCGTCGGCGGCGTCCTCCAGGACGACTACGGGCACGACGGGGGCAAGGTCCAGCACAGAGGAGGTCATGGGCTCATCTTGCCGCGACGTACGCACCGTACGCAACGAGCGTTGCGCATGATGCAACATGCGCGGTGTGCTGGTCCCACCGCGAGCGACCGGTGGCTCAGTGGATCTCCGTGACCACGACATCGATCGACCACGCCCGCCCGGCCCGCGCCGGAGCCTCGGCCTCCACCACGTACCCGAGCCCGCGCAGGGTCTCCACCAGCTCCGCGGGCTCCTTCGGGCGCGCACCGGAGACCAGCAGGTCGCGGACCATCCGCCCCTTCGTCGCCTTGTTGAAGTGGCTGACCACCGACCGCTTCTCGACCCCGTTCACCAGCTGGGAGTGCAGCACCCGCACACTCGCCGTGCGCTCCGCCACCTCGCCCTTCGGCTTCCAGGCCGCGGTGTAGGCGGAGGACCGCAGGTCCAGGACGAGCCCGTCCCCGGCCGCCTCCGGCATCACCTGTGCCATCGGGTCGCGCCAGTACGCCCCGAGCGCGCCCAGTCCCGGCAGCTTCACGCCCATAGAGCAGCGGTACGAAGGAATCCGGTCGCCCACCCGCACGGCGCCCCACAGCCCGGAGAAGACCAGCAGCGACTTCCCGGCCCGCCGCCTGGCCGCCGCGTCCAGGGAGGCCAGGTCCAGCGCGTCGTACAGCACCCCCGTGTAGATCTCTCCGGCCGGACGCGTCCCGGCCGTCCAGAGCTCCACGTTCTTCGCGATCTCGCCGCGCAGCCCCTCGCTCAGCCCGAGCACCTCGCGGGCCTTCTCCTGGTCCGCCGCACACAGCTCGACCAGCTCGTCCAGAACCGCCGCCCGCGCTCCGGCCAGACCCGGCAGCGACAGCGACTCCGGCTTCAGGGGCGCCCCGCGTCCCGAGGCGGCCTTTCCTTCGGAGGGCGGCAACAGCACGAGCACGGCGGTTCTCCTTCGTACGCACAGTCGGGGCGGGACCAGGGCCTCCCCGCTCGAAAGTCCCCAGGCCCCCGCGCCAGCGTACGGGCACACCGGGACCGGCCGGGCCGTCACCCGGGATGCCGCCCGCCCCGCCCCGCCATACGCTCGGTCCATGCCCCGCCGCCATCTCCGCATGACCGGGCCGGCCGACACCCCACTGGGGGCGTCCCTGCGCAAACTGCGCACCGAGCTCGGCCTTCCCGACGACTTCCCGTCCGAGGTCCTCGCCGAAGCGGCGCAGGCGGCGAAGGACCCGGCGGTATCGGCCCACGAGGACGCGACGGACCTGCCGTTCCTCACCATCGACCCGGCCACCTCGACCGACCTCGACCAGGCCCTGTACCTCGAACGCCGCCGACGCGGCTACCGGGTGCACTACGCCATCGCCGATGTCGCCGCCTTCGTACGCCCCGGCGGCGCGCTCGACACCGAGGCCCACCGCCGGGTGACGACCCTCTACTTCCCCGACGGCAAGGTGCCGCTCCACCCCACCCTGCTCTCCGAAGGGGCCGCCAGCCTCCTGCCGGGGCGGACCCGTCCCGCCGTGCTCTGGCGGATCGACCTCGACAGCGAGGGCGGCGCCGTCGCCACCTCGGTGCGCCGGGCCCTCGTCCGCAGCCGCGCCAAGCTCGACTACGCGGGCGTCCAGCGGCAGATCGACACCGGCACCGCCGAGGAACCCCTCGCCCTGCTCCGCGACATCGGACGGCTCCGGGAGGAGCAGGAGGTCGCCCGCGGCGGCATCTCCCTCAACGTGCCCGAGCAGGAGATCGTCGAGCGCGACGGCGGCTACGGCCTCGAATACCGCGCCCCGCTGCCCGCCGACGGCTGGAACGCCCAGCTCTCCCTGCTGACCGGCATGGCTGCCGCCCACCTCATGACCGAGACCGGCACCGGCATCCTGCGCACCCTGCCGGTCGCCCCGGACGGCGCCGTGGCCCGGCTCCGCCGCTCCGCCGAGGCGCTGCACATCGACTGGCCGCACCACGTCCCGTACGCCCAGGTCGTCCGCTCCCTCGACCCGAGGCGGGCCGACCACGCCGCGTTCCTCCAGGAGTGCACCACCCTGCTGCGCGGCGCCGGCTACACCGTCTTCGAGCACGGCGAACTCCCCACCCCCGCCGTCCACGCCGCCGTCGCCGACCTCTACACGCACTGCACCGCCCCGCTGCGCCGGCTCGTCGACCGGTACGCGGCCGAGCTGTGCCTCGCCGCCGTCGCGGAACAGGACCCGCCCGAGTGGGTCCGCGCCGCGCTGCCCGGCCTGCCGAAGGAGATGGCGGACGGGACCAGGCGCGCCAACACCGTCGAGCGCGAGTGCGTCGACCTGGTCGAGGCGGCGCTGCTCAAGGACCGGATCGGCGAGATCTTCGACGCGTACGTGGTCGACGTGTCGGAGCAGGAACCCACCACCGGCACCGTCCACATCGACGACCCGGCCGTCGTCGCCCGGATCGAGGGCGGCGACGCGAAGCTCCCGCTGGGGGAGCGGCTGCGGGTCAGGCTGGACCGGGCGGACCCTGGTTCGTCGAAGGTGCTCTTCGCCCCCGCGTGAGCGCGGCCACGGCCGCGCCCGGATCATCCGCGTGGAACCGGATCACCCGCGCCCGCTCCCGCTTCCCCAGCGGCCGTACGAACTCCACCGGACCGGCCAGCTCCACGGTCACCGTCGTCTGACCGCCCACGACCAGGTCGAGCACCCCGTCCGCGCCCAGCCGCACCGGCCCGCCCTCGGGAAAGCGCCGCTCGACCCGCGCCCCGGTGACCGCACCGGCGGGGATCCGCAGGTCGAACAGCCCGCCGTAGCGGATCCGCAGCGCGCCGTCGGCGTCCACCACATGCGGCCGGGTCACGCACGCGGCATGCAGGCCCAGGACGAACACCACCCCGTACACATCGAGCACCAGCAGAATCCCGTGCACGACCGGCCACGGCACCAGCAGGGCCAGCATCACCGTCTCGATCACGGAGACGAACAGCAGGCCGTACAGCATCGCGGTCTGCGGCCCGGTGTACGGGACGGCGAGGGCGCCCTCGGGAACGGCGTGACGCCGTCGCAGCACCCACAGCCCGAGACTGTGCAGGGAGCGCAACTCGTGCCCGACGAGGCGGCGCACGCTCATCGCGTCCCCCTCCCCGCCACACGCGCCGTCAGGGCCGCCATCACCCGGCGCACCACCTCGGCCTGCGCGGGCGCGTAGTCGTCGAGCAGCGCCTCGCCGAGCCCGGTCATGACCGGCCCGCCCGAGGGGATCGCCGCCAGCACCCCGTCCGGCACGGCAGCCGCCAGTTCGGCGGCGAGCGGAGGAATCCGGGGATCGTCCACGGGGGCTCCGGCCAGCGCGTCCAGCCGCTCGTACAGCGCGTGAACGGCCGGGTCGTCGGCCAGCGGTGCCAGGGCGGCGTGGATCTCGCCGCCGACGCCCGTGGTGTCGAGCAGTACGAGATGTTCGCGGTCCTTGGCGGCCATGGGGGAGCCGGTCGCCGGGGCCGTACCCAGCAGCTCGGCGAGAGCCGGCGACACGGGCTCCTCGGCGGAGACCGGCCCGTCCAGCAGCCGGGCCAGCCGTCGCCGCCGCTCCTGGATCCCGCTCTCCTGCCGGGCCAGATCCGCGTCCAGCTCGGCCAGCACCTCCATGAGCTCGCGCCCCGCCGCGTCGGCGAGCACGTCCCGCACCTCGTCCAGCCCGAGCCCGAGCTCCGTGAGCCGCCGGATCCGGGCCAGCACCACGGCGTCCCGCACGCTGTAGACGCGGTAGCCGTTGGCCCGGCGTCCGGGCTCGGGAAGCAGTCCGATGTGGTGGTAGTGCCGGATCGCCCGCGAGGTGACCCCGACGAGCGCGGCTATCTCTCCGATGCGCATGGGCCCAGTAGAAACCTTGACGCCGCGGCAGGGTCAAGCGCTCACCGCGCGCACCGCATCCGACAACTCCGCGCGGTCCCGCTGCCACGATCGAGGGGAACACCCCCGTCCCACGGACAACGGACCCATCGGTGTCCCAGTCTGGCGAGCGGCCGAGGAAGAGGTGTGACATGACTGCTGAACCGCACGAACCGCTCACGCAGGCGGACATCCTGCTGGAGGGCTTCCCGGCGCTGGGTACGCCGGAGGGCTTCCGCGCCGAGCTGATCGAGGGGGACATCGTCGTGACGCCGCCGCCGGACGGGGACCACGAGGACTGCCTCAGCGTCATTCTGACGCAGGTGGTCAGGCGTGCCCGATCCGGTATGGCCTTCTCCGCGAACAAGGGGCTGAAACTGCGGAGCGGGGAAGGACGCCCCGCCAACCACGTCATTCCCGACGGCACCTTCGCCCCCACCGAACTGCGCCTGTACCGGGGAGCGGAACCCTGGATGCCGCGCGAGGGGGTGGCCCTCGTCGTCGAGGTCACCTCGACCAAGCCCCGGGCGGACCGCACGGACAAGCGGCACTGCTACGCCCGCGGACCCATCCCGCTCTACCTCCTGGTCGACCGGGAGCAGTCCTCGCTGACGCTGTTCAGCGACCCGGAGGGCGACGACCACCGCCGGCACTGCACGATCCCGTTCGGCAGGCGGCTCGCTCTTCCGGCGCCGTTCGCCTTCGACCTGGAGACCGGGGAACTCATCTGAACGCGGTGCCGTCCGGCGGCCCCCACCAGGCGGGTAGCATGGTCGGCACGGCAGACGAGCCGGGCGGACGGCCGCGTGGGGACCTTCGGATCTCCCCGAGGAACGTCCGGGCTCCACAGGGCAGGGTGATGGCTAACGGCCACCCGGGGTGACCCGCGGGACAGTGCCACAGAAAACAGACCGCCAGGGACTTCGGTCCTCGGTAAGGGTGAAACGGTGGTGTAAGAGACCACCAGCGCCTGAGGTGACTCAGGCGGCTAGGTAAACCCCACCCGGAGCAAGGTCAAGAGGGGCCGTCGCAAGAGGGCCCTGCGCGAATGATCGAGGGCGGCCCGCCCGAGTTCGCGGGTAGACCGCACGAGACCGGCAGCAATGCCGGTCCTAGATGGATGGCCGTCTCCCCGGCCGCCGCGAGGCGACCGGGCGACAGAACCCGGCGTACAGCCCGACTCGTCTGCCGGTAAGCCAAGGAAGGGCCCCAGGTCAGGTGTTTTGCCTGGTCAGGGGCCCCTTTCGGTTCCAAAGCGCGAGGCGCAGCTTGCTAACTGCCTGGTCCCGTTCTGGCGGGCGGTGACCTCCAGCGCCGACGCCTACAGGACATCGACGTTCGCGCCGGACAGCCGGTTCCGGCAGTCCAGCACGTACTGGGCGTGCAGCTCCACTGCCCCGTAGTCGAATTCGTCGTGGTCGGTGAGCAGCACCACCGCGTCGGCCGTGGCCAGTTCCTCCGGCGTCGCCTCGACCCGACGGACGGCGGCGAACGGGTCGCCCTGCCGGTCGTGTTCGGCCGCCTGCTGCCCCGGGATGACCGGTTCGGGGACGTGCACCCCGACCACCACGTGCGGGTCGGCGGCCCGGACCTCGGCGCCCATCCGGGCCAGCAGGTCGGCGACCCGCGCGGCAGGCGTCTCCCGCGCGTCGCCGGTGTTCTTCTTGTACGCGAGACCGAGCAGGAGCACCCGGGAGCCCTTCACCGAGCGCTGCCGTTCGTTGAGCGCCTCGCCGAGCCGGCGCACCACATGGTCGGGCATGTGGCTATTGACGTCGTTGGCCAGCTCCACGAAGCGGAAGGACTGGCCGAGCGCCCGCTCGACCCGCCAGGACAGGTACGAGGGGTCGATCGGCAGGCAGTGCCCGCCGACCCCCGGGCCAGGGGCGAAGCGCAGGAAGCCGAACGGCTTGGTGGAGGCGGCGTCGATCGCCTCCCAGACGTCGATGCCGAGGTCGTGCGCGAACATGGCGAGCTCGTTGACCAGGGCGATGTTCACGTGCCGGAAGGTGTTCTCCAGCAGCTTGGTCAGTTCGGCCTCCTTGCAGGAGGAGACCGGCACCGTGCGCTCGACCAGTTGCCCGTAGAAGCGGTTCACCGCCGTCAGGCCCTCGGTTGTGGTGCCGGAAACCACCTTCGGGGTGTTCTCCAGCCGCCACCGCGGGTTGCCCGGGTCGATTCGCTCGGGGCTGTAGCCGAGGTGGAAGTCCTCGCCCGCCCGCAGGCCAGAGCCCTCTTCCAGTAGCGGGGCGAGCAGTTCCTCGGTGGTGCCCGGATAGGTGGTGGACTCCGGAACAACGGTGGCCCCGGGGCGCAGGTGCTGTGCAAGCAGCCGGGCCGACGACTCGATGCACGAGAGGTCGGGTACCCCGTCCCGGAGCGGGGTGGGCACGGTGATGACTGCGATGTCGAAGCCTGCCACGTCCCCGGGCTCGGCCGAGGGCAGGTATGCCCCGCTGTCCAGGAGCGGCCGCAGCCGCTCGGCGGGAATGTCCTCCACGTACGACTCGCCGACCGCCAGCCGCTTGATCCGGCGATCGTCCACGTCGTAGCCGATGACACGGTGCCCCACCTCTGCGGCGCGCACGGCCAGCGGCAGCCCCACGCAGCCCTGACCAGCGACAACAACATGCATGGCAGCTCCCCTCACAATTCCAGTGCTTGAATGGACCGTCGTCTTTGGCCTAGCAAGGAGAAGCGCTGTGCCCCTGGTGTCCGTCGTGATGCCCGTGTACAACTCGGCAGCGACTCTTGGCACAGCGGTTCGGTCGGTGCTCTCGCAGACCCACAGCGACCTGGAGCTGCTGGTCACCGACGACAAGTCTTCCGATGGCTCCATGGACCTGCTCATGGAGTTCGCCCGGCAGGACAAGCGCGTCTTGCCGGAATCGGCACCGGAACAGGGCGGTGCCGGCCGGGCACGCAACCTCGCTATCGAGCGGGCCCGGGGGGATTACGTCGCCTTTCTCGACAGTGACGACATGTGGCTTCCGGAGAAGACTGAGCGGCAGATCGAATTTGCTGCGGCGGGTAGTGCGCCTCTGACGTTCACCTCGTACTTCAAGATGGACGCCGATTACGAGGGCGAGGGCATCGACTTCATCCCGAACGGGCGCGTGGTCCGGGCGCGGGAACACGTGGACTACCGCGCGATGCTGGTCCGGGACCACATCGGCGCGCTGACCGCCATGTACGACCGCACCGTCCTCGGCACGCGGCTGATGCCGGAGATGCGGAAGCGACAGGACTACGCCCTGTGGCTGTCGATCATGCGCGACGGCGCTGACGCCCGGGGTCTGTCCGAGCCGCTCGCGGTGTACAGGTCCCACCAGGCGGGATCGCTGTCCTCCAACAAGTTGTCGCTGGTCCGGTACAACTGGGAGCTGTACCGCGAGCACGAGGAGCTGTCTCTCCCGCAGGCGACGCGGGCGCTGGCCGGCGCTGCGTGGCAGTCGCTGCGCAACTCGCGGATCTAGGACCCTCGGCGAGGCCCGGCCAGACACCCTCCCCGCACGACCTACGAGGCGGCCGGTTCCGCGGTGCCCCTGTCACGCAGGAACAACTGGAGCAGCAGGCGGCGGCGCTCGGGCTCGACGTCGTGCTGGCCGCCGGCGAGCGCCTCGCGGCCGTGAACTCATCGGTGCTGGTTCACGATCAAGAGGTCACCGCGCTGGAGTGTGAAGGCGACCTGACCAGCGACCATCTGGTCCGCAAGCTTCCTGGCGGCGTAGGCGTGTGCCTCATCGAGTCCGGACTCGGTGAGCATCTTGGCCGTGAACCGGACGAACCCGGAGACCTCGGATTCGCCGTCCAGGACGGGGAACGGCTTGTACTCCTCGCCGACGTCAGACAGCTCGAAGAAGCCTCCGTAGCTGTACGCCACGTCAGCCAGGAGGGCGCGACTCGATGGCGTCAGGCGAGATACGGCCTCCCGAGCGTTGGAGAGGATGCTCGCGCCGGCTCCGAGTGGGTCGGGTCGGACGCACAGAAGCGTGGTGTAGTCCGGCGGCTGGGTCGCGTTGACCAAGTCCATGTGGAATGCGTTGTACCCCGTACCGGTGGACAGGCCGGGATTGGCGTTGAGGTTGGTCCCGATCTCCTTCCACAGCGGCCACCGCTGGAACGGCTGGAAGGGGATTGCCACTTCGGCGAGAATCGCCGTTGCCAAGCGGAGGAACTGGTCCCCGACGCCCAGCGCCTGAGCGATGTTCCGCAGCCGCATCACGGCGTATCCGCCGGCCGCCCCCTTCAGCTGGGAGAGAAGGCGACCCCTGATTTCACCGAACAGCGAAGCTGAGTCCAGTTTGGCCCGGTACCGCTCGATCACGGAGTCCGCCAGGAAGGTGCCCTCAACACTCCAAGCAGGGAGCGTGCTTCCGATCTCGATCAGATCTTCTTCCAGCTTTCTGGGCAGGTCGATGGAGCCGTCCCGGTCAGCACTCGGGATCTCGGGCATCGTGCTGTTCCTTTCTGCGGATTCACTTAGCCCGGCTGGGCGAAGTGATGCTCGGCTTGCTGGCCGAAGGCTCTTACGCCGGTCGGCGGCCGGGTGGGAGTCTGTGTCAGGCCGAGGTCGACAAGGTCGCCTTGTCGGACGCGTCGTCCATCAGCTTGTTGAACCGCTCGTCGTGCCTGTCACGGACCGTCTTGTGCGGTCCGGCACTTGGTGGCCCGCCCCCGACGTGACGTCTGGCATGGGATTGGAAGTCACACCGGAGGCGGGCGTCCGCCCTCGGCAGGCTGGGCCGGATGGCCGCCTGCGGGGGGCGGAGTCTGGGTGCGGACGGCGATCTGCGGGCAGCGGCTCAGAGGCGAGCGGCCTGGACGTTGTCGGCGGCGGTCGTCCACTCGACTCCGGACACGGGCCGGATGTGCGCGACCCGGATCGTGCCGTGGTTGTGGAGCTCGTGCGTGACGGCGACGAGCACACCCTCCCCGCGTGAGGCGATGTCGCGGACGTTCGTGTTCAGGAGCGGGTGCTGCTCGTAGCCGTCGGGGCCCACCGGGTTCACGTCTCCGTCTCCTGCCGGGTCTCGACGCGGCGCATGAACCTCTCCCAGCCGCCAGCCGCCCGTACCCGCAGAGCCCGGCTCGGCGCACCCGGCCGGGGCTCCGGCGGCGTACACGTACGGCCGCTGGAGCCAGAGTTTCTGCGGGGCAGTTCGGAGGTCGTCACGCGGTCACTCCTCTCGTATGGGGAGCCGTCCGGGAGGTCCTTTGACCTCCGAGCAGCATGTGACCAGTGAACGACGATCCGTTACCGTCTCCCAGAGCGGACCCCGGGCACCTCCCAGGCGTTTTCCGGGCATTGGGTGGTGCAAGCAGGGAAGGCGCTCTTCGTGAGGGGAGACCAATGGCATTAAGACGTAGGCGTTTTGCCGACCGGCGAGCGTCGCAGGGTTACTCTCAGGAGGAATTCGCCGAAGCGCTCACAGTGGCCGTGTCCACCGTGATCCGCTGGGAGGGTGGCCGTGCCACACCGCAGCCGCACCAACGGCCCAAGATCGCCAGCCTGTTGGGAGTCACCCTCTCCGAGCTGGAAGGGCTTCTCGTCGAAGAACAGCCGGCCGAAGCGGCCGTGCTCCCTGACACCCCAACCCTCCTCCACGGTGAAGATGACGATATGAAGCGCCGCGATGTCCTGGGTCTGCTCGCTGTCACAAGCGCGCTGGTCGCTCTTCCCGATTCAGGTGAGGTTCCTCAGGGGCATACGGCGGCGGCGCTCCTGGAGTCAGGGGAGGAGCTGCATCGCAGCCTGTGGCAGGTCTTCACCCTCTCGGACTCCAAGCAGGCCGTCTTCCCAGCGGTCCGCAGGCAACTAGACGTCCTGACGAAGGGCCTGGCCGAGGCGCGCACCGCAGCGGACCGGGCCCGGCTGTGCACCATGGCGGCCGACCTCTACCAGCTCGCCGGTGAACTCTTCTTCGACGCCAACCGGTACACCGACGCCGCCCAGTGCTACACACTGGCCGCCAACGCCGCCCATGCCGGTGGTGACCGCGACCTCTGGGCCTGCGCCATGACCCGCCACGCCTACGTCGAGCTGTACGCCCGCCGCGCGCCTGCTGCCCAGCCCCTGCTGGCAGTGGCCTCCCGGATCGCCCGGCGGGGCGACAGCGCCCTGTCCACCCGACACTGGGTCTCCGCCGTCCAGGCCGAGGTGCAGGCGGCCATGGGCGACATCGACGGCTGCGCCCAGGCTCTCGACGAAGCCGAGAAAGTGCACTCCCTCGACGGCCACTCCCACAATGGTGGCTGGCTCCGCTTCGACGGTTCCCGCCTCCCTGAGGAACGAGGGGCCTGCTACCTCCAGCTCGGCCGCCCCGACCTCGCGGAGGACGCTCTCACCGCAGCCCTTGCCCAACCCCTCTCTCTGCGCCGTCGTGCCGCAGTCCTGAGTGACCTTGCCGTCCTCGGGGCCCACCGGGGCGACGTCGATCAGGTCGTGCAGTACGCGGAGGCAGTGCTCGGCCTGGCCGACCGGTCGAACTCGGGATTCATCGGCAAGAAGCTGGACGGACTTCGAGGGCGTCTTGCCCCGCTCATGGCCGATGGCCGAGTCTCGGACCTGGATCATCGAATCGCGGCGCTTACGCGTACCGCATGACGAGAGGGACACGCGCATGAGTGACGGTCGGATCTTCCGCGAGGCGTGGATCGCCGGGGTGACCAGGCACTACCCCGGTGAACCGAAGCCCGGCTACGTCACGCCGTGGGACGAGACGCCCGAGTGGGAGCGCGAAGCTGCCGCCGCCGTGTACGGACAGGTGTGCGACTTCATCAGGATCAGCGAAGGGCACGCCGCACGGCTCACCCGCGAGCAGAAGGGCCGCTTCGTCGCCATCTGCTGGACCGCCCAGATGTTCAAGCACTTCGAGGACCCGAAGCCCGGATACGTCGCAGACTGGGCCGACCTGCCGGCCTGGCAGCAAGAGACGGACGCGGACATCTTCGAGCGCGTCGAGCGGACCTTCTGACCTCCGGAACGACGACGCCCCGTCCGGGCTGACCTGGACGGGGCGTCTCCTTACGTAGCCATGAAGGTAGCCACGGAAGTGTCCTTCCTTCATTTTCGTGCAGGCCATAGCGTTGCGGTGACTGTTCCCGGCGTACAGCCCGACTCGTCTGCCACAGGGGTCCCTGGTCAGTGAATTTCCTGGCCAAGGGCCCCTTTCCGTCGGACTGGGGACACTCGCCGTGAGCGCGTACTGCCGGATTCGCGGCGCGCCCGATGAGCCGCACGCCGGGAGGCGGGCGACTCACCGGACTCGGCCGTGTCAGGTGTCCTGGTGGTCGGCTTGCTCCGGGGCCGGGGCCTCCAGGTATTCGGGGCATTCGGGGTTGTGGCAGGGGCCGGGGTGCCACACGGGTACGAAGATTCCGAGACTCTTGTGCCGTCTCTTCACAACCGCGGTCACGGGCTGCTTGCAGACCGGGCAGACAAGCGCCCCTTGGGGACCGGTCTCATGCTCGGCTTTAATCATCCTTTAACGATAGGCGTGATGGCCGCAGCCTGCTGGTGGGGCGGCTTCTTCCGTCAGTGCGGCGTGATGATCAGCTTGCCGCGCACATGGCCGCCCGCGCTCTCCCGGTGGGCGTCGGCGGCCCGGGACAAGGGGTACGTCCTCGCCACGGACAGGGTGAGTCCGCCGCTCACTACCAGTGCGGCCGCCTGCTCAAGGCGCTCACGGATCGCGTCGGGGCCGGCGAACGCGAAACGTACGCCGTGCTCCGCCGCCCGGTGATCGGCGATGGTGACCACGCGCTCCGGGTCGCCGGTCAGTTCGACGAGGGCCGGCAGCGATCCCTTTCCGGCGGCGTCGAACGCCGCGTCCACACCCTTCACCGCGACGGCGCGGGCCCGCTCGGCGAAGCCCTCGCCGTACGTCACGGGCTCGGCGCCGAGCGAGCGGAGATACGCGTGATTGTGTTCGCCGGCCGTACCGATCACGGTCGCGCCGAGATGCCTGGCGATCTGCACGGCCACGGACCCGACGCCGCCGGCGGCCCCGTCCACGACCAGGGTCTCCCCGGCCTTCACCCCGAGGTCCGCGAGCACCTGGTACGCCGTGTTGACGGCCACCGGGAGTCCGGCCGCGACCTCCCAGGACACGCCCTCGGGCTTCCGCGCGAGCTGTGCCGCGGGCGCCAGTGCGAACTCGGCGTAGCCTCCGGAGCCGATCGAGCCGAAGACCTCGTCGCCCGCGGCGAAGTCGGTCACGTCCGCACCGACCTCCGCCACGACACCGGCGACGTCGCCGCCGGGCACCGAGGGGAACTCCACCGGCATCATCGCCGCGACGGCCCCGCTGCGCAGCTGCCAGTCCAGCGGATTCACCCCGGCGGCGCGGACCTCCACCAGTACCTGCCCGGGACCCGGGTGGGGCAGCTCGCGGTCCACCACGCGTAAGACCTCGGGACCTCCGTACTCCGAGAACTCCACAGCGCGATACGTCTCTGTCATCTTTGCCCTTTTCCGTGCGGATTCCATCTGGTTGACAAGGGTTTGTGATGATCCGTCAACTCCTTGCCCAAGCTATCGAACGAAGGCTCGGTGGGTCATTCGGCTCCGGCTGGATCCCGCCACTCGCCGTCGTGTCGCCAACGCCGGCCATTTATACCCAAGGGGGGTATATTCTCCGGCGCCCTCGCCGCCCTGCTGACCCTGCGTACCGCACCCGCACCCGCCGCCGAGGGCGGACGTCCGCCCTCGGCAGCGGACGCCGCCCCTCGGTCACCCGGGTCGTCGGGCGGTGACCAGCCAGGCGGTGGTGAGCAGTTGGAGCGTTCCCTCCCGCTCGTGGGGGCGCAGAAGGTCGACGAGCCTGCGCCGGGCCCGGTCCCGCACGTCCTCCCCGACCTGGTCCATCAGGTGCCGGCCGGGGCCCGATTCCAGTACGAAGCCGGCCGCGTCGGCGGCGTCCCGGCCCCATGTGCCGTACGCCTCGGCGGGTGCGGTGCCGATCGCCTCGTACCCGGCCCGGGACAGCACGTCGCGCACGGTCGCCGGGTCCGCCAGCGAGAACATGCCGGGGCCTCCCGGGGCGCCCAGTCCGCCGACGGGCAACAGGTCGCGCAGCCCCCGGACGGCTTGAAGCCACTCGGTCCGGTCGGGCTCCGCGGGGCAGACGAAGGCGATCCGGCCGCCGGGGCGCAGAGCCCGCCCGATATTGGTGAAGGCGGCGACGGGATCGGCGAAGAACATCACTCCGAAGCGGCTGATCGCGACGTCGAAGGTGCCGGGCCCGAAGGGATGGACCTGGGCGTCCGCCTGCTCGAACGTCACATTGCCGAGCGCCTCGTGCCGCGCGGACTCCCGCGCACGGGCGAGCATCGGGGCCGACAGGTCCAGGCCCGACGCCCGCCCGCCGCCGGCCCGCCGTGCGGCGAGACGGGTGGTGCACCCCGCCCCGCAGCCGATGTCGAGGACGCGGTCCCGTTCGGCGATCTCCGCGGCGGCGAGCAGGGGTTCGTCGAATCCCGCGTTCACGCGGTCCCAACGGTCCTGGTTATCGGCCCAGAACGTCCCCTCGTAACCGTTCCATGCCTGCTCCTGCTCCGTGTTGGCTATGTGTCGCATTGATGCTCCCCGGTGAATGCGGGCGCCCGGAGGTGTGGGACAACTAGTATGGGCGGGCGCCCATTCAAGGTATGGGCAATCGCCCATACTGTAAACAGGTCAAGAGGAAGGGGTGCCATGTCACCGCGTGGTGTGACGATCCCGGACGTCCGTGAGCGGCTGTTCGCCGCCGCGGAGCGGGTGCTGGAACGCGAGGGGCCGGGAGCCCTGACGAGCAGGGCGATCACGGGTGAGGCCGGCTGCGCGAAGGGCCTTCTGCACGCCCATTTCGACGGACTGGACGAGTTCGTCGCGGAGTTGGTCCTGGACCGGTTCGCGCGAGTGGCCCGGCACGCCGAGGAGCTCCGGGGGAGGGCGGGGCAGGGCACCGTCGCGGAGAACCTTCTCGGTACCGCTCTCGCGCTGCTGTCCTCGGCCGGCCCCACCGTCGCAGGCCTGGCACTCACCCGTCCCGCGGCGTCCTTGCGCATCCGGGAGGCGTTGGAGGGCGGTGCGCCGGGCTTCGACACGGTCCAGGACGCGATCACCGACTACCTGGACGCGGAACGGCACGGCGGCCGAATCGCCCAAGGAGCCGACACCGCCGCCGCGGCACTCGCCCTGGTCGGGACCCTCCACCACCTGCTCATGACCGGCGGGCACGACCGACAGAACGAGCGGGAGCGGGCCGGGCACCTGGTGGCCCTGCTCGAAGCCGGCCTCCGGCGCGGGCCCTACGACATCGGGTGAGCCGGGGCGGGAGCGGGGGCGGGGGAGTGCCGCCGCGGACCCGTTCCCGCGGCGGCACCCCCGTCCGGTTCAGCTCAGCCGGTTCGCGGCGTACGCCTCGATGGCGTCCCGCTGATACGCGGCCAGGCCCGGCGCGATCGACTCGTACGCCGCGTGCCACTGCTCGTTCTCCACGCAGGAACGCCCGATCGCGCGGTACTCCTCGGCACAGACCCTCCGCAGCGCGGTCAGGGCCCGGTACTGGGCCTCGATCTCGGCCTGCACGGGGTCGGCCCCGGCGGGCACCCCCGCGGCCAGCAGCTCGGCCAGCCGGATCATCTGCGCCGTGCGCTCGCGATGTCCGGCCTCGATCTGCGCCTTGCTCATCGTCGAGGTGTGCCGGTCGATCTCCTCGGCCAGCTCGGGGAAGTCGCGCAGGCTCTCCCTGTACTGGGCGGGCCGAATGCCCTCGAAGAGGTTCTCCGGTCGGTTGATGGCGGTCATGGGACCACCGTCCTTTCTGGACTCCTCCAGTTCGGTGATCGTGCGGGAGACGGTGCCGGCCAGCGCGTCGATCCGGTCGCGCTCGGCGAGGAGCCGGCGGTGGTGACCGCGCAGGGCCTCCACCTCATCGACCTGTGCGGCCAGGATCCGCCCGATCTCGGGCAGACCCAGGCCCAGCGCCCGCAGCACCAGGATCTGCTGCAGCCGCAGCAGCTCGCCCGCCCCGTAGCGGCGGTGGCCGTTGGAGCCGATCCCCGCGGGCGGCAGCAGGCCGATCTCGTCGTAGTGCCGCAGCGTCCGGGCCGTCACGCCCGACATCCGGGCGACCTCCGCGATCGGCCAGACCATCGCCGCCTCCCCTCACGATCACCTCACCGGGCCGGTCTCTCCGGCCCTGGTCAGGACGGTAGAAGCTGCCGCTGCGGCAACCGCAAGCCCGGCATCCAGGATCTCCCGCCGGTGCCCGGGGGGCGCGCCGGGCCGGCCCGTGTTCACGGAGTCCGGCCCGGCGATCAGGGTGGTCACGGAGCCCGGTCCGGCGATCACGGAAGACCCGACCCGCGACCACGGGACCCGGTCATCCGTAATCACCGCACGATCACCGCACGCGGCCCACGATCACCGCACGCGGCCCACGATCACCGCACGCGGCCCACGATCACCGCACGTGGCCCACGATCACCGCACGTGGCCCGCGATCACCGCACCCGGACGCGCACCGTGTGCGTGGCGCCGCGGCTCTTGCTCAGGTCGCCGTAGGTCACGGTCACCGACGAGCCGGTCCGGACGTCGCCGACGCTGTCCGCCTTGGACAGGACGGACTTGACGGGCCGCCGCCAGGTGAGGGTGAGACCGGTGACGGTGCGGGACGGGTCGGAGACGCAGATCGTGGCGGTGCCGTCGCGCTTCTCGTGGATCTGCACGCAGACCGGCGCACTCGCGGTGACCTTGCCCGCCGTGCCCGCCGCCCAGAAGTTGACGCCGGTGAAACCGAGGGAGGGCACCCGGATGCCGGTGCGCCCGGCGTCATTGGCGAGGATCTGCAGCCAGCCGGTGTCCTTGGCACGGGCGGCGGTGCGCGTGCTGCTCGCGCCCGGCAGCAGGATGTACGCGTAGGTGCTGTCCGCCGGGTCGGTGCCGTGGTCCTGCCAAAGGGTCAGGTAGCGGCGGGTGTTGGGCGTGGCGGTGCCGCCGTCGTTGATGTCCTTCCAGGCACCGGTGCGCTCCTCGCGCAGCGCGTGCAGTTCGGCCCCGCCCGGGAAGACGTATCCGGCATGCCGGTCGAGGTGGGCCCAGGTGGTGGTGCGGGTGGTGGTCCAGCCCTGGGTGGTGGGCTGAGCCCGGCCGTCGAGCAGCAGCCGCTGCGTGCCGCTCGCGCCGAGGCAGCGGTTGTCGACGACCGTCTCGACGCCGGCGCCGTCGGCGGAGGTGATGCCGGAACCGAGGCAGACCACGCTGTCGTCCAGCCAGAACCACGACTTGCGGGCATGCATCGTGCTGGCCAGGCCCTGGAGATGCTGGCCGGTGGTGCCGAACTCGCCGTCGCCGGTGCCGCCGACCCACTGCGTGCCCGGCACCGGGTTGGCCCAGGCGCCGCCCTGCCCGTCGGCGAGCCGCTTCCGGGAGACGGTGGTGCCGGGCAGCCGGTACGGGTCGACGGTCGGCCAGTACGCGTCCGAGTACTGCTCCAGACCCGCGCCGTCGCCCCACCACTGCAGCCAGCCCGCACCGGTGTGCCAGCCGCGCTTGTTCTCCCCGTTGCCGAACTCGTAGTGGGCGATCCGCTCGGAGGCCATGGACAGACCGGCGCCCCAGCCGCGGCGGCGGTGGGTCACCCGGTCCATGTTGTGGAAGACGCGGTGCGCGGACGGCTCCGGCGACGCGGTGACGGTCGCGTCGTCCAGCAGCGTCTGCAGCCGGGCGGTGTTGACCAGGCTCAGGGAGCCTGCCTTGAGCGCCGGGGCGTAGTAGTCGCGCTTCAGCCAGCCCTTGACCATGGCGCGCCAGCGGGCGTTCTCCTCGGGGCCGGCGCCCATGCCGAGCAGCACGATGGAGGCCATGACGCCGTGGGCGCGGGTGTGGTCGCTGGAGCCGACGCGGGTGATGCCGCGGCCCGAGACGTTGTCCATCATCAGGCCGTCGTAGATGAACGGGGCGATGGCCGCGTCGATGGTGTCGAGGAACTGCCGGCTGCCCGGATCGGTGATCTCCCAGGTCGAGCCGCGCAGCAGGGCGAAGAGCCGGCCGAGCCCGTCGTTGAGGACCGCGCCGTAGCCACCGATGTACGGGATGGAGGTGTGCTGGACGAAGGAGCCGTCCGGGTAGAAGCCGTCGCCCGTCGTGACGTACGGGAAGACCGGCGAGAGCGCGGCGACCGCCAGCGTGACCTTGGCGGCGTCGGCACCGACGATGCCGCGCAGGATCATGCCGCGGCACAGGTCGACGCGGTTGGCACCGGTGCTGGTGCCGGTGTACGAGCCGACGGCGGAGTCGGGCAGGAACTTGTCGACCGCCTTGCAGTAGGCGGCCCGCTGGGCGTCCGTCAGGGCGTCGTGGAGCAGCACACAGGTGTCCATGAGGGCCTGGGGCGCGCCGATCTGCCAGTTCCACCAGTTCCCGTAGCGGGTGGTCGTCTCGTTGAAGACGTCGGCGTGGAGGTGGTCGAGGCCGGTGATGACCGCGTCCCGCAGGCCGGTGTCGCCGGTGACCCCGGTGCCGGGCTGGGAGTACGCCTCCGCCATGGTGCGCAGCCGGTTGTAGCCGGTGTTCATGTTGGCGGAGAAGCCGAACGACTCGGTGTCGGTGTCCGGGTCGGGGTCGAGATAGACCAGGTCCGGCCAGAGGGAACCGGTCGCGGGGGCCATCGTGGAGCGGTAACCGGTGGCCTGGGCGCCGAGGTCGGCGAGCTTGGACTTGAACGGCTCGGCAGTCGGGCTGAAGCCGGTCCCCAGGTACAGATCGCGCCACTTCGCACGAAGGGCGGCGAATTCGTCGGCGGCGCCGACAGCGGCGGTGGCGGGCGAGGGGGCCGGGAGGGAGGCGGAGTCGGACGCGGACGCGGCGGTCGGCAGGCCGAGGGCGAGCGCCGCACCGCCGCCCGTGGCCAGCAGGGCACGGCGGGACCAGGAAGATGTCATCGAAGCTCCGGGGGAAGAGTGAGCCAGTGCGGGAAGGCCAGCGTGGTAAGCGTTTTCTAGCATGGGGGCGTTGGGGGACTCAAGAGGCTGCTCGGGCCGCTGTCGGTCTCTCGGAGGGGGAGTACGAGCGCGACTGTGCCCCTGGTCACGAACGGGAAAAGGATCCGAGGGATACCTTCCGGCGGGGTTGACGGCCTCGCCGGTCCCGGGTCAGGGTTCGTTTCAAACAGGCAGGCTCCCTGTTTGAAAGAGCGTCATGTCCCTCCCCGTCGGCGGCCTTTCGGGCCGATGCGCGGTGCGTGGCTCGACGCCCGCGCGCCTCCGGGCTGTCCGCGCGGGCCGGCTCCCGACTCCTGCGTACCGAAAGCGAAATGACATGACACGTCGCGCCGCCCGGTCCGGACTCGTCCGGGCCGTCAACGACCGGCTCGCCCTCGATCTCCTCGTGGAGTACGGGCCGTTGAGCCGCTCGGCGCTGGCCGACCGGACCGGCATGTCGAAACCGTCGGTGGCCGAGTTGATCGACCGGCTGCTCGACGCGGGCCTCATCGAGGAGACCGGCATCGGCGGCGTGGGGCGGCGCGGCCCCAACGCCCGGCTGTACGGGCTCGTCCACGACCGGGCGTTCGTGGCCGGGGCGGAGGTCCGGGGCGGCGAGGTCACCGCCGTGATCACCGGCATCGGGGGCCGCGCCGTCGCCGAAGCGGCCATCACCACCCGGCCGCGCGACAACACCATCACCCTGGTGCGGGACGCCGTGGTCGCGGCGGCGGCGGACGGGGGCGCCGACCTGGACCGGCTGCACGGTGTGGTCGTCGGAACGCCCGGCATCGTCGATCCACGGTCGGGCGAGATCGGGTTCGCCGCCGATCTGCCCACCTGGGGAGGCGGGCTGCGGGATCTGCTGCGCCGTGAACTCGCCCACCCCGTACGGTTCGAGAACGAGGTCAATCTCTCCGCGCTCGCCGAGCACCGCGTCGGCGCGGCGCGCGGCCAGGAGACGTTCGCGCTGATCTCGCTGGGCGAGGGCGTCGGCATGGCGCTGATGCTCGACGGCCGGCTCGTGCGGGGTGCCTCGGGCGGCGCCGGGGAGATCGGCTACCTGCCGCTCGGCGACGGCGCCCTGGCACCCGTCCGGCCCGCCGAGGGCACCTACGCCGGAGGCTTCCAGGCGCTGGCGGGCGCACGGGCGGTGCGGTCCCTCGCCCGGCAGCACGGCTTCGACCGGCGCACGGCGACGGCCGCCGTCCGGGCCGCCCACGCGGCGGGGGAGGGCGGAGCCGCCTTCCTCGACGCGCTCGTCGAGCGCGTCGCCGCCGGTGTCGCCGCCGTCTGCACCGTCGTCGACCCCGGGCTCGTCGTCCTGACCGGGCCGCTGGGGCGCGTCGCCGGTGAGCTGCTCGGCGAGCGCCTCGCGGAGCGGGTCGGCGCGGCGACCCCCGTGCGCCCCGAGGTCCGTCCGTCGTCCATCGAGGGCAACCCCGTGCTGCGCGGCGCCGTGCTCTCGGCTCTCGACGCGGCCCGCGACGAGGTCTTCGGCCCCACGCTCCACGCACCGGCTCCGCACTGGTCCCGACACCCCCGGCAGGCACGGGACCGGCACTCCTCACGGGCGCCGGTCCCCCTCGAAGGAGAACAACCGATGGCAAGGAAGAAGTGACCCCCGCCGAGAACGCCGACGCGACGCGATTGCCCGTCGTTCCCGTGCCGCACCGCTGGGTGCCCGGCGACGGGGAGTTCCGCCTGCACCGCTTTTCGCGGCTCGTGCTCGGCGACTCGCTCGCCGACGCGGTCGCCCCCCTGCTGCCCGGTCTGCGGACGCTGACCGGGCTCCCCCTGCCCAGCAGCACGCTCGCCCTCGCCGGTGACATGGGCGTACGTCTCGACCGCCGACTTCCCCCGCAGGGCTACCGGTTGAGCGTCACCGACCGCGCCGTCCTGACCGCCGCCGACCCGGCAGGCGCCTTCTACGGCCTCCAGACCCTGCTGAAACTGCTCGGCTCGGCAGCCGACGGACGCACCCTGCCGCAGGGCGAGATCCGGGACGCCCCGCGCGCCGCCGTGCGGGGCGTGATGCTGGACGTCGGACGAAGGCGGTGGGACCTCGACGGCCTTTGCGCCTTCGTGCGCCGCGCTGCCTGGCTCGGCTGCAACCGGATCCAGCTGCACCTCACCGAGTGGAACGGCTTCCGCGTCCGGCTCCCCGGATTCGAGGAACTGGCGGCCGAGGACGCGTACACCCCCGCCGAGATCAACGAGTTGATCGCCCTCGCCGCCCGCCACCACATCGAGGTCGTGCCCGAGATCGACCTGCCCGCCCATGCCACCGCCCTGATCGCGCACCGGCCGGGCCTGCGCTTCACCGGGACCGGCGGCAGGGCGCTGAACGACGGCTCGGAGTGGACGGGCGAGCCCACCGACGGGTGGGTCATGGACATCACGAAGAAGGACAACCGCGACTGGATCGCCGGACTGCTGACCGCGTTCGTCACCGCGCTCGACTCCCGTACGGTCCACCTGGGCGGCGACGAATGGCCGCCGGAGCCGAAGCTGTCCCGGTGCGCCGCCCTGACCGCGTACGCCCGCTCGCTCGACCCGTCCTACCGGGCGACGGACGCGCTCGTCGCCTTCCTCAACGACATGGCGGGGCTCGTACGCGCCCTGGGGCGCACGGTGGAGCTGTGGAACTGGTGGGAGCACGCGGCGCGCCACGACGTGCGCGTCGCCCCCGACCAGGACATCCGGCTCACGGTGTGGGAACCGCACGACGCCGAACCCGGCCGCGGCACCGACTACTTCACCGACCGGGGTTACGAGGTCATCACCTCCCCCCTGTCCACCCACTACGTGACACCCCGTACGGCCCCGGGCAACCGCCCCGGCAACAACCATGTGGCCCCCGACCCCAGAAGGGTCTACGCCGGCTGGGAAGCCGACCCGGGCGGCGCCCACCAGGTGTGCGTGTGGGCGGACTGGGCCGAGGAACAGCCCGACGCCTACTTCGCCTGGCACGCGCGCCGCCCCCTGGAAGTCCTGGCCGACCGCATGTGGGGCGGCCCGCGCCACGCACACGTGGACCGACTCCTCGACGTGCTCGACCAGTTGGACCAGGACGAGCTGACGCGGGGGCGCGGCGGGCCCGCGGCGCCACGGGCCGAGGCCACGGGGCCCGAGCCGATCGCGCCGGCCGGCGGCCCCACCGTGGTGCGGCGCGTCAGGTTCCGCCCGCCGGTCGGGCCGGACGGCGAGGGCGAAGGTCAGTGGACCGCCGCGACCGCGGCGCTGCTCGACGCGACGCTCGGGGTCCGCTTCCAGGGCGCCGACGGCCCCGACGGCCCTTGGCACGACCTCGCCGAGGTCGTCCACCAGCCCACCGCGACCTGGAACGAACTGCGCGTCGAGGACCCGGCACCGGAGCCGTACCGGTGGCTCCGGGCGTACGGCGCGCCCGGCGGACTCGCCACGCGATGGTACGGAGGGCGCTGAGAGCGCCGAGAGCGCCGAGGGAAGGCGTGATCGGCCGTTTCCGCGTATCCGCCGAAGCGTGCGTGGGCCAGCCGGTCCGCATGCGCGTGGGTCAGCCGCTCCGGGCATGAGGGGCGTGCGGGGTGTCCGGGAACGGCTGCTCGGCCCAGATCGTCTTGCCGCGCCGGGTGTAGCGGCTGCCCCAGCGCGTGGTGAGCTGGGCGACCAGATACAGGCCGCGGCCCCCCTCGTCGGTGAGGAGGGCCCGGCGCATGCGGGGCTGGGTGGCGCTGGGGTCGGAGACCTCGCAGGTCAGCTGTCCCGCTCGGATCAGCCGCACCTCGACCGGGCCGCCGGCATGGCGGATGGCGTTGGTGACCAGCTCGCTCAGCACCAGCTCGGTGGTGAAGACGAGCTCCTCCAGCCCCCAGGCACGCAGCTGGCGGGCCGCGTCCTGCCGTACCCGGGCGACGGCGACCGGGTCGGCGTCCACGGGCCAGACCGCCGTGTTCCCGGGCGGCACCGCGTGGGTGCGGGCGAGCAGCAGGGTGACGTCGTCGGCGAGTTGGTGCGCGGGACGGCCGGAGACGATCTCCTGGCCGAGCTCCCGCAGCGGTGCGGTGGTGGTGCCCGGCCGGGACAGCCGGCGGCTCAGTTCGGCCATGCCCTCGTCGAGGTCGCTGTCGCGTCCCTCGATCAGCCCGTCGGTGTAGAGCACGAGGAGGCTGCCGGGCGCCAGTTCGACCTCTGCCACCTCGAAGGGCAGACCGTTGACGCCCAGCGGCGGACCGGGGTTCAGGGACACGTACGAGACGCTCCCGTCCGGGGCCACGACGGCGGGCGGGGGGTGCCCGGCGGAGACCATCGCGCAGCGCCGGGAGACCGGGTCGTAGACGGCGTACAGGCAGGTGGCGCCGACCGGGTCTGCCCGGTGGCCGCCGGGTCCGCAGGACGCGCCGGGCCGGTCGGGTTCGTCGGGCTCGTTGGGCTCGTCGCGGAGCTGGGAGACCAGGTCGTCGAGATGGACCATCAGCTCGTCCGGTTCGAGATCGAGGTCGGCGAGGGTGCGGACGGCGGTACGGAGCCGCCCCATGGTGGCGGTGGCCCCCAGGCCGTGGCCGACCACGTCCCCGGCAACCAGGGCGACCCGGGCGGAGGACAGCGGGATCACGTCGAACCAGTCGCCGCCGACGCCGGTGGCGGTATCGGCCGGCAGATAGAAGCCGGAGGTGGTCACGGCGACGGTCTCGGCCTGCGCGGGCGGCAGCAGACTGCGCTGCAGGCCGACGGCTGCCCGGTGCTCCCGGGTGTAGCGGCGGGCGTTGTCCAGCGCGAGGGCCGCACGGGCGGCGATCTCGCACAGGAGGTCCAGGTCGGCCGATGCGTAGCCGGGCCGATCGGGGCCGCGCCGGACGGTCACCCGGCCGAGGAAGATGCCCCGGGCCCGCAGCGGGGCGGTCATCGACGCCGGGGAACGACCGACGGCAGGGGCGCAGTCGGCATCGGCCGGGACCACGGTGCCGGTCGGCACCTCCGCCGCCCCCTCCCCGGCCGCAGCGGTCCGGCGCAGCGGCAGCAGCCCGTCCTCGCCGGGAGCGGGCTCCTCGCCCGTGAACACCGACTCCGCGATCTCCACCACGGCGAGGTCGGCCAGTCCGGGCACCAGCACGGCGGCCAGTTCCTCACCGGTACCGGCGACGGACAGCGATCCGCCGACGGCCGCGGTGGCGTGATGCAGAATCGCCAGGCGCTCGTCCGAGCGGCGCTGCTCGGTGACGTCCGTGAACAGTGCGGTGACGCCGAAGACCTGCCCGTCCGGTGCCTGGAGCCGGAACGCCGAGATGGCCATCACCACCCCGCCGCCGGGATCCTCGATGGTCCGTACCGTCTCCTCCGCCAGGATCAGCGGCCGGCCGGTCCGCAGCACCTCGTGCAGCCGTCGCTCGACCGCCGCGGCGCCCTCGGCCTGCAGGAAGTCCCCCAGGCGCCGGTTGCGCAGGTCCGGCGGGAGGCCGGTGTACGGCAGCAGCTGGGTGTTGGTCCTGACCAGCCGCAGCTCCGCGTCGAACACGGCGAGACCCAGCCGGTCCTGCAGGAAGAGTTCCCGGGTGAACGCCTGGTCCTGCCGCCAGCGGTCGACCGTCCCGACCGGGGCCCAGAGCACGAGGTACCCGGTCGCGCCGTCGGCGGACGCCAGCGGCAGCGCGTGGAAGACGATGCCCAGGTCCTCGCCCCGGCCGGTGCGCACCACGGCCTCGCCGGACCAGGCGGTCTCCTGGTATCCGGCCGGCGGTTCGGGACCGGCCGCCGGGTTCGCGAGCAGCTCCAGGGCGGGACGGCCGCAGACCTGCTCGGCCGGAAGCGCGAACAGCTCCGCCGCCGCGGGTGTCCAGCCGATGATCAGTCCGTCCGCATCGAGCAGGGCCCCGGCCGCGCTGTCCGCGAACGGGAGCCCGTTGTGCCCGGGTGCGCCCGGGAGGGTCTTGCCGTCCACCTCGTTCTCAGCTCCCTCTCACGGCCCTGCCGGCGGTCCCGCGCCGCGTCCACGGACGTCTCCATCATGCCTCCGCTCGTTCCGGCCGCCAGTTCCGGCAGCCGGGCCGGTCCGCGGTGGGGCAGTATTTCGTTCAGGCACCTCGGCGGAAGGTTCTGCATGTCCGATCGCACCGATGGAAGCACCGGCTCGCTGCTGGCAGTGAGCGACCTTCATGTGGGGGTGGCGGACAACCGCCCCGTCATCGAGTCCCTGCGGCCCGATTCCGACGAGGACTGGCTGATCGTCGCCGGTGATGTCGCGGAGCGGATGGCGGACGTGGAGTGGGGTTTGCGGCTGCTCGCGGACCGGTTCGCCCGGGTGATCTGGACCCCGGGGAACCATGAGTTGTGGACGCCGGAACGCGATCCGGTCCGGCTGCGGGGCCAGGAGCGGTACGAGCACCTGGTCGGGCTGTGCCGGAGCCTCGGGGTGGCCACTCCGGAGGACCCGTACCCGTTGTGGCCGGGCCCCGACGGGCCGGTGGCCGTCGCGCCGGTGTTCGTGCTGTACGACTACAGCTTCCGGGCGCCGGGCACCACGACCAAGGAGGAGTCCCTGGCGTACGCGCGCCGGACCGGAGTGGTGTGCACCGACGAGTACCTGCTGCACCCCGACCCGTACCCGAGCCGCGACGCCTGGTGCCGGGCTCGGGTGGCGGAGACGGAACGGCGCCTCGCGGCACATGACCCGGAGGTCCCGCTGGTCATCGCCGGCCACTGGCCCCTGGTGCGCGAACCGATGGACGTCCTGTGGTACCCCGAGTTCGCCCAGTGGTGCGGCACGCGGCTCACCGCCGACTGGCACCGGCGCTTCAACGTGACGGCGATGGTCTACGGCCATCTGCACATCCCCCGCACGACCTGGTACGACGGAGTGCGCTTCGAGGAGGTCTCCATCGGCTACCCGAGGGAATGGCGCAAACGGGGCCACCCCAGGGGCCTGCTGCGGAAGATCCTCCCGTACGACGGCGACGGCGACGGCGACGGCGATGGTGACGGCGTGGCCGGGCCGGGGTCCGTCAGCGGTGGCCCAGCACGTTGACGACGCGGCCGTTCGGGTCGCGGACGAAGAAGCGGCGTACGCCCCACTCCTCGTCGCGCAACGGGTACACGATCTCCGCGCCGCTCTCCACCATGGCCGCGTGGGCCGCGTCCACGTCCTCCACCTCGATGCTCATGTCCGGTGTGACCGGGGCGGTCGCGTCGGCGCCCATGATGCTGAGCTGGGCCGTGGGGTGGGAGGCGGAGGCCAGCGTCATGATCCAGCCGTGGTTCATGACCTCCTGGAAGCCCAGCAGACCGTAGAACTGCGCGCTCCGCTCCATCCCTTCGGCGGCGGGGCCACCGGCGGTCCGGATGTTGGGGACGATTCTGCGGACGGACATCGGCAACTCCTGTCGCGGGACTGACTCCGTGCCACCCGTCATCGGCGGACCCGGAGCGGATCAGATGACCGGCGGCCGTCCCAGTTTCGTCATCTGCCACACCGTGCGCCACCGCATCGGCTGCCTTCGCCCGCACGGGGTACGGACACCCTCGGCGAAGCCGCCGGCCCAGGCGCGCAGACCCGTCGCCGACCGGGTGCGGGCCACGGTGAGCAGGGTCCAGATGCCCAGGTAGGCCGGGACCAGGGGGAGGGGCAGGTTCCGGCGGGCCAGCCAGACCCGGTTGCGGGCCGTCATCCGGTAGTAGACGGAGTGCCTGGCCGGGGAGGTCTTGGGGTGCTGGAGCAGCAGATCGGGCTCGTAAAGGATCTGCCAGCCCGCGTCGAGCGCCCGCCAGGACAGGTCCGTCTCCTCGTGCGTGAAGAAGAACTCCGCCGGCCAGGGCCCCGTCTGGGCGAGCATCTTCATCGAGAAGGCGTGGCCGCCGCCCAGGAACGCGGTGACCGGTCCGCGCCGCATCGGGTCGGAGGCGCGCAGGCGCGGTACGTGACGGCGCTGGGTCTCGCCGTGCTCGTCGGCGATCCGGAAGCCGATGATGCCGAGTCGCGGGTCGGCGGCGAACAGCTCCCGGACCTTGCGGAACACCCCGCTGTCGACCAGGAGTCCGTCGTCGTCGAGCTCGATGACGACATCCACGTCGCCGAACTCCGCCAGCTTGGCCAGGGCGACGTTGCGGCCCCCGGGGCAGCCCAGGTTCTCCGCCAGCTCGATCGTCGTCACACCGCCGGGCAGATCGGACAGGCCGGGAAACGCGCCGAAGTCCGGGAGGGGCGATCCGTTGCCCACGACGACGAGCCGGGCCGGACGGACGTCCTGCCCGGCCACCGAGGCCAGCAGGGCCTCGACCTGCTGCGGGCGGTCGCCCATGGTGATGATGGATACGGCGATGCGCGGTTCGGACACGGTCGGCACTCCTGGTCTCGCTGCGGTGTCCGCGATCGTAGCCCCAAGAGATCGTCGCCCGTTGTTCAGCCACCCGTTGCCGCCCTGCCGTGCCCCGTGATTCTCAGGGTGCGGTGCCGGGGGCCTGCCGGGACGGGCCGAGCGGGGACCGCGGACGTGCCGCGACGCGTCGCACATGCCGGTCGAAGACGGCCGCCGCGTCGGGGGTGAGGGTGCGCAGCGCGACCATCGCCGTCACGATGACGTCGCAGAGCTCGGCCTCCACATCCTGCCAGGAATGGCTGGCGCCCTTGCGCGGGTTCTGGCCGGTCGCCCCGATGACGGCCTGGGCGACCTCACCCACCTCCTCCGACAGCTTCAGCATCCGCAGCAGCAGATCCTGCTCGGGCGGGATGCCGGTCTCCGCGTCGAGCCAGCCGTGCAGCTCGTCGATCGTCCGCCAGGTCTCGTGGTCCCGGTCGTGGGGGGTGTCCTGCCGGGGGCGGTGGGTGCTCTGCTGGTCCATGGTGCTCAGCCTGCCAGCCGCGACCGGCCGGCCGAGCGTGTCGGCGCGGGCCCGTCAGTCCCCGATGCGGGTTCCCGTCCCGCTCACCCGCACCCGGGCGTCGCCCGCCCGCAGTTCGACCGTGAGCGTGCCGGGGCGGCCCATGTCCTCGCCCTGGTGGAGGGTGAGCAGCGCGGTGTCGGGAACGAGGCCCTCGGCGCGCAGATAGGCGCCGAAGGCGGCCGCCGCCGCGCCGGTGGCGGGGTCCTCGACGACGCCGCCGACCGGGAACGGGTCGCGGACGTGGAAGACGGCCGGCGCCGCCCGCCACACCAGCTGCAGGGTCGTCAGGTCCAGCCGGTGCATCAGCGCTTCGAGGCGCGCGAAGTCGTAACGGAGGTCGGCAAGCCGCTCACGGGTCGCGGCGGCCAGCACCAGATGGCGGGCGCCCGCGAAGGCGATCCGGGGCGGCAGGGCCGGGTCGAGATCGGCGGCCGGCCAGTCCAGAGCGGCGAGCGCCTCCGCCAGGTCGTCGGGGGCGATGTCCGCGACATCCGGTTCGACGCTGGTGAGCGTGGCGCGGAGTTCGCCGCCCTCCCGGGTGACGGTGACCGGGACCGTGCCCGCGCGCGTGCCGAACACCAGGTCGCCGGGGCCGTCGCGCTCGGCGAGCGCCAGGGCCGTCGCGACGGTGGCGTGGCCGCAGAACGGGACTTCGGCCTTCGGACTGAAGTAGCGGATGGTGTACTCCCGGGCGCCCGACGCCCCCGCACCGCCCGACGCTCCCGCACCGCCCGGCGTTTCTTCCCCACCCGCCTCTTCCCGCCCGGTCAGGAACGCCGACTCGCTGTAGCCCAGCTCCGCCGCGACGGCGAGCATGGCGGCGTCGTCGAGACCGGACGCGTCAAGGACGACCCCGGCCGGATTGCCGCCCTCCGGGTCGGCGGAGAACGCGGTGTAGCGCAGGACCTCGATACCTGGAATCTGACTCATGTCGCAGGTCAACCCTGCCGCGGCCCGGGGCATTCCCTTCCCGTCGGCAAGAAGGGGTGCCCCGGCCGCGGTCGCCCGGCTCAGTGGCAGTTCTTGGTGCCCTTGCTCGACTTCGTCCAGGAGCAGGAGTCCTGGAGCTTGCCGTTCGGCTTGATCAGCCGGGCCTTGTCGCCGGTGTTGTTCCAGACGTACGAACCGCGGTTCCAGTACACGTTGCCCGAAGCGTTCTTGCCCCGGCCGGTGTGGACCTTGACGGTCTTGCCCGCGGCGATGGTGTAGCTGCCGAAGGTGTACGTGTAACCGGTGTTGTCCTTCAGCTTGTAGCCCTTGAGCTGCAGCTTCGACTTGCTGTTGTTGTGGATGTCCACCCACTCGGCGTTGAGGGACGTGTTGCTGCGGGTGTCCTTGCCGGGGCTGTCGTACTGGATCTTGCCGAGGTGCAGCCCGCCCTGGTGCGGGGCGGCGGAGGCGGGGGCGGCGACGAGCAGCGAGCCGGCCAGGGCGGTGGCGGCTGCCAGGGCGAAGGGGGCCGCGGTGCGTATGCGCATGCTGTGTTCCTTGTGTGGAGTTTTGGTGAAGGAGTGTCAGCATAAGGGCAGCGCACGGCGACCCGGCGCGCGGGGGCTGCCGCCCGCGCCGGGGTGTTCGTCGGAGCGTCCCGTCAGCCGCGGCCCACGTATGGCATCGCCGTCGCCAGGACCGTCGCGAACTGCATGTTCGCCTCCAGCGGCAGCTCCGCCATGTGGAGCACCGTCCGGGCCACGTCCGCCGCCGCCATCACCGGCTCGACCGCGAGTTCGCCGTTGGCCTGGAGGACACCGGTCCGCATCTGCTCGGTCATGTCCGTGGCCGCGTTGCCGATGTCGATCTGCCCGCAGGCGATCCGGTACGGACGCCCGTCCAGCGACAGCGACTTCGTCAGCCCCGTCATGGCGTGCTTGGTCGTGGTGTAGGCGACCGAGTGGGGGCGCGGCGCATGGGCGGAGATCGAGCCGTTGTTGATGATCCGGCCGCCCTGCGGGTCCTGTTCCTTCATCAGCCGGTACGCCGCCTGCGCGCACAGGAACGCACCCGTCACGTTCACGTCCACCACCGCGCGCCAGTCCGCCACCGAGAGGTCCTCCACCGGGACGGAACGCGGGCCGAACGCACCGGCGTTGTTGAAGAGCAGATCGAGGCGGCCGAAGCACTCCCGCACCGAGGAGAAGAGCGCGCTCACGTCGTCGGGGCGCGACACATCGGCGGGGACGGTGATCACCCGAGCGTTCTCCCCGGCCAGTGCGGCGGTCCCGGCGAGGGGTTCCGGGCGCCGGCCCGCGAGCGCGACCGACCAGCCGGCACCGGTCAGGGCGAGCGCCACCGCGCGGCCGATCCCGGAGCCCGCGCCCGTCACGACTGCCGTCCTCGCATCGGAATTCAACACTTTGTTGTTCATGGCGCCGCAGCGTACGCCGTTCCTCCCCGGGTGCGCGTGAGGCCACATGGGGTCAAGGCGGCGCGTGGGGCGGCGCGTTCGCACGTCGGCCGGGCGCCGAAGATGATCATTGTCTCGTCTCGGACGCGTGTTTTGTCCCCGCGGACCCATTGCTGCCGCATTCCTCATCCACGCGACGCCCGAGCGACGCGAACACGACAGCCGCTCGATGTGCTGAGCCGGTGAACTGCTCGCGTACACCACCAGCCAGGGGAGGGTCAGATGACAGATTCATCGCACCAGCAGGAGATGCGCGAGGCCGCCAAGCAGGTCGGGCGCCGCCGCTTCCTCACCGTCACCGGCGCCGCCGCCGCGCTCGCCTTCTCGGTCAACCTGCCCGCCGCGGGCACCGCGAGCGCCGCCGAGCTGGACTCCAGGAAGATCGGCGACGACCCGTTCACCCTCGGCGTCGCCTCCGGTGACCCGCTTCCCGACTCGGTCCTGCTGTGGACGAGACTCGCACCGCGCCCCTACGAGGCCGGCAGCGGACTGCCCCGGGCCCGAGTGCAGGTGCGCTGGGAACTCGCCCGCGACGAGCGCTTCTCCCGCGTCGTACGGCGCGGATCGGCCACCGCCCACCCGGAGTTCGACCACAGCGTCCACGTCGAGGTCAAGGGACTCGACGCCGACCGCGTGTTCTACTACCGCTTTCGCACCGGGACGTGGACCAGCCCCGTCGGCCGGACCCGCACCGCCCCCGCCCGCGGCGCCCGCAACAGCTCGCTGAGCCTGGCCGCCGTCTCCTGCCAGGCGTACCACGACGGCTACTTCACCGCGTACAAGCACCTCGCCCAGGAGGACGTCGACGTCGTCTTCCACCTCGGCGACTACCTCTACGAGTACGCCGTCGACGCGACCGGCGGAGCCCGTAAGTACGTCGACCGCAGGCTCCCCGCCCACTACAACCGGGAGACGGTCACGCTGGAGGACTACCGGCTGCGGTACGGCCTCTACAAGTCCGACCCCGACCTGCGCGCCGCCCACGCCGCGCACCCCTTCGTCGTCACCTGGGACGACCACGAGACCGAGAACAACTACGCGGGCGACATCCCCGAGAACGACGTGCCGCCGGAGGAGTTCCTGCTGCGCCGCGCCGCCGCGTACCGCGCGTACTGGGAGAACCAGCCGCTGCGCGCCCCGCAGCGCCCCACCGGCCCGGACATGAAGCTCTACCGGCGCCTGCAGTTCGGCCGGCTCGCCCAGTTCGACATCCTCGACACCCGCCAGTACCGCAGCGACCAGGCGTACGGCGACGGCTGGCAGACGCCCGGACCGGAGTCCCAGGACCCGTCGCGCACCATGACCGGCGCCGCCCAGGAGCGCTGGCTGATCGACGGCTGGCACGCCTCGAAGGCCACCTGGAACGTCGTGCCGCAGCAAGTCACCTTCGCCCAGCGGCGCGACGTCCCCACCGACGCCTTCAAGGTGTCCATGGACGCGTGGGACGGCTACCCCGCCTCCCGGGGCCGCATCCTCAAGGGCGCCGAGGCCGCCGGGGTCGCCAACCTGATGGTGCTGACCGGCGATGTGCACGTCGGCTACGGCTTCGACCTGAAGAAGGACTTCGACGACCCCTCGTCCCGCACCGTCGGCACGGAGATCGTCGCCACCTCCATCACCAGCGGCAAGGACGGCTCGGACCGGCCCGGCAGCTGGAACAACCAGATGCAGGCCAACCCGCACATGAAGTTCTTCAACGGCCGCCGCGGATACGCCGTCGTCACACTGGGCCGGGACCGGGCGCGCGCCGACTACCGCACGGTGTCCGCCGTCACCACGCCCGGCGCCCCCCTCGCGACGGCCGGGTCGTTCGTCACCGAGGTCGGGAACCAGGGCCTCACCCCTGCGTGAGGCCCCTCCCGGACAGCCCCGGTCAGCCGAGGTCGTCGGCCGGGTAGCGGACGCCGACGCGGTCACGTACCGCGTCGAGCGTCCGCATCACGGCGAGCGACCCGTCCAGCGGCACCAGCGGCGACTCCGTCTCGCCCGCCCGCAGCGCCCGCGCCACCTCGGCCTGCTCGAACTGCAGGCCGCGCAGCCCCGCACCGGCCGCCCCGGCGGTGAACTCCTCGGGGTCGTGTCCCGCCCGGTGCAGCACGAACCGCTCCGGGTAGAAGAAGCCGCGCGGGAACTCGATCCGGCCCTTCGAGCCCGTGACCGCCGCGGTCTGCGGAGTGTCCGCGACGACCGAACAGTTCAGCAGCGCCGAGGCGCCCGCCTCCGACCAGCCCAACACCATCGCGGTGTGCAGATCGACGCCCTCGGGGGAGAGCACCGCGTCGGCCTGCACCCGGTCCGGCTCACCCAGCAGCAGATGCGCGAACGACACCGGATAGACCCCGAGGTCCAGCAGCGCGCCGCCGCCCAGCGCCCGGTCGCGCAGCCGGTGTTCGGGACCGAAGGGGCCCGCGAGCCCGAAGTCGGCCTGCACGGAGCGGATGTCGCCGATGGCGCCGTCCCGCACCAGCTCCGTCATGCGCCGGATGACCGGGTTGCAGTACGTCCACATGGCCTCCATCAGGAAGAGGCCGCGGTCCCGGGCCAGCTTCACCAGCTCGTCCGCCTCCCGGGCGTTGAGCGTGAACGCCTTCTCGCACAGCACGTGCTTCCCGGCCTCCAGGCAGAGCGCCGCCGCCTCCCGGTGCGCCGAGTGCGGCGTCGCGACGTACACCACGTCGACCTCCTCGTCGGCGGCGAGGGCGGCCCAGCTGCCGTACGCCCGGGGTATCCCGAACCGCTGTGCGAACGCCTGCGCCGAGGCATCTGTCCGAGATGCGACGGCCACCACTTCCGCGTCCGGCATCGACCGGAGATCCTCGGTGAACGCCGCGGCGATACCGCCGGTCGCCAGCACACCCCACCGCACAGCGCCGCTCATGCCTGTCATGTCTGCTCCCCAAAAGGTCTCGACCAGTCCGGCTGAGCTGAGAGCATAGATGCGGATTCAACGACATGGAGATGAGAATGCCGGAGAGCGGCGCAAGCCGGGCCCAGCAGGAACGCACACACATACCGACCGCCGGGACCGGAGCTTCGGAGCCCGGAACCACCGGCGCACTTCCCGGAAAACCGGCCGCTGCCGAAGCGGCCGGGCGCACCGGACTTCTCGTCACCCTCGTCCTCGGCGGCCTCACCGCGGTACCGCCGCTCTCCATGGACATGTACCTCCCCGCCCTGCCCGCGGTCACCCAGTCCCTGCACGCCCCTGCCGCCACCGTCCAGCTCACCCTCACCGCCTGCCTGACCGGCCTGGCGCTCGGACAGGTCGTCGTCGGACCGCTGAGCGACCGGTGGGGCAGGCGCAGGCCGCTGCTCCTCGGCATGGTCATCTACGTCCTCGCCACCGCGATGTGCATCTTCGCGCCCACCACCGGGCTTCTCATCGGCTTCCGCCTTCTCCAGGGTCTGGCCGGTGCGGCGGGCATCGTCATCGCCCGTGCCGTGGTGCGCGACATGTACGACGGCGTGGAGATGGCCAGGTTCTTCTCCACCCTGATGCTCATCTCCGGCGTCGCGCCGATCGTCGCCCCGCTGATCGGCGGACAGGTGCTGCGGTTCACCGACTGGCGCGGAATCTTCGCCGTCCTCACCGTCGTCGGCCTGGCGCTCACCCTCGTCGTCTGGAAGTGGCTGGGCGAGACCCTGCCGCCGCAGGACCGGCACACCGGTGGCCTCGGCGACGCGCTGCGCACCATGCGCGGACTGCTCGCCGACCGGGTCTTCACCGGTTACATGATCGCGGGCAGCCTCGCCTTCGCCACCCTCTTCTCGTACGTGAGCGCGTCGCCGTTCGTCATGCAGGAGATCTACGGGGCGTCGCCGCAGACGTTCAGTCTGCTCTTCGGCATCAACTCGGTCGGCCTGATCGTCGTCGGTCAGATCAACGGCAAGCTGCTGGTCGGCCGGGTCAGCCTGGACAAGGCGCTCGCCTTCGGGCTCTGCGTCATCACGCTCGCCGCGCTCGCGCTGCTGCTGATGACGACCGGGGTCTTCGGGGAGGTGGGCCTGGCCCCGGTCGCCGCCGGGCTGTTCGTGCTGATGTCGGCGATGGGGATGGCGATGCCGAACACGAACGCGCAGGCGCTGATGCGTACGAAGCACGCCGCGGGGTCCGCCTCCGCGCTGCTCGGCACCTCGTCGTTCCTGATCGGCGCCGTCGCCTCGCCGCTCGTCGGGATCGCGGGCGAGGACACGGCCGTTCCGATGGCTGTCGTCCAGCTGGTGTGCGCGGTGGGCGCGATGGTCTGCTTCCTCGGGCTGTGCCGGCCCTGGCAGCGGACGTCGTGAGGTGCGCGCCGTGACGCGGGGCCTGTGACGCGGGGCGGGCCCCGGTCCGTGGGTCAGCGCCGGGTCTCGCCGCTGATCAGGTCCGGCCCGAAGTGGCGGGAGAGCACGGAGGCGAGCGGCGGCACCGGACCGTCCTCCATCGCGAGCTTGAAGGTGTGGACCACGCAGGTCCGCACCGGATGCGTCGGCCCGCCGGGGTACCCGCTGTCGTCGGCGGACAGCGGCCGGTGCTGCGGGTGCGCCAGGGCGAAGCAGACCAGCATCGTGCGAGGGTCCTCGAACCCGAAGTACTCGGTGATCGCCCGGTTGCCGAAGTCCATGCGGTCGAAGACGACGGCGATGTCCTCGTCGCCGTACGGGGCGGCCCGCAGAGCCGGCAGCACGTCGAGGACCGCGTCACCGGAAGCGAGCAGCCGGGCCTCCTCGTGGGAGTCGCCCCAGGGCGGCGGATCGTCGTTCGGCGGGCACCCGGGGTACGTCTCGGTCCGCAGCGACGTGCCCAAGGGAGGCCGGTCCCAGCGGGCCTGCCCGCTGACGCTGCCCCAGTTCGGACTGGCGTTGACGCAGAGCTTCCCCGCGACGAGCGCCCACGGTGTCCGGACCACGCGCTCACGCGCCAGCTCGACCACGAGACGGCCGAAGGCCTCCGGCCGCAGGAGAGTCGGCTCGGGCGGTGCGATGAAGGCGTCGGTCCAGGTACCCATGCCCTCTTGTAGCAGCGGGGTCCGGAGCGGGGCGAACGGATTTCCGCGCCCCGCCCCGGACCCCGCGACGCCTCTCGACGTTCTCCGCGACGCCCCTGCGCCGCGCTACGACGACCTCGGGTAGCCGATCAGATGCGGGCGGTCCTTCTCGTCCGTCCAGCGGAACAGGCCGACACCGTCCGCCGTCTCCATGCCCGGGACCCGTACGTTCGACGGCAGGGCGCCCGTCGAACCGCTCCTGACGGCGACCGCGACCGGGGCGCCGCCGCCGGCCAGCACGTCCGCCGCGTTGCGTGCGCTCGCCGCGCCGTACGCGGTGCCCTCGTCGTTCACGGACGCCAGCGTCAGCGGCTTGGTGCCGTCCGCCCCCTCGAAGCAGAACCCCCGCTTCGTGGCCAGGTCGAACGCGAGCGGTCCGGCCACCAGGTAGGAGCCCGAGGGCGCGGAGACGAGCTGCGGGTACTGGCCCGGCTTTATCGCGGGCTTGCTGCACTCCACCGAAGCCAGGGTCTTGCCCGTCTCCGCGTCCTGCACCGCCCACATGTCGTGGGTGGTGGCGCGCTTGGCGCCCTTCGCGAGCTGCCACTTCGCCAGGATCAGACCCGGGATCACCGACGTCGGGATCCCGCTGAGCTTGTCCGTGCCCTTGGGGGCGACATTGCGGCTGAACCAGCCGCCCTGCACCCAGAACTCCTTGGACCCGCTGACCAGCAGGCCCTTCTGCGTCAGCCCGCGCACCTCGGTGAGCTGCTTGCAGGTCTTGCAGTCCTTCGGGTACTTGAGCGCGGCAGCCGTGACGTTCGACACCTGGCCGGTCACGGGGTCGACCACCGCGCTGTTCGTCCGGCCGTCGCTGATGAGGATGCCGGGGCCGGTGGTGGAGACCGTCGGAACGGAGTTCCACGGCACCTCGACGCGCCGCCGGGAACCGTCCTCCACGTCGTAGACATCCAGCGAGACGATGGTGTCGGCGGGGGTCAGCGCGTTCTCGCCGACCTTTCCGTACGCCCACGTCACGAAGTACTCGTGGTCGTCGACGGTGACCGGGAGGAGTCTCGGGAACTGGTGCGGGGAAGGAGGCCGCCAGCTCTCGCCGTGCCAGCCGTCCTCCCCCGTCTTGGAGTCGATGGTCCGCAGCTGGTACTTGGTCTCCGACTCCCGCACCAGATAGGCGAGACGGCCCGTCGTCCGGGAGATCGCATAGTCGGGCGAGGTCCCGATGAGCTCCCAGCCGTGCTCCGTCGCGTACGCGGAGGGAACGGTGAGCTGCGTCACCGTCGTCGGGCTCTTCCGGGCCTGCTTCTCCGGCTTGTCCGCGCTCTTCTCGCCGCTGCCGCACGTGGCGAGCAGAAGAAGCATGGCAAGCACGATCACTCCGCCGACCAGAGCCAGGCGCACGATCTTCTGTCTCATGGTTCCCCTCAATGGGCAATCCCGACCTCGCGGCGGTCAGCGTAGCAACTTGCGCAGGCATCGCGGCAGTTCGGATTCCGTGCAGTTCGGCGCGGATACCGGGGCGGGGACGACTGGGTCGGCTTTGCCTACAATTCGTCGGTGAATGCCACCCTCCCCACCGCGGAAGTCCTGCGCGCGGCGCTGGCCGGACTGCTCGACGGGCTGCCGCCCAAGCAGGCCGCCCAGGCCGTCGAACGACTCATCGCCAACTACCGCGGGACCACCCCGACCGACGCGCCGGTGCTCCGCGACCGTTCCGACGTCGCCGCGTACGCCGCGTACCGGATGCCCGCCACCTTCGAAGCCGTACGGTCCGCCCTCGCCGCGCTCCAGGAGGCCGCGCCGGACTGGACGCCCGCCACGCACACCGATGTCGGCGGCGGCACCGGTGCGGCGAGCTGGGCCGTGGCAGGGGCCTGGGAGGGGCCGCGGACGACCGTGCTGGACTGGGCCGAGCCCGCGCTCGCCCTCGGCCGCGAGCTGGCCGGCCTGTCCGGCATCCCCGCCCTGCGCGCCGCCGAGTGGCGCCGGGCCCGGATCGGCGCGGGGCTCGAACTCGCCCCCACGGACCTGATCACCGTCTCCTACGTACTCAAGGAGCTGACGGCGGACGTCCGCGCCGCCCTCGTGGACACCGCCGCCGCGGCGGCGCAGGCGGTCGTGGTCGTCGAACCGGGCACCCCCGACGGCTACGCCCGGATCATCGAGGCCCGCGACCGGCTGATCGCCGCCGGGCTGAGCGTCGCCGCGCCCTGCCCGCACAGCGAGGCCTGCCCGATCGAGCCGGGCACGGACTGGTGCCACTTCTCGGCCCGGGTCAGCCGCTCCTCGCTGCACCGGCAGGTCAAGGGCGGCTCGCTGCCGTACGAGGACGAGAAGTTCAGCTATGTGGTGGCGACCCGCTTCGGGACGGAGCCCGTCCGGGCGCGGGTCACCCGCAAGCCGCAGATCCGCAAGGGGCAGGTGCTGCTGGACCTGTGCACCCGCGACGAGGCCCTGCGGCGTGCCACGGTCACCAAACGGCACGGCGAGCTGTACCGGGCCGCCCGGGACGTCGCGTGGGGCGACGAGTGGCCGCCGCCCGGCGAGAACGTCTGAGGGGCGGCCCGCCCGCTCACCCCCGCAGCTCCTGCGTGCAGCACTTCACGCTGCCGCCGCCCTTGAGCAGCTCGCCCAGGTCCATCGGCACCGGTTCGAAGCCCCGCGCCCGCAGCGGATCGAAGAGCCCCGTCGCGGCCTGCGGCAGCAGCACGTGGCGTCCGTCGCTCACCGCGTTCAGGCCGAGCGCCGCGGCGTCCGCCTCCTCGGCGATCAGCGCACCGGGGAAGAGCCGGGCCAGCACCGCCCTGCTGCCCGGCGAGAAGGCGCCCGGGTAGTACATGATCTCGTCGCCCGCGTCGTCGAGCACGGACAGCGCCGTGTCCAGGTGGTAGTAGCGCGGGTCGACCAGATCGAGCCCGATCACCGGGCGCCCGAAGAACTCCTGCGCCTCGCCGTGCGAGAGCGGACTGGACCGGAAGCCCCGCCCGGCCAGGACGTACGACGCGGTGACCGCGAAGTCGCCCTCGCCCTCGTTGACGTGGTCCGGTTCATGGATCTCGGTGAAGCCGTTCGCCCGGAACCACTCGCGATGGGCCCCGGCCTCCTCGTACCGCTCCTGGTACGCGAAGCGGGCGCCCAGCACCCGGCCGTCGATGACGGTGGCGCCGTTGGCGGCGAACACCATGTCGGGCAGCTCGGGGCGGGGGGCGATCAGCTCCACGGTGTGCCCCAGGGCGCGGTACCGGTCGCGCAGGTCCTCCCACTGGGTCTGGGCCAGGGGGAGGTCCACGGGCTTGCTGGGGTCCATCCAGGGGTTGATGGAGTACGTCACCCTGAAGTGCGTGGGCGCGCACATCAGGTAGCGGCGGGGTGTGGCTTCACGAGGCAACGAAGGCTCCTCACGAAAGGCAGGGGTTGCCTGCCGGGGGACTTCGCACGGGTCTGTGCGTGAGCCCATGGTCCGCTCTCCGGGGCCCGCGCGCAGTGATCCGATCGGGTGGTTCCGCGCGACCGGGAGACGATACGCAGCGACTCGTCCCACTGCTGGATCGACCGGCATGGTAAAGACCCGGCAGCCAGACTCCGGCCGCCGCAGCGAGCGCTCGCGCCGCGCGGTCCATGACGCGGCGCTCGGCCTGGTCGCGGAGGTGGGCAACCCGAGGACCGCGACCACGCCCTGCGCAGGGCCGGCGCCCTGAGACGCACCCGTCATTTCATGACAAGAAGTGGCATAGTGCCCAGCTCGCGGCAGTGTCGTCCGTACCCCGCTTCGGGACTCCGGCCACCCGAGGCGCAGGATGGTGGGACCATGGGCAGGGGCAACGCTGAGGTAAGGGGATAGATGGGCGCCGATTTCGGCCGTTATCGCGGCTCAGAGAGCAAATTTTCCCAATGGCTTCGCCGCCGACCCAAACCGCAGCAGAGCGAGGTCGACGACGCCGCCCGGGAGGCGCTGCTCCTGGCCGTCGCCGAGGCCGGAATGCCGATCGCGCCGGCCGCCCATCCGGTCGGATACCGATGTTCGTGCGAACGCATCGGCTGTCCCACCCCCGCCCGGCACCCGATCTCCTTCGCCTGGCAGACACAGTCCACCACCGACCGGGCCCAGATCGAGCGCTGGGCCCGCAGCCAGCCGCAGGCCAACTTCATCACCGCGACCGGCATGATCCACGACGTTCTCGACGTGCCGCTGTCCGCGGGCAGCCAGGCGCTGGAGCGGCTCCTCGCCGCGGACATCGACGTCGGCCCCGTCGCCCGGTCCGGCGACGACCGGATGCTCTTCTTCACCGCTACCCGCGGTACGCCCGAGGACGAGGACGAATGGTGGCCGTGCGAGCTGGACTGCCACCCCGAGACCATGGACGAGCATCCGGGACTGCGGTGGCACTGCCGCGGCAGCTATGTGCTCCTGCCGCCGGCCCGGCTCCCCGGCGAACTGGACGTGCGGTGGGTGCGCGGTCCGGAGAACCCGCTGCCCGATCCGCTGACCCTGCTGGAGACGCTCACCGACGCGTGCGCGCAGTACGCGGACGAGGCGGACCAGAGCGATCTCGACCATGACTCGGTGGCGTGGCCGCTGAGCCGTTAGCGCACCGTCCGGATCACGACCGGGGCCGTTCCCGCACGCGGGGCGGCCCCGGTCGTGTCACGAGCCCTTCGCCGACGTCAGGCCCGGCAGCCTGTTCAGCACGACCACCTTGCCGCCGTCCTTCGTCGAGCCCTTCTTCGGGACGTACACCAGCTCGCCGGAGACCCGCTCCTTGGTGAGGGTGGACTCCACCTCACCGGTCAGCAGCGCCTCCACGTCCTGGTTGAGCGGCGGGCGCAGCCCCTTGGCCGCGGTCTGCCGCTCGAAGTGCTTGCTGCTGAAGAAGACCAGCGCCCCGCCGTCGTCCGTCTCCAGGCCGAGCGGGCCGAACGTACCGCTGTCCAGCGGCCGGTCGATGTACTGGTACGAGAAGCCCGCCCGCCGGGTGGTCCGGCGCGCCTCCCGCCAGCCCGAGGTGGCGGAGCCGGGGGCGAAGACGTCCGGGGTGCCCTTCTGCAGGTACTGCGTGTACTGGGTGCTCAAGTCCTCGGGTGCCACGGCCAGTTCGGTGCTGTCGGCGGCCACCGGCCTGGCCCGGCCCTCGCCGTCCTTCGCGAAGGACGGCAGCTGGGAGGTGGCGAGGACCGACAGATAGGAGGCCCTCCACCCGGCGCCGGGCCCGGACTTGACGAAGACGACCAGCCAGCGGGTGTCCAGCTTCCCGCTGTCCTGGTCGCGGTTGGAGTCGGTGTCCGCGAGGAACCACCGCGGCCAGCCGGCCTTCTTCGGGATGAGATACCGGGCGTCCGTCAGCTCCAGCGGCGAGTGGTCCGGGTTGCCGTCCGGATGGTTCTTCTGCCGCGCCTTCAGCCCGGCCTGGTTGATCGCACCGAGCGGGCCGGTGACCCGGTCCGCGTCCAGGGCCGGGTCGTACGCCTTGTCCGCCGCGTTGTACGCGGTGGTGAACGCCTTCAGGGCCTGCGCGGCCTCAGACCTGGTTGCCCCCGGCACCACTTCCAGCTCGCCGTGCACCGTCACGCAACCGCTCGCCGTCATGGACAGCACCGTCGCCGTCGCGAGCCCCGTCGCCAGCCGAATCGGCCTCAGGCTTCTCATCCGTTGCTTTCCGCACCTTCTGATCCGTCGCCCTTTCTGACCGTCCGAACCCTACCGGGGCGAGGAACAGCGCGAGGGTGGGGATCAGATACAGCGCCCACACCGTGATCTGGAGAACGGTCGGGTCGGGCTGGAAGTTGAACGTGCCCTTCAGCAGCGTGCCGTACCAGCTGTCCGGCGGAATCGTGGCGCTGATGTCGAACGCCTGGTTGTGGAGGCCGCCGATGAACTCGGCTTCCTGGAGGTCGTGGACGCCGTAGGCGAGCACGCCCGCGGCGACGATCACCAGCATGCCGCCGGTCCAGGTGAAGAACTTCGAGAGGTTGATCCTCAGGGCGCCCCGGTAGAACAGCCAGCCCAGCACGACGGCGGCCGCGATGCCGAGGAGCGCGCCGATCATCGGGTGCCAGCCGTCGTCCGCCGCGTGCACCGCACGCCACACGAACAGCGAGGTCTCCAGGCCCTCCCGGCCCACCGCGAGGAGCGCCGTGGCGACCAGCGCGCCGGTACCCATCGCGAGCGCCGCGTCGAGCTTGCCGTGCAGCTCCGTCTTCAGGTGCCGCGCGGTGCGCCGCATCCAGAAGACCATCCAGGTGACCAGGCCGACGGAGATGATCGACAGCGAACCGCCGAGCGCCTCCTGGGCCTTGAACGTCATCTCCTGCGAACCGAATTCGAGCCCGGCGCCGAACGCCAGGCTGACGACGATCGCGATCCCTACCCCGGTCCAGATCGGCACCAGCTTGTTCTTGTTGCCGGTCTTCACCAGATAGGCGATGAGGATGCAGACGACCAGGCTGGCCTCAAGGCCCTCGCGCAGGCCGATCAGGAAGTTGCTGAACACGTCTCGGTTCTCCTTTTCTGCTTCGAGTCCCGTTACTTCTGCTTCGAGTCCCGTTACGAGAACAGCGCCCGGCCCCACCAGTCGTCCTTGTCGCGGACGCCCGGCGGGACGGCGAAGTGCGCCGAACCCACGTGCTGGATGTACTCGTTGAGTGCGTCGTGCGCCGCCAGGCGCCGCTGGAGCGGGATGAACGCCTTGCGGACATCGCGCTGGTAGGCGAGGAAGAACAGCCCGGCGTCGAGCCGGCCGAGGCCGTCCGTGCCGTCGGTGAAGGAGTAGCCGCGGCGCAGGATCGTCGCACCGCCGTTGCTGTCCGGGTGGGCGAGCCGCACGTGCGCGGTCGGCAGCATCGCCTTCAGGAACGGCTCGTCGCGCTCCTTGGCCTTGCCGACCGGGGCGCCCTCGCCCTTGTCGCGGCCGAAGACGTCCTCCTGCTCCTGGAGCGGGGCGCGGTCCCAGGTCTCGATGTGCATCCGGATGCGGCGGGCCACCAGGTACGAACCCCCGGTCATCCAGTCCGCGTCGTCCTTCGGGCCGACCCACACGTGCTTGTCCAGGGCGGCGGTGTCGGTGCCGGAGATGTTCCGGGTGCCGTCCTTGAAGCCCATCATGTTGCGCGGGGTCTGGGCGTCCGGCGTCGTCGAGGATGTCTTGCCGAAGCCCAGCTGGGACCAGCGGATCGCGGTGCGGCCCATGCCGATCCTGGCGAGGTTGCGGATGGCGTGCACCGCGACCTGCGGGTCGTCCGCACACGCCTGGACGCAGAGATCGCCGCCGCTGCGGGCCGCGTCGAGGTTGTCGCCGGGGAACTTCGGCAGATCGACGAGTGCCTCGGGCCGCTTGTCCTCCAGGCCGAACCGGCCCTTGGCGAAGAGCGAGGGGCCGAAGCCGATGGTCAGCGTCAGCCGGGACGGCTTCAGCCCCAGTGCCTCGCCCGTGTCGTCCGGCGGGGCCTCGGCGAGACCGCCGTACGCCCCGTCGCCGACCGCGTGACCGGCCGTCATCCGCTCCGCCGCCCGCGTCCACTCCTTGAGCAGCGCGATCAGCTCGGCGCGGTCCTTCGTCGTCACGTCGAACGCGGCGAAGTGCAGCCTGTCCTGTACGGCGGTGGCGATACCGGCCTGGTGCGCACCGTGGAACGGCACGGCCGCACCGCTGTCCGCGGCCGGCACCGCGTCGTTCTCCGTGCGTACCGCGGCGACCGCGCCGCCGGCCGCGACGGCGCCCAGCGCGAGACCCGCGCCGCCCCAGCCGAGCAGCGCCCGGCGGGACGGGGCGGGACCGGAGGTCTTCTCCGGGGTTTCGCCGGTCTGTGTCTGGTCGGACATGACCAAAGCCTCCCGCTCGTTACTTCGTCACCGCGGCGGCGAGCCGGGACAGCGGCTCGGCCAGCGCGTTGACCGCGTCCGAGAGCTCCTTGCGGTCCGCCTTGCCGACCTTCTCGTACGAGGTGAACTCGTAGGAGCTCTTGTCCTTGCGGTACTTGTCCAGCAGCGTGTTCAGCTCCGCGAACCGCTTGTCCAGGGTGGCGGTCAGCGCCGCGTCGTTCTTCGAGGCGATCGGCTTCAGCAGCTCGTAGGACTTCTCGGCGCCCTCGACGTTGCCCTTGAAGTCGATCAGGTCGGTGTGGCTGTAGCGCTCCTCCTCACCGGTGACCTTGCCGGTGGCGACCTCGTCGAGGAGTTCCTTGGCGCCGTTGGCCATCGAGGTCGGGGTGATGTCGGCCGTGCCGACCCGCTTCTGCCAGTCGAGCAGGTCCTTGTAGAGGACCGGGGCGAGGGCCTTCTCCTCGGCGCCCAGCTTCTTGTCCTGCCACAGCGCCTTCTCCAGGCGGTGCCAGCCGGTCCACTTCTGGCCGTCCTCCAGGCCGTCCTCGCGGATGTCGACCTTCGGGTCGATGTCACCGAAGGACTCGGCGACCGGCTCGGTGCGCTCCCAGCCGAGCCGGGAGTCGGCGTAGATCTTCTTGGCGGCCTCGATGTCACCGGCGGCGACGGCGTCCGTGAACTTCTTGGCCTTCGGCAGCGTCTCGTCGGCCTGGGCCTGGACGTAGGTGCGGTACTCCGCGACGGCCTTGTCCATCTCGGGGCTGCGCTTGGCCGCGTTGCCGCCGGTGACCTCCAGCTTCTGCCGGATGCCGTGGCCCTTCATGCCGGGCTTGCAGGCGACCTCGTACGAACCGGCCTTGATCTCGGCCGTGATGGTGGCCTTGGTGCCGGGGCCGATGTTCTCGCGCTCGGCGACGATGCGGTCGTCCGGGAAGAGGACGTAGACCTCGGTGACCTTGGATCCCTTGTTCTGCACGGCCAGTTCGATGTGACCGGCCGGAAGCTTCTTCTTCGACACCTCGCAGGAGTCGTCCTTCGCGACGACCTGCAGGGCGCCGTCGCCCTTGCCGTCGCTCTTCTGTGCGCAGCCCGTGACGGCGGTCAGAGCGGCCACCGTGGCGGCAGCGGTGACGACGGAGAAACGAACGGCTCGCATACGGGCTCCACATGAGGACGAAGGAGAAGCGGGAGAAGATCCGGACAAAGTCAGGTGAGGCGGACCTAACTTAACCGAGGCTTACCTGAGCAATAACCACCCGTGCAGTGATTCAGCTCTCATCCGGGCGGCACGGGAACGGGGCGGTCACGGGTGACCCATGAATCACCCAAGTAAAGGTCAAGCAGTGGTCAAGTCCCTCTTGTCGGTACGACGAGAGGCGCCCCGGTCCGCGGGTGCGGGAACACCTCGACCGGCTGCCGGTAGACCTCGCCGAGCAGCTCGCCCGTGAACACCCCGGCGGGCGGCCCCGCCACCGCGATCCGCCCGTCGTGCAGCACGGCGGCCCGGTCCGCGTACGCCGCGGCGAGACCCAGATCGTGCAGCACCACGACGACCGCGTCCCCGGCGGCGGCCCGCTCCCGGCAGATCCGCAGCACCAGTTCCTGGTGACGCAGATCGAGCGCGGCCGTGGGCTCGTCGAGCAGCAGCAGCGGGGCGCGCTGCGCCAGCACCCTGGCCAGTGCGACCCGGGCCCGTTCGCCGCCGGACAGGGCGGAGAAGGGCCGCGCGGCGAACTCGGTGACCTCGGTCGCCGCCATCGACGCGGCGACGGCGGGATCGTCCTCGTCCGCCCGCTCCGTTCCGGCCCACGGCGCCCGCCCCATCCGTACGACGTCCTCCACCGGGAACGGGAACGACAGCGCGGCGGACTGCGGCAGCACGGCCCGGCGCAGCGCCAGTTCGGCGGCCGACCAGTCGCCGACCGGGCGCCCGTCGATCCGGATCTCACCGCCGGCCGCGGGCAGATCGGCGGCCAGCGCCGCCAACAGGGTCGACTTGCCCGCCCCGTTGGGCCCCACCAGCGCCAGCACCTCGCCCGCGTGCGCGGTCAGATCGATGGAGTCGAGCACCGTCCGCGGCCCCAGCAGCACCCGCAGCCCGCGCGCCTCGGCGACGGGGGAGCCGGGGGCGACGGGAGCGGGCAGCAGGCGCCGTACGCGTACCCGGAACGGATTCTTCAGGGACCTCATGCCCAACCACCTTGCTTACGACGGGTCCTGCGCAGCAGCCAGAAGAAGAACGGGCTGCCGAAGAGCGCGGTCAGCACACCGAGCGGCAGCTCGGCGGGATCGGCGACGGTACGGGCCGCGAGATCGCCCACCACCAGGACCAGGGCGCCGCCGAGCGCACTGCCCGGGACGAGGAAGCGGTGGCCGGGGCCGTTCGCCATCCGCAGCAGATGCGGCACCAGCAGCCCCACGAACGAGATGATCCCGGCGACCGCCACCGCGGCGGCGGTCAGCAGCGCCACGACGAGCACGAGCACGATCCGGAGGCGTTCGACATCGACCCCCAGATGCCGGGCGGGCCGCTCGCCGAGCGCGAGGAGGTCCAGCTTCCGGGCGTGGAACGGCGCGACGAGCAGCCCGAGCACCGCGCACGGCAGCACCGCGAGCACCTTGGGCCAGGTCGCCTGGGCCAGCGAGCCCAGCTGCCAGAAGGTGATCTGCGAGATCTGCGCGTTGTCGGCGAAGAAGATGAACAGCCCGATCAGCGCGCCCGCGAAGGCGTTGACCGCGATCCCGGTGAGGATCAGCGTCACCACCTCGGTCCGGCCGCCCGACCGCGACAGCGCGTACACCAGCAGCACGGTCGCGAGCCCGGCGGCGAACGCGCAGACGGTGACCGTCCAGTTGCCGAAGAAGTTCAGCCCGAGCGCGATCGAGGCGACCGCGCCGACCGCCGCACCGGAGGAGATCCCGATCACTCCGGGCTCGGCGAGCGGATTGCCGAACACTCCTTGCATCAGGGCGCCCGCGCAGCCCAGCGACGCCCCGACCAGCAGGGCCAGGACGACCCTCGGCAGCCGTACGTTCCACAGCACGCTCTCGCCGACCCGGTCCAGCGCGGCCCCGCCGAGGCCGAGCCGGTGCTGGACCGAGCCGAGGACGTCGCCGAGCGGGATGCTGTACGCGCCGAGTCCGGCGGAGAGCAGACAGCACACCAGGAGGGCGGCGAGCAGCCCGGCGGTCAGCGCGAAGGACGAGGAGCGCCGGGGCTTCGGTGCCATCGGCCCTTCCGGTGTCGCGGCGGCGTCGGCCCGGGTGTGTTCCGGGGACATGGTGGTCACTTGTCCGCCCCGTCCTCCGGGTGGAGCTGCGCGATCAGTTCGCTCAGCACCCGGTCCGTGCGCGGGCCGTAGTTCAGCAGCACCCCGTCGTCGATGGAGACGATCCGCCGGTCCATCCCGGCCGGGGTCTCGGCGACGCCCGGGATCTTCACGAGTCCGTCGACGCCGCCCACCGAGTCGAGCCCCTTGCTCATCACCAGGATGGCGTCGGGGGCGGCCTTGGCGAGTGCCTCGCTGGTGATGGCGGTGAAGTCCTTCGTCAGCCCGGACGCCTTGCCCGCGTCGACGGCCCCCGCCGCTTCCAGGAGCGAACTCGCGCCGGACTCCCGGCCGCCCAGCAGGTACACCGAGGCCGAGCCGCGCAGGTAGAGGAAGGCGACCCGGGGCTTCTCGTGCCCGTCCGCCGGGGCGGGCACGGACTTCCGTACGGCGTCGATACGCGACTGGGTGCGCGACTCCAGTTCGGCGCCCGAGTCCGGCACGCCCAGGGCCGCCGCCACGGTGCCGATCCGGCGGCCGACGTCGGAGAGCTGCTGGGCCGGTTCGACGACGACGAGCGGGATGCCGGCATCCCGGATCTGGTCGATGGCCTCCGCCGGGCCGGTCGTGGGCTCGGCGAGCACGACGGTCGGCCTCAGTGACAGCACGCTCTCCGCCGAGACGTCATGGGCCCGGGTCACCACGGGGAGTTTCGCGGCCTGTTCGAAGGTGGCGGTGATGTCGCGGGCCACGACCCGCTTGCCGAGGCCGAGCGTGAAGACGATCTCGCTCAGGCCGCCGGTCAGCGGAACGATCCGGTCCGTCGAGGCGACGGTGACCTCGGCGCCGTCCGCCGACTTCACCGTGACGGGCAGCTGTGGCTCCGGCGCGGTGGTGAGGGGTTCGACCCGGTCGGCGGCGGCCCCGGCAGCGGCGGCGGGCGCCTTCGTGTCCGTACCGCCGCCGCAGCCCGTCAGGACGAGGGCCAGGGCGAGAACGGCCGTCAGGGCGCCGAGCGGTCCACGGCTCCCGGACCGCCCGCGCCCCGGCCGTCGGCCGCCCTGACCCGGTGGGGCGAAGTCCTGCGAGAAGCGCACTGGGGCACCGTCCTGTTGTCGTGCGTGGGCAGTTGGTCATGGTTCGCGAGCGATGTGGTGGAAGGGGTACCTCCACGAGACGCGCATTGCTTAGGTTAGCCTTACCTCAGTTTCCAGACCTCGGAGGGGTTCCATGCTGCCGTCCAGACCTGCCCGCGCACTCGCCGTCACGCTCCTGACGGCGGTGCTGGGAGTCCTGCTCCCCGCCACCGCCGCGCAGGCGGCGGGCCGTACGGTGCAGGGCGGCAGGCTGGACTGGGGCATCAAGTCCTCCTTCCAGAGCTATGTCACCGGCCCGATCGCGAACGGCAGTTGGAGCCTGACCGGTGGCGCCGCCACGGTCGGCGGCAGCCAGTTCCGCTTCCACTCCGCCACCGGTTCCTACGACCCGGCGACCGGCGCCTTCGCCTCGGCCTTCGCCGGCGGGGTCCACTTCCTCGGCCACCGGAAATCCGACGGCAGCCATGAACTGGACCTCACCATCAGCCGTCCCACCGTCCGCATCGCGGGCGGCGGCGGCACCCTGTACGCCGACATGGTCAGCAAGGACCGGGGGAGCGGCCGGGTGACCTCGGCCGCCCAGGTGCCGCTCGCGACGCTCGGCCTGTCCGGGATCGACATGAAGGGCGGTACCACCCCCGTCGCCCTCCGCAACGTCCCGGCGACCCTGACCGCACAGGGCGCCAAGGCGTTCGCCGGCTACTACACGGCCGGCACCCCGCTCGACCCGGTCAGCCTCTCCGTGGACACCTCCGCCCCGGCCGGGAAGCCCGCCGCCTCCAAGTCCCCCGGGAAGAAGCCGGAGCCGAGGAAGACCGCGACGGCCGCCGGACGCTTCGAGGACGCCGCCGTCGACTGGGGTGTCCGCCGGACCTTCCGGGAGTACGTCACCGGCTCCATCGGCAAGGGGAAGTGGACCCTCGCCGGGGGCGCCCAGGACGGCGGGGCGCTCTTCCGCTTCCCGCGCGGCAAGGGCACGTACGACCCGGCGAAGCAGACCCTGGACGCCGAATTCGCGGGCAGCGTCCGGTTCACCGGCGCCGACGGGCTCGATCTGGAACTGTCCGCCGTCGCGGTCCGGGTGAAGGCGGGCAAGGGCACGCTCCTGGCCGACGTCCACGGCGACGGCGACCGGCGCAAGGCCGTCCCGCTCGTCACCTTCACCGCGAAGGACTTCGCGCCGAAGAACGGACTCGCCGTCCTCACCGAAGCCCCCGCCACCCTCACCGCCGACGGCGCCGAGGCGTTCGGCTCGCTCTACCGGGCGGGCACCGCGATGGATCCGGTCTCGCTGGCCGTCGCCGTCGATGCCGGGGCCGAACTGCCCGCCCTGCCCGACCTGGGCAGCGCCCCCGACCCGGCCTCCGAGCCGTCCGCCGCATCGACGGAGAAGGCCACTCCCGCCGCGGCTGCGGCAGCCGGCTCCAGCACCGGCCTGTATCCGGTCCTCGGCGGCGCGGGCGTGCTCGCCGTCGCGGCGGGCGCGCTGTACCTCGCCCGTCGCCGCGGCACCCCGCGGAAGACCGACTAGACCCCCGTCCCCCATCTCACCCCCTGTTCCTGAGGAGACCAACGACCATGGCAGCCACCCGCCGCCCCATAGCCCTCACCGCCGCAGTCGCCACCGCCGCCGCCCTAGGCGCCACCGTGTTCGCCCTTCCGGCGCTCGCCGCCGACGGCCCCGCAGCCGGTGGAGCCGCCGCCGCGGCGCCGACGCTGGAGCTGAAGGACGGCACGCTCGAATGGGGCGTCAAGGAGTCCTTCCGCAAGTACCTCGCCTCGTCGTTCTCCGGCGGGAAGATCACCGTCAAGGACGGTGCCACCCAGGCGCCCGACAACGGCGTGTTCACGTTCGGCGGCGGCAAGGGCACGTACGACACCGCCACGCACGGCACCGAGACCGCCTTCGGCGGCGACGTCAACTTCTACGCCCACGGGGGCGTTCTCGACATCACGCTCTCCGACGTGAAGCTCGCCACGACCGGTACGGGCGGCGCGATCACCGTCGACGTCACGACTCCCCAGGGCACCCGCGACGACGTGAAGTTCGCGGCTCTCGACCTCTCGGCGGTGAAGCCAGGCCGGGGCGAGGGCGGCGCGATGGTCTTCAAGGACATCCCGGCGACGCTGACGAAGGCGGGCTCCGAGGCGTTCGACGGCCAGTACAAGGAGGGCGACGCGCTCGACCCGGCCACCCTCTCGGTGAAGGCGGTCACGCCCCCGACCACCGAGCCCACGGAGGAGCCGACCACCGAGCCGACCGGAAAGCCCACCACGAAGCCCACCACGAAGCCGACCGGGCCGACCACCGAGCCGACCGCCAAGCCCACCTCGACCACGTCCCCGTCCCCCTCGGACACCGACAAGCCGGCCGCCGCCGACCGGGGCGACGTCGTCGACGGCACCCTGGACTGGGGCGTCAAGAAGTCCTTCCGTACGTACGTCACGGGCCCGATCGCCCACGGCAAGGTCGAGACGACGGCCGGTGCCACCGCCTCCGGTGACGGCTACCGGTTCCCCGACGCGACCGGCCACTTCGACGCCACGAAGCAGACCCTGAACGCCGAATTCCAGGGCAAGGTCCGCTTCCTGGGCCACGAGGAGAACGGCGCGTACACCCTCGACCTCTCCCTGACCGGCATGGAGATCCAGGTGAACGGCACGAAGGGCACCCTGATCGCGGACGTCTCCACCAAGGACCGCACGACCAAGAAGGTCTCCACGTACACCGGTCTGGCCGTCGCGGACCTGAAGGTGCCGAAGGGCCGACTCGCCGCCAGGAACGGCGTGGTGAACCTCTCGGCCGTCCCGGCGACCCTCACCGCCGACGGCACCAAGGCCTTCGGCGGCATGTACCGGGCCGGTGAGCAGCTCGACGCGCTGACCGTCGCGGTCGCCCTCGACAAGGACGCCGAACTCCCGGGCGCCGCGGGCGGTTCCGGTTCCGCGGGCGGTTCCGGCTCGACGGGCGGCACCGCGACCGCCGGTGGCAGCGCAGGCGGCTTTGCAGGCGGCTCCGTGGGCGGTTCGGCCGGCGGTTCGGTCGGCGGCGCGGGCTCCCTCGCCGCCACCGGCTCCGAACTCCCGGCGGGCGCCCTGTTCGCCGCCTCGGGCGTGGTCGTGGCGGCCGGTGCCGGAGTCGTGATCGCGGCCCGCCGTCGCCGTACCGCCTGACCCGTCCGCCTCCCACGACCGCACCGCCCGGGTGGACCGGCCGAACGGCCGCCACCCGGGCGGTGCTTGAATGCTGACGTGAGCGACAGCGACTTCGACGTACCCGCGGGCATCGACGTACTACGCGTGTTCTGCGGCCCCGACGGCCGGCACGGCAACGCCCTCGGCGTGGTGCGCGACGGCAGCGCCTACCCGGACCGGGCGTCCCGGCAGGCGCTGGCCGGGCGGCTCGGCTTCAGCGAGACGGTGTTCGTCGACGACCCCGAGCGCGGACACGTCGACATCTACACCCCGGGTCTCCGCCTCCCGTTCGCCGGACATCCGCTCGTCGGCACGGCCTGGCTGCTCGACCTGGAGATCCTGGAGCTTCCGGTCGGGGAGGTGTTCGCCCGTCAGGACGGCGAGTTCAGCTGGATCACCGCCCGCCCCGAGTGGGCACCCCCGCGCACGCTGGAGCGGTACGGGTCCGCCGCCGAGGTCGAGGCACTGACCGGGCCACCGTCCGGGGAGGGCTGGCTGTACGTGTGGGCCTGGGAGGACGAGGCGGCCGGCCGGGTCAGGGCGCGGGCGTTCCCCCGGCGCGACGACAACATCGTGGAGGACGAGGCGACCGGGGCGGCGGCGCTGCTGCTCAGCGCGGAGCTGGGGCGCGCCCTCAACATCACGCAAGGACGCGGCTCCCAGATCCTCACCGCTCCCGCGCCCGACGGCACGGTGGAGGTCGGGGGCCGCGTGACACTCGCCGCCGTCCGCGCCCGGCAAGGCGCTACGCGCTGAGCGGGAACACCTCGCCCAGCTCCCGGAACACCGCCGTGTTCAGCGCGAACGCGCGCTTGCACTCGTCGACGATCCGCTGCTTCTCCAGGTCGTCCGCGTCCACCGCGTCCAGCAGCTCGCGGTAACCCCGCTTGAACGAGGCGGGGTTGGATATCTCCTCGAAGACGTAGAACCGGACCCCGTCGCCCCTGCGCGCGAAGCCCCAGGTCTTCTCCGCCTTGTCACGGATGATCTGGCCGCCGGAGAGGTCGCCGAGGTAGCGGGTGTAGTGGTGCGCGACATATCCGGCCGGCCAGCTGCGGGCGCACTCGGCGACCCGGGCGGCGTACGCGGCCGTGGCGGGCAGCGGCTCCAGGCCCTCGCGCCAGTCCGCACCCCGCAGATGGGCCAGATCGCGCTCCAGCTCGGCGGTGCGCATCAGCTCGGGCCGTATGAAGGGACCGGCGACCGGATCGCCGTGCAACGCCTGCGCCCCTTCCTCCAGCGCCCGGTACACGAACCACAACTGCTCGGTGTAGCGCGTGTAGGCGTCCACTCCGAGCCGCCCGCCCAGCAGGTCGCTCATGAAGGTCGAGGTCTCCGCCTCGGTGTGCTGCTCGTGCGACGCGGTGCGGATGAGCGTCGAGAAGGGCGTGGTGGTGGCGGTTGCGTCCAAGGCGGGCCTCCGGGGACCGAGGGGGGACGGGAAGTCCAGAAAGAGACGGAAATATCGGCAGCGACCGCGTACTGCGGCGGTGGCTGTCGACAACCCCGATCTTCCTACTTAGGCTTACCTAAGTCAATAACTTCCCGACGCTCTGTCGGTAAAAACGATACGCCTGGTTCCACCTCTGCGGGGGGTACGCGAAAGCGGCCGCCCGGGGGGCGGCCGCTTTCAGGGAGGAACTGTCCGGGGGGACGGGGGACGGGAGACGGCGACGGGGGACTACGGGAGCGTCAGGATCTCGGCGCCCGTCTCCGTCACCACCAGCGTGTGCTCGAACTGCGCGGTGCGCTTGCGGTCCTTCGTCACCACGGTCCAGCCGTCGTCCCACATGTCGTAGTCGTGGCTGCCCAGCGTCAGCATCGGCTCGATGGTGAACGTCATCCCGGGCTGCATCACGGTGGTCGCGTGCGGGCTGTCGTAGTGCGGAATGATCAGGCCGGAGTGGAACGAGGAACTGATCCCGTGCCCGGTGAAGTCCCGCACCACCCCGTAACCGAAGCGCTTGGCGTACGACTCGATGACCCGACCGATCACATTGACCTGCCGCCCCGGCCGGACCGCCTTGATCGCCCGGTTCAGCGACTCCTCGGTGCGCTCCACGAGGAGCCGGGACTCCTCGTCCACGTCGCCGCAGAGATACGTGGCGTTGTTGTCGCCGTGCACACCGTCGATGTACGCCGTGACGTCGAGGTTCACGATGTCGCCGTCGCGCAGCACCGTGGAGTCCGGGATGCCGTGGCAGATCACCTCGTTGAGCGAGGTGCAGAGCGACTTGGGGAACCCGCGGTAGCCGAGCGTCGACGGGTACGCGCCGTGGTCGCACATGAACTCATGGGCGACCCGGTCGAGTTCGTCCGTGGTGACACCCGGGGCGATGTGCTTCGCGGCCTCCGCCATCGCCTGCGCGGCGATCCGGCCGGCGACGCGCATGCGCTCGACGGTGTCGGTGTCCTGGACCTCCGGACCGGTGTACGGGGTGGGGGCCGGCTTGCCCACGTATTCGGGGCGCCGGATCTTTCCGGGCACGGAGCGGATGGGAGTGATCTCCCCGGGTGCGAGCAGCGACTGGCCAGACATGTCAGCGAGTCTAACCAGCGCGCTTGGGGCAGCATGGCCCCGAGGGAAGGAGCCGCTGATGGCCCTGTTCAAGAAGCGCACGGTCGGCAAGCCGGGCGAGTGGTACTACTGCCTGGAGCATCACAAGGTCGAGGAGGGCCCCGAGTGCCCGGCCAAGGACCGTTTCGGGCCCTACACCTCCCGCGAGGAGGCACAGCACGCCATGGACACCGCCCGGGAGCGGAACCTGGAGTGGGAGAACGACCCCAAGTGGCATGACGGGGGCACGCCGCCCGATCCGGAGGCATGACCCGGGGCGCCGGGCCGGGCCCCCGCCCCGGGGGCCCGCTCCTCAGAGCCTGTCGGGTGACGGGCTGGACTTCCTGGCGTCCCGCCTGCGCAGCGCGTCCTCGTCCGTGTCGGAGTCGTAGGTGAGCAGCTTCGGAAGCGCTGCCGTGAGCAGCGCGACCGAGGCCACGCACGCCACACCGCCGCTCCAGATCGCCGAGCGGGTCCCCGTCCAGCCCGCCATCGCACCGGCCCGCACCTGGCCCAGCTGCGGGCCGACGCTGTACGAGAGCACCTCGATGCCCGCCAGCCGGCCCCGCAGCTCCTCCGGGATGGTCTGGTTCCAGATCGTGGAGCGGCCGAGACCGCTGAGCATGTCGCCCGCGCCCGCCACCGCCAGGCAGACCAGCACCAGCCACACATTGCCGAACCATCCGGCCGCCGCGATGGCCAGCCCCCAGACCGCCGCCCCGAACACCACGAACAGCCCGTGCCGCCGCACCCGCGACGTCCAGCCGCTGGTCAGCCCCAGCACCAGCGAGCCGACCGAGTCCGCGGCGTACATCAGGCCCAGCGCCCAGTCGGCGTGCAGGTCGTCCGCCAGGAACGGGAAGATCGCGTTCGGGAAGGCGAAGAACATCGCGGCCATGTCGACCGCGTACGTCCCCAGCAGCACCGGCCGGCTCCAGGCGTACTTCGCGCCCTCCACGATGCCGCGCAGCGACGGCTTCGCGTTGTCCCGGGCGGGCGGCGCGGGCGTCAGACGCAGACACAGGAGCACGGAGACGGCGAAGGTGGCCACCGTGACCGTGTACGCCGTGGCGTGCCCGGCGTAGGCGACCACCAGCCCCGCCACCGCCGGACCGGTGATCGCGCCGAACTGCCAGCGCAACGAGTTCAGCGCGGCGGCCGCGGTCAGCTGCTCGTGCGGCACGATCCGGGCCATCAGGGAGTCCAGCGCGGGCCGCTGGAGCCCGGCGAGCGCGGAGACCCCGGCCGCCACCAGATAGAGCGGCCAGAGCATCGGGGTGGGCAGCGCCGCGTTGACCAGGAGCACCAGGGCGAGCACCCCCAGCCCCGCCTCGGTGGCCAGGATCACCTTGCGGCGGTCCGCGGAGTCCGCGAGCGCCCCGCCGTACAGACCGAAGACCACCAGCGGCACCAGCTCGACCGCGCCCATCACGCCGACGGCCAGCGGCGAACCCGTCAGCTCCTTGATCTGGAGCGGCAGCGCGATCATCGCCATGAAGCTGCCGAAGTACGTCACCAGGCCCTGGATCCACAGCAGCCGGAAGTCGGCGGAGGAGCGCAGGGGCGAGAGATCGGGCAGCAGAGCGGCCAGCCGGGCGGCCGGGGACGGAGCAGTGGTCACGGGGGGCCATGCTCCGGCGCGGCAGGTGCCGCCGCAACAGCTTTTCCGCGGCGGCCCCTCTGTCCGGCCGCCGGGCTCTCACCAGCGGGCGGGAGGAGGGGACGTCAGCTGGTCGGCGAGCCGGGACAGCCGGTCCCGGAAGCCGCGGCGGCCACGCGGCGCGGGGGCGCTGTTCTCCCCGGCCGCCGCGCTCACCAGATGCTGCACGGTGTCCAGGTCGACGTCGTCGTCGCCGGTCACCGCGAGCGTCTCGTGGGCGAGCCCGCGCACCTCCGGGTCGCCGTCGTTCAGCGAGAGCACCGTGGCCCCCGCGCGCCGTGCGTCGTGCACCCGCTCCAGCAGCCCCGCGCCGGGCCGCTCCGGGGCCACCAGGAGCAGCGTCTCGCCCCGCCCGGCCGCCTCGATCCGGCCCAGACCGACGGCCAGATGCGCGGGGCCGCCCGGCTCCACCCGGTGGCGTACCAGGGTGGGGGCCAGCTCCGGCAGCCCGGACCAGGTGGACTCGTCGACCAGATGCGCCGCCAGATGCCACGGCTCGTACGCCGCCGTCCCCACCAGCAGCAGACCGCCGCCGTGCGGGACGACGGACGACCTCAGCGCTCCGGCGAACCGCCGGGTGGCGGCGGGCCACTCGGTCCCGGCGAGCACTTCACGGAGCAGGGCGACGCGTACGGCATCCATGGCCCGGCATCATGCCCCAGGACCGGTGCCCGGCACCGGGGAACGGCTCCGGACCAGTCGAACGGGGAACGAGGGGTGACACCGGGTCCCGCTCCGTGGCGGGCAGTAATGTCGGAGCCATGACTACGAATGGCAGTGACAGCGCGGCCAAGCCCCCCGCCAAGGACCCCTGGGACCTTCCCGACGTCTCCGGGCTGACCGTCGGGGTGCTCGGTGGCACCGGCCCCCAGGGGCGCGGCCTGGCCTACCGGTTCGCCCGCGCCGGGCAGCAGGTGATCATCGGCTCCCGGGCCGCCGACCGTGCGCGGAGCGCCGCCGAGGAGCTGGGGCACGGCGTCGAGGGCGCGGACAACGCGGAGTGCGCCCGCCGCAGCGATGTCGTGATCGTCGCCGTGCCGTGGGACGGCCACGCCAAGACCCTGGACTCGCTGCGGGACGAACTCGCGGGCAAGCTCGTCATCGACTGCGTCAACCCGCTCGGCTTCGACAAGAAGGGCGCCTACGCGCTGAAGCCCGAGGAGGGCAGCGCCGCCGAGCAGGCCGCCGCCCTGCTGCCGGAGTCCCGGGTCACCGCCGCCTTCCACCACCTCTCGGCGGTGCTGCTGCAGGACGAGGCCATCGAGGAGATCGACACCGATGTGCTGGTGCTGGGCGAGGCCCGCGCCGACACCGACCTCGTACAGGCGCTGGCGGGCCGGATCCCCGGCATGCGTGGCATCTTCGCCGGGCGGCTGCGCAACGCGCACCAGGTGGAGTCGCTGGTCGCCAACCTGATCTCGGTCAACCGCCGCTACAAGGCGCACGCCGGGCTCCGTACCACCGACGTCTGAGCCGGACCGGCCGCCACCGACGTCTGAGCCGGACCGGCCGCCATCGACGTGTGAGCCGGACCGGCCGCCATCGACGTGTGAGCCGGACCGGCCGCCACCGACGTGTGAGCCGGAGCCGCTGCCGGACCCACCCTGCGGCGAGCGGAAAGGGGCATGGGGGACACTGGACGGGACCGTGCATCACCCCCGACAGGAGCCGCCCCCATGCCCCGACTCGCTCTCTACGCCATCACCGTCTGTGTCCTGGCCGTCGTCGCGGCCGTGATCTCGTTCGTCCAGGGCAGCCTGCTCGGGATCGTCTGGGTGCTGCTGGCCGGGCTCTCGTCCAACATGGCGTGGTTCTACCTGCGCCGGCAGCGCGCACAGACCGCCGGATGACGGCCGGTCCGCCGGGTCACGGGCCGACCGCGCAGACCGGATACTCCTCGTTCCAGTTCTCCCAGAACCGGTAGGCGGCGCGGCCGCACTCCGTCCCCAGGCCGTTCACGCCCAGCGAATCCAGCACACCGTGGACCATGTCGAAGAAGACGTGGTTGACCTCCGGGATCCACAGCACGCCGAACACCGCGAGCAGCCCGAACTGCGCGAACGGTTCCACCTGGCGCCGGATCCGGTACGACAGCCAGGGCTCGATCACCCCGTACCCGTCCAGTCCGGGGACCGGCAGGAAGTTCAGGATCGCCGCGGTGACCTGGAGCAGGGCCAGGAACGCCAGCGCGTACCGGAACTCCCTCGGGACGCCGCCCAGCGCGTGCAGCCAGAACGGCGCCGTGCACACCAGCGCGAACAGCACATTCGTCAGCGGGCCCGCCGCCGAGATCAGGCTGTGCCTCCAGCGACCGCGGATCCGCCCCCGCTCGATGAAGACGGCGCCGCCGGGCAGACCGATACCGCCCATGATCACGAACAGCACCGGCAGCACGATGCTGAGCAGAGCGTGCGTGTAGGCGAGCGGATTGAGGCTGAGGTAGCCCTTCGCGCCGACCGAGAGGTCCCCGCTGTGCAGCGCGGTGCGGGCGTGCGCGTACTCGTGCAGGCAGAGCGAGACCACCCACGCCCCCGTGACGAAGACGAAGACCGCGAGGCCGTACGGATATCCGGTGCCCGTCCACACCGCCCATCCCGACACCGCCGTCACGGCGGCGATCCCGAGGAAGACCGGGCTGATCCGCCGGTCGCTGCGGGCTGCTGCGGTGGTCATCGGCGAACTCCTGAGGGTGGCCGGAAGGGAACGGTACGGCGGGCGGCGAGCCCGACCGTACCGCCGACACGCCACAAACGTCTCGCGCCGGGGCAGTGGTTCCGTAAAGGGTGGGGGCATGACGAACGATCCAGGAACACCGCGCACAGGGGCACGGTCGGACATGTGTGCCCATCCCGATCCCGGTCACGGACAATAGGCCGGTGCGCTACTGCATCCTCGGAACGACCCGGGCACTTCGCGACGACGGCACGGCCGTCGCCCTCGGCGGGGCGCGGCTGCGCGCCCTGCTCACCGTCCTCGCGCTGCGTCCCGGCCGCATCGTCCCGGCCGCCGTGCTCGTCGACGAGGTGTGGGACGGCGAGCCGCCCGCCGACGCGGTGGGCGCCCTCCAGGCGCTCGTCGGCCGGCTCCGGCGGGCCGTCGGCCACGACGCGGTGGTCTCCGCGGACAGCGGCTACCGGCTGGCCGCCGAGCCGGACGCCATCGACCTGCACCGCTTCGAGCGGCTCGCGGGGGAGGGGGCGCGGGCGCTGAAGGAGGGCGACGCGGCGAAGGCCCGGACCGTGCTCGACGACGCGCTCGGCCTGTGGCGCGGCCCGGTCCTGGCCGATCTGCCCGACCGCGGCGCCGACGCGGCCCGCTGGGAGGCCCGGCGGCTGGACGCCCGCCGCAACAGGCTCCGCGCGGACCTCGCGCTCGGCCACGCGGACGAGGCCCTGCCCGAACTGGCCGCCCTGTGCGCCGAGCACCCGATCGACGAACCCCTTCAGACGCTGCGGCTGCGGGCCCTGCGCGACGCCGGGCGCACGGCGCAGGCGCTGGCCGCCTACGACGAGGTGCGCACCGTGCTCGCCGACCGTCTGGGCACCGACCCCGGCCCCGAGCTGCGCTCGCTCCACGCCGAGCTGCTCCGCCAGGAGCCCGCGCGCCCGGCCGCACCGGCCGCCCCGCACCCGCCCGCCCGCACCGGGGCCCCCGCCGCACCGCAGGGCAACCTCCGGGCCCGGCTGACCAGTTTCGTCGGGCGCGAGGGCGATATCGACGTCCTGCGCGAGGACCTCTCGCACGCCCGTCTCGTCACCCTCCTGGGCCCCGGCGGCGCGGGCAAGACCCGGCTCTCCCAGGAGGCCGCCGAATCCGTCGCGCCCGCCTGGCCGGACGGTGTCTGGCTGGCCGAACTCGCCCCCGTCGACGATCCCGAGGCGGTGCCGGAGGCCGTGCTGACCGCGCTCGGCGCCCGTGAGACCGTCCTGCGCGGCGCCGGTGCCGAGGAGCTCAGGGTCGCCGAGGGAAACGTGAGCGCCCCCCTCGCACGCCTCACCGAGCACTGCTCCCGGCGCCGCATGCTGCTGCTCCTGGACAACTGCGAACACCTCGTCGGGGCCGCCGCCGCCCTCGCCGACCACCTGCTCGCCCACTGCCCGCACCTCACCGTGCTCGCGACCAGCCGTGAACCCCTCGGCGTGCCGGGCGAGTTCGTCCGCCCCGTCGAACCGCTGCCCGACCCGATGGCGCTGCGCCTGCTCGCCGACCGCGGCGCCGCCGCCCGGCCGGGCTTTCGGGCCGACGCCGACGAGGAGACCGCGGCCGCCGCGGCGGAGATCTGCCGCCGCCTCGACGGGCTGCCGCTCGCCATCGAACTCGCCGCCGCCCGGCTGCGGATGCTCACCCCGCGCCAGATCGCCGACCGGCTCGATGACCGGTTCCGCCTGCTCACCAGCGGAGCCCGCACCGTACTGCCCCGCCAGCAGACCCTGCGCGCCGTCGTCGACTGGTCCTGGGACCTGCTCGACGAACCCGAGCGCGCCGTGCTGCGCCGGCTCTCCGTCTTCGCGGGCGGCTGCACCCTGACCGCGGCCGAGGCGGTCTGCGCGGACGGACCCCGGGAGGCGCGCGAGGTCGCCGGGCTGCTCGGCTCCCTCGTCGACAAATCGCTCGTCGTCGCCGCGCCCGCCGAGGACGGCGAGATGCGCTACCGGCTGCTGGAGACCGTCGGTGAGTACACCGCCGAACGGCTCGGCGAGGCGGCCGAGCGGGACCCCGTGGTCCGGCGTCACCAGGTGTTCTTCCGGGAGCTGGTCCGTACCACGGAACCCCGGCTCCGCGGCGCCGGACAGCGGTCCGCCATCGCGCTCCTCCAGCGCGAGTACGAGAACATCCGCACCGCCCTGCGCCACGCCGTCGCCGCCCGCGACGAGCAGGAGGCGCTCTGTATGGTGCTCTCGCTGTGCTGGTACTGGCAGATGCGCGATCTGAGCAGCGACGCGCTGCACTGGGCCGAAGCCGCCGCCGCGCTGGGCCCCGACCCCTTCGCCCCGCCCGCCGAGCCCGCGCCCTCCATCCACGAACGCTGCACCGACGCACCGCCGCCCATGGGGCCCGAGCTGCTCCAGGAGGCACGCCGCCAGGCGGGCCTGATCCGGCTGGTCAGCATGGAGCACGCCACGGAGAGGTGGACCGACGAGCCGAGCATGGCCCGGCTGCGTGTCATCGCGAACACCTACCGGACCGGCCAGCCGCAGACCTGCCGGGTCCCGGCATCGCTCTGGTTCTTCGCGGTCATGCTCGTCGGGGAGACCGGCAGGCTGCGCGGGCTGCTGGACGAGACGGTCCGCGCCTGCCGGGAGTTCGGCTACGAATGGGAGCTCGCCGCGGCCCTCCAGATGCGGGCCAACGTGCTGGCCAACCGGCCCGAGTGGTCGGGCGAGGCGCGCACGGACGCCGACGAGAGCCTGGCGCTCTTCAGCCGGATCGGTGACGACTGGGGCATCGCCGAATCGCTCTCGGCACGGGGTGAGGCCCACGAGCGGCGCGGCGAGTACGCGCGCGCGGCCGAGGACTACCAGGCCGCGATCGGCTATGCGAACAAACTGGGCGCCCCCTCCCAGGTGGCGGTCCTGCGCACCAGATACGCGGCCGTGCTCACCGAGATGGACCGCGGCGCCGAGGGCGAGGCGATCCTGCGCGAGGTGATCGCCGAGCGGCTCGATGCGAGGTCCATCGCCCGGCTCCATCTGGCCATGTGGCTGGGCCGCAGTGGCCGCACCGGCGAGGCGCGCGAGCAACTGGCCGTACTGCGCGAGGAGTTCCACTCCGAGACCATGGCGATCTTCGAGGGGGTCGTACTGGGCGCGGTGGCCTGGCTGGACAACCAGGACGGGCGGTACGCGGACGCCCTGCCCCGGGGCCTGGTCGCGCTGGAGCGGTCCCACGACCGGCTGTCGCAGTTGGTGGCGCCGCAGATGTCCGTCATCCATCTCGTCTCCCTCGCCCGCTCGTTGGCCGGCATCGGCGGCGAGCGGCGGGCCACCACCGCGGCCCGGCTGCTGGGGACGGGCCGGGAGCTGCTGCCCCGGGGCCATGTGCCGACGTCGATGGAGCGGGACGACTGGGCCCGCGCGGAGGAACTGGCCGTCGGCGTACTCGGCCGGGCCGCCTACGAGAGCGCGTACGCCGAGGGCGGCGGCCTCTCCCTGGAGGAGGCCACCGCCCTCGTGGACGCGTACCGGGAGTGACCCCGTCCGTCAGGACTTCTTGCGGAACCTGGAGACCGCGAGCGGGGCCATCACCGCGGTGATGACCACGGTCCAGCCGAGCGTCACCAGGACCGAGTGGGCGAGCGGGCCGCCCATCATCAGGGCGCGCGCGGCGTCGGCCAGGTTGGACAGCGGGTTGTAGTCGGTGAACGTCTGGAGCCAGCCGGGCATCGTCTTCGTCGGGGCGAAGATCGAGGAGCCGAACTGGAGCGGCATCAGCACGAGCATCCCCATTCCCTGGACCGCCTGGGTCGTCTTCATGGTCAGCCCGAGCAGGATGAAGATCCACATGATGGCGGCGCCGAACGCGGCCGACAGCGCGATGGCCCCGATCAGCCCGAGCACCGACTCCTGGAGCTCCATGCCGAGGGCGAAGCCCATGGCCAGCAGGATGAGGGTGGCGACCAACATCCGGCCCAGCTCGACCACGATCTTCGCGATGAGCACCGAGGAACGGGCGATCGGCATCGTCCGGAACCGGTCCATGACGCCCTTGCGGAAGTCGTCGTTGACCCCGGAGCCGACCGCCATGGCGATGTTCATGCCCATCATCGCCATCAGGCCGGGTATCAGGTAGTTCAGATACTCCTGCCGGCCGCCGCCCATGCTGCCGCCGACCGAGCCGCCGAAGACGTACACGAACAGCAGCGTGAAGACGACCGGCATCAGGAGCGCGTCGAACATCGACTCCGGATCCTTCTTGATCTGGAGCATGTTGCGCCGCACCAGCGCCCCGATGTGCCGCAGATTGTTCCGCAGCCCTATCCGGCCCTCGTCGTGGACCGCCTTCGCCCGGGGGGACTCGGTGGGCGTGGGCGTGGGTGTCAGAGTCGCCGTGCTCATGCCGCGACCTCCTCGGGGATCGTGTCGGTGGCGGAAGCGGACTTCTCGCCGGTGATGGCCAGGAACACCTCGTCCAGGCTGGGCAGCGCGGTGGCCACATGCGCCAGCGGGAAGCCCCGGGTGCCGAGCAGGCCGATGACGGAGGTCAGCTGTTCGTCGCTGAGGATCGGTACGTACAGCAGCCCCTCGTCCGGGACGGCCTGCGCTCCCGCGACACCGTCCAGACCGGCCTCCCTGATGGCCTGCGCCATCGCGGCCAGCTGCGCCGGGTCCGAGGGCCGGATCTGCAGGGTGCGGCCGCCGACCTTCGCCTTCAGCTCGTCGACACCGCCGCGGGCGATGATCTTCCCCTTGTCGATGACGGTCAGCTCGTTGGCGAGCTGCTCGGCCTCTTCCATGTACTGGGTGGTGAGCAGCACGGTCGCCCCCTCCGCGACCATCCGCTGCACCTCGTCCCAGACCTCGTTACGGGTGCGGGGGTCCAGCCCCGTCGTCGGCTCGTCCAGGTACAGGACGGCCGGGCTGCCGATCATCGAGGCGGCCAGGTCGAGCCGGCGCCGCATCCCGCCGGAGTAGTCCATCGCGGCCTTTTTGGCCGCGTCGGTGAGCGAGAAGCGCTCCAGCAGCTCGTCCGCGCGGGACCGGGCGGTCTTGCGGGGCAGGTCGAGCAGCCGCCCGATCATATAGAGGTTCTCCCAGCCGGAGAGCTTCTCGTCGACCGAGGCGTACTGCCCGGTCAGGCCGATGGTGCGGCGCAGCTGCCGGGGCTGCTTCACCACGTCGTAGCCCGCCACGGTGGCGTGCCCGGCGTCGGGAACTATCAGGGTGGAGAGGCAGCGTACGAGCGTGGTCTTCCCGGCGCCGTTGGGGCCGAGCACACCGAGCACGGTGCCTTCGCGGACATCGAGGTCCACGCCGTCCAGAGCCTTGGTCGTGCCGTAGTGCTTGACCAGCCCCCGTACCTCGACGGCGTTCGTGCCGCTCCTGGGGTTCTTGTCGATTCGCGTCATGCCGACCATCGGACCAGCCGCCACCGACAGTCCACCGACAGCGGGCCGACAGCCCGCCGATGGGGGATGTCGGCGGGCTGTCGGTGGTGCGGGCAGTGGTCCGTGCCCCGGGACCCGGTGCGCGACCGGACCCCGGTGGAACTAGTGGAAGGTGTGCTCGGCGGCCGGGAAGGCGCCGCCCACGACCTCTTCCGCGAACTCCTTCGCCGCGTCGCCCAGCACCTTGCGCAGGTCCGCGTACTGCTTGGTGAAGCGCGGCACCTTGCCGCCGGTCAGCCCGACCATGTCGGTGTGGACCAGCACCTGGGCGTCCGTGTCGGGGCCGGCGCCGATGCCGACGGTCGGGATGTGCAGGGTGCGGGTGACCTCGGCGGCCAGCTCGGCCGGTACGAGCTCCAGGACGACGGCGAACGCGCCCGCGTCCTGCACGGCCTTGGCGTCGCGCAGCATCTGCTGGGCGGCCTCCTCGCCGCGGCCCTGCACCCGGTAGCCCATCGCGTTGACGGACTGCGGGGTCAGGCCGATGTGGGCCATGACCGGGATTCCGGCGTCCACCAGCAGCTTGATCTGCTCGTGGCTGCGCTCGCCGCCCTCCAGCTTGACCGCGCCGACGCCGGACTCCTTGATCAGCCGGGTGGCGTTGCGCAGGGCCTGGACCGGGCTCTCCTGGTACGCCCCGAAGGGCAGGTCCGCGACGATCAGGGCACGCCTGGTGCCCCGGACGACCGCGGCGGAGAGGATCGCGATCTCGTCCATCGTGACGGGCACGGTGGTCTCGTAGCCGAGATGGCAGTTGCCCATGGAGTCGCCGACGAGCATGACCGGGATTCCGGCCTCGTCGAAGACGGACGCGGTCATCGCGTCGTAGGCGGTGAGCATGGGCCACTTCTCGCCGCGCTCGGTGGCGGCGGCGATGTCGTGGATGGAGACACGGCGGGTGCTCTTGCCTCCGTACAGCGCCTTGCTGCTGTCGGTGGGGGCCCCCGCGGGGGATGTTGCGGACTGGTTCCGCGCAGCCTGAAGCGACATTGCGAACGGCTCCTTCGTCATCTCGAGGCGCCCTGACGGCGTCCCCGGACCGGTTCCATGGTGGCATCCCGTGACGGTCCACGGGAAGTGGGCCCGCACATTGACGGTGAGCGCATGGCCGGAAGGCGACCTCACCGGTCACATGTTTCCAATACGAGACGGTCTCGTATCGAAATCGGATAAGCTCCTTGCCATGTCGATACCGTCCGGTGCTCGCGCTGCCGAATCCCAGATCCCGGAGGCGGTCCACCGTCGCCGCTGGGCGATCCTCGTCGTCCTGATGTTCAGCCTGCTCATCGTCGTGCTGGACAACTCGATCCTGAACGTCGCGGTCAAGACCATCGCCAGTCCCGCACCCACGGGCCTCGGGGCCACCCAGAGCGAGCTGGAATGGGCGATCAACGCCTACACGCTCGTCTTCGCCGGACTCCTCTTCACCGCGGGCCTGCTCGGCGACCGCATCGGCCGCAAGAAGGTGCTGCTCTTCGGCATCCTGCTCTTCGGCGTCGGCTCCGCGCTGGCCGCCATGTCCGGCTCGCCCGCCCAGCTGATCACCTGGCGTGCCCTGATGGGCCTCGGCGCCGCGTTCGTCATGCCGGCCACCCTCGCCGTCCTGATGAACGTCTTCGAGCGCGACGAGCAGCCCCGGGCCATCGGCATTTGGGCGGGCAGTGTCGGTGTGGCCATCGCGATCGGCCCGATCACCGGCGGGCTGCTGCTCGAACACTTCTGGTGGGGTTCGATCTTCCTGGTCAATGTGCCCGTGGTGATCGTGGCGCTGATCGCGATGGTGCTGCTGGTGCCGGACTCCAAGGACCCGAACCCGGGCCGGACCGACCCGCTCGGTGTCGTGCTCTCCATCGTCGGCCTGGTGATGCTGGTGTACGGCATCATCCGCGGCGGCCAGCTCGCCGACTTCACCGAACCGGTCGTGCTCCTGTCGAGTCTCGGCGGTCTGCTCGTCCTGGCCGGGTTCGTCTGGCACGAGAAGCACACCACCCACCCGGCCATCGACATCTCGTACTTCAGGGAGCCGTCGTTCGCCGCGGCCGTCGCCGCCATAGCGCTGGTCTTCTTCGCCCTGATGGGGGTGACCTTCTTCTCCGCCTTCTACATGCAGAGCGTGCGCGGCTGGAGCGCGCTCCAGGCGGGTCTGATGCTGCTGCCGCTGGCCGCCACCCAGATAATCTTCGCGCCCCGGGCCCGGCTGTTCGTCGACCGTTTCGGCGCCCGCGCCACCTGCACCGTCGGCATGCTGCTGGTCGCGGTCGGACTGGCGGCGTTCGCGTTGTTCGACGGCACCACACCGGTCTGGGTGCTGTGTCTGCTCTTCTTCGTCCAGGGCACGGGCATGGCGCATGTGATGACGCCGGTCACCGTCGCGGTGATGCAGGCGCTGCCCCGGGAGAAGGCCGGTTCCGGATCGGCCGTCAACAACACCTTCCGGCAGGTCGGCGGGGCGCTCGGGGTTGCCGTGCTCGGCTCGGTGCTCTCCACCGTCTACCGGGGCGACATCGAGGGGCACCTCGGCGCGCTCCCGGCCGGTGCCAGGGCGGCGGCGGGGGAGTCGATCGAGGCGACGCTCGGCATCGCGGACAAGATGGGCCCGGCGGGCGCCCCGCTGGTCGCCTCGGCCAACGACGCGTTCCTGAAGGCCATGCATGTCACCGCCGTCGGTTCGGCGACCATCGCCCTGGTGGGCGCCCTCGTGGTCGCGCTGTTCCTGCCGGGGAGGCCGCGCGCCGAACCGGAGCCCGGCGGATCCGGCGAGGGCGACCGGTCGGTGCGCGCGGCGGAGGCGGGCCGGTGAGACCGGCGGCCCGGAAGAGCCGAGAGCGCCGCCCCGGTTCCCGGGCGGACCCCGGGAACCGGGGGCGGCGCACGGAGCCACCGCCACCGTCGGCGAGAATCGGGACGGCGGTCGGACGGTGCGGCGAGAGGTGGAGCGACGTGCGGGTACAGGCACAGGTGCAGGACCGGGACCAGCCGTTCCGGGAGGATCCGGAACCACGACGGGGCCGGCCGCGCAGCGCGGCGGCCGAGCGGGCGATCCTGGACGCCGTCGTCGAACTGCTGGAGGCCGGTGAGCCCCTGGCAGGCCTGTCCATCGAGCGGATAGCCCGGACCGCGGGGGTCGGCAAGGCGACCATCTACCGGCGGTGGAGCGGCAAGGAAGAACTCTTCGTCGACGTCCTGAGGGACATGGAGCCGCCGGAACCCGCCGTCTCCGGCACCGCCGGGCTCGACGACCTGCGGCTGCTGCTGGAATCGCTGCGCAGGCGCGGCCTGGCCCAGCGCTCCTCGGTCCTGCTGCACAACGTGTTCGCGCAGATGAAGAGCCACCCCAAGCTGTGGGCGGAGTACCACTGCAACGTCATCGCGCCCCGCCGCGTGGCCATGCTGGCCGCCGTGCAGCGCGCGGTCGACGCCGGCGAACTCCGCGCGGACCTGGACGTGGGGCTGATGGACGACCTGTTCCTGGGGCCCATGCTCGTACGCACCGTCCACCGGCCCGACGCGCCGCTGCCCGAGGACCTCGCCGACCGCATCGTCCGGGTCCTGGTCGAGGGCCTGGCGCCCCGTCCGGCCGACGACGCCTGACGCTCCCGGGCACCCGGCACCCCCGTACGGCCACTCCCGGGCGCCTGACACTCCCGGACCCGGAAACCGGAATCGGACCCGTCCGATTGTGATCGTTCTGTCACAAGCCCGTATGGCCCCCGCCCGGTCGGAACCCGGCGGACCCCGCCCTTCGTCCTCGTGGCAGTACGGCCGTCGTCGACGGCAGGAAACCCGCCGCTCATCACCTAGGGTCGTGGACGCGGCGACATGCACGGCAAGGCAGTGAGGACAGCGCGATGGTGCAGGCGTACGGAGCGGACACCGGGAACGACCGTGCGGAACCGGAGCGTGCCGGGACGGGATCCCGCCTCCGGGACCTGCGCGACAGGTGGACCCGTGACCCGGGCATCTGGCGGCGCGGCATCGTCCTCGCCCTCTGCTCGGTCCTCCTCACCCTCGTGATGGTCTTCCACGCCAGGATCCCGAACGCCATCGGCAACCTGGGCAGCCTCTCCGAGACGTTCCTGCCGTGGATCGGGGTGTTCGTCCCGCTGCTGCTGGTCCTCGGCCTGGTGCGGCGCTCGGCGACCGCGCTGATCGCCCTGCTGCTGCCGGTCGTGGTCTGGTTCAACGTCTTCGGCGGTCTGCTCACCGACAAGTCCGGCAGCGGCGGCGACCTCACCGTGGCCACCCACAACGTCAACGCCGACAATCCCGACCCCAGGGGCACCGCCCAAACGGTCGCGGACTCCGGCGCCGATGTCATCGCCCTGGAGGAACTGCCGAGCGGCAAGGTGGCGACGTACGAGGCGGCACTCGCCGACCGCTACCCGTACCACTCGGTGCAGGGGACCGTCGGCCTGTGGAGCAAGTACCCGATGAGCGGCACGAAGCCGGTCGACATCAAGATGGGCTGGACCCGGGCGATGCGCTCCACGGTGACGACCCCGAAGGGCGAGGTCGCCGTCTACGTGGCGCATCTGCCGTCCGTACGGGTCAAACTGCACGCCGGATTCACCGCCAACCAGCGCGACGACAGCGCGGACGCCCTGGGCGAGGCCATCGCCGACGAACGGCTCGGCAAGGTGATCCTGCTCGGTGACCTCAACGGCACGATGAACGACCGCGCGCTGAACGGGGTCAGCTCCCAGATGCGCTCCACCCAGGGCGCGGCCGGCGACGGCTTCGGCTTCAGCTGGCCGGCCTCGTTCCCGATGGCACGGATCGACCAGATCCTGGTGAAGGGCGTCGAACCGATGTCCTCGTGGACGCTCGCGGCGACGGACAGCGACCACCTGCCGATCGTGGCGCGCGTGGAACTGTGACGCGGAGGTCCCTTCCGCCCCACCGAGGGCGAACCGTGACGCGCTGAGCCGTTCCGCCACCGAGGACGGACTCCGACGAAACGGTCCGTTCACCCGCGCGCACAAACCGTCTGAGAGAATTTGTTCCGTTCGGGAACCAAGGGCGTCCGGCGACGGCGCCGGACCCGGCCGCGCGCCGGCCCGCCCGGTTCCCTCCTCCGCCTCCCGCCCACCGGTTGGCCCTGCCCGGCCGGGGCGGGCCGGGCTTTCCTGCGGAAAGGTCTCTCCTCATGCCCCTGGCCCTGCTCGCACTCGCGGTGAGCGCCTTCGGCATCGGTACCACGGAGTTCGTGATGATGGGCCTGCTGCCCAATGTCGCGGACGACCTGGGCACCTCCGTACCCACCGCCGGCCACCTCGTCTCGGCGTACGCGATCGGCGTCGTGGTGGGGGCCCCGCTGCTCACCGCCGTCGGCTCCCGGATCCCGCGCAAGCGGATGCTCCTGCTGCTGATGGCCCTCTTCACCGTAGGCAACCTCGCCTCCGCGTTCGCCCCCGGCTTCGGCTGGCTGCTCGGCGGACGGTTCCTGGCCGGGCTGCCGCACGGGGCGTTCTTCGGCGTCGGCGCGGTCGTCGCGGCCCGGCTGGTCCCCGAGGGGCGCCGGGCGCGGGCCGTGGCCACCATGTTCCTCGGCCTCACCGTCGCCAATGTCGTCGGTGTCCCGGCGGCCACCCTGCTCGGCCAGCACCTCGGCTGGCGGGCCACGTTCCTGGTCGTCGCGGCGATCGGGCTCTGCGCACTGGCGGCGCTCGCCCGGCTCGTACCGCAGATGCCCGTCGACGCCCACCAGGGCCTGGGCCGGGAGCTGCGCGCCCTCGGCAACCGCCAGGTGCTGCTCGGCCTGCTCACCGCCGTGTTCGGCTTCGCCGGAGTCTTCGCCGTGTACTCCTACCTCTCGGCCATGACGACCGAGGCGATGGGCTTCGGCGAGTCCGCGGTGACGCCGGTGCTCGCGCTCTTCGGCATCGGCATGACGCTCGGCGCACTCGCGGCGGGACCGCTCACGGACCGGGCGCTGCGGCCGACGCTGTACGGATCGCTCGGCGCGCTCGCCGTCGTCCTCGCCCTCTTCCCGTTCGCCGTCCATGTGCGGTGGGCCGCGCTGGTGCTGGTGGTGCTGCTCGGCGGGGTCGGCTTCATGACGACGACGCCGCTCCAGATGCTGGTCATGAACAAGGCCAAGGACGCCCCGACCCTGGCGTCGGCCTCCAACCACTCCGCGTTCAACCTCGCCAACGCGGGCGGCGCGTGGCTGGGCGGCGTCGCGATCACGGCGGGCTGGGGGTGGACCTCCCCGGCCCTGGTCGGCGCGGCCCTCGCGGTCGCCGGCCTGGCGGTGGCGGTCACGGCGGGCCTGCTGGACCGGGAACGCGCACCGGGGGCGTCGAGGGTGGTGACCCGTGCGGACGCGCGGCCCGCGCCCCGCTCAGCCCGACTCGCGCCACCGGTTGGTGATCGGCAGCCGCCGGTCCTTGCCGAAGCCCTTCGGGGAGATCTTCGTGCCCGGCGGGTACTGCCGCCGCTTGTACTCCGCCGTGTCCACCATCCGCAGCGTCTTCGCCACCAGCGCCGCGTCGAACCCGGCCGCGACGATCTCGTCCAGCCCCTGGTCCCGGTCGACGTACAGCTCCAGGATCCGGTCCAGTACGTCGTAGTCGGGCAGCGAGTCCGTGTCGACCTGTCCCGGGCGCAGCTCGGCGCTGGGCGGCTTGATGATGGACGCCTCCGGGATCGGCGGGATCTGCCCGCGCTCCTCGGCGGCCCGGTTGCGCCACTTCGCGAGGCGGAAGATCGACGTCTTGTAGACGTCCTTGATCGGGCCGTACGCCCCGACCGAGTCGCCGTACAGCGTCGAGTAGCCGACCGCCAGCTCGGACTTGTTGCCCGGCGCGAGGACGATCTGGCCCTCCTGGTTGGAGACGGCCATCAGCATCGTGCCGCGCAGCCGGGACTGCAGGTTCTCCTCGGCGAGACCGGTCAGCCCCAGCGCACCCATGTACGCGTCGAACATCGGCTCGATCGGTACGGTGCGGAAGTTCAGCCCGGTACGGCGGGCCAGCTCGGCCGCGTCGCCCTTGGAGTGGTCCGAGGAGTACTTCGACGGCATCGAGATGCCGTACACGTTCTGCGCGCCCAGCGCGTCGCAGGCGATCGCCGCGACCAGCGCCGAGTCGATCCCGCCGGAGAGCCCGATCAGCACACTGCTGAAGCCGTTCTTGGCGGCGTACGCCCGCAGGCCCACGACCAGCGCCGAGTACAGCTCCTCGTCGTCGTCCAGCCGCTCGGCGTACCCGCCGGCCAGCTCCGCCGGGTACGCCGGGAGGGGCTCCTCGGAGAGCACCACGTGGTCGATCCGCAGTCCGTCGTTGACGACACCGGACGGCGGCTCCGGGGCGGCGGCCGGCAGCTCCAGGTCGAGTACGACGCTGCCCTCGGCGAACTGCGGGGCACGGGCGATCACTTCGCCGTCCCGGTCGACGACGATCGAGTCGCCGTCGAAGACCAGCTCGTCCTGGCCGCCGATCATCGCCAGGTACGCGGTGGTGCAGCCCGCCTCCTGGGCCCGCTTGCGGACCAGTTCCAGCCGGGTGTCGTCCTTGTCCCGCTCGTACGGCGAGGCGTTGATCGACAGCAGCAGCCCGGCGCCGGCGGCCCGCGCGGCCGGCACCCGGCCGCCGTCCTGCCAGAGGTCCTCGCAGATCGCGAGCGCCACGTCGACGCCGTGAACCCGTACGACCGGCATCGAGTCGCCCGGCACGAAGTACCGGAACTCGTCGAAGACGCCGTAGTTGGGGAGGTGGTGCTTGGCGAAGGTCAGCGCGACCTGCCCGCGGTGCAGCACCGCGGCGGCGTTCCGCGGGGAGCCGGCGGGCTGGCCGTAGCGGGGCTGGGCCGTCTCGGAGCGGTCGAGGTAACCGACCACGACCGGCAGTTCCCCGAAGCCCTCCGCGTCGAGCCGGGCGGCGAGCGCGCGCAGCGCCTGCCGCGAGGCCTCGACGAAGGACGGGCGCAGGGCCAGGTCCTCGACGGGGTAGCCGGTCAGCACCATCTCCGGGAACGCCACCAGATGGGCGCCCTGTTCGGCGGAGTGCCGGGTCCAGTGGACGATCGCCTCGGAGTTGCCGGCGAGATCACCGACGGTCGAGTCGATCTGATTCAGTGCGAGACGTAGTTGAGGCACGCGGACCAGTGTAATCGTCTGACTGACGCAATGTCCTGGGGGGGGGGGGGGGGAAGGACGCGACAAACGAGAGGGGGGGAGAGGGAAGGGGCGAGGTTCCCCCGGATGGGGGGAAGAAGAACACGGACAGCAGACGGCTCTAGAGTCCCCCCCACGCGAT
>NZ_JBHWIY010000006.1:301620-340980 GCF_042731715.1 Streptomyces sp. NPDC059832 | reverse complement strand
AGGCGGAGTTGAGACACGCGGCCCAGTGTAATCTTCTGACTGACGCAATTTCCTGGCGGGCCGCGGAACCACGGCCGCGGCCCGCCGGAACCAGGCCGGGAACGGGTCAGCGGCGGTAGCCGACGACCGTCATCATGCCCACGTCCGAGTGGTAGATGTTGTGGCAGTGGAGCATCCACAGCCCCGGGTTGTCCGCGTCGAACTCGACGGCCAGGGAGCTGTTCGGCCGGATGATCGCGGTGTCCTTGCGCGCCCAGTCGACCGCGCCCCGCCGGGTGGCCCGGTGGCGCGGCCCCGCCGGTCCCACCAGGCCGAACGAGTGCCCGTGCAGATGGATGGGGTGCCACATCTCCGTGACGTTGAAGAACTCCAGCCTGACCCGCTCGCCCGCCTTCACCGGATGGCGCTGGCCGGGGTTGTACGGCTCGTGGTCGAAGGCCCAGTCGTACGCCTTCATGCTGCCGGTCATCCTGAACCGGATGGTCCGGTCGGGCTCGCGCGAGGACAGCTCCACGGACCCGTCCGGCATCAGTTCCTCCGCCTCCACCAGCCTTCCGTACAGCTCCTTGGGCCGTACGGACGCGACGGGCGCCGCCCCCATGCCGGTACGGAGCAGGGCCAGCGCCGTGGCTTTCTTGCCCTCCGCGAGCGCGGTCAGCGGGAACACCCCGTCGCCGGCGGTGACCACCACGTCGTACCGCTCGCCCATGCCCAGCAGCAGGGCGTCCGTGGTGGTGTGCCGGACCGGGTAGCCGTCGGTGTGGGTGATCGTCATCCGGTGGCCGCCGAGCGCCACCCGGAAGGCGGTGTCGCCGCCCGCGTTGATGATGCGCAGCCGGATCCGGTCGCCGGGCTTGGCGGCGAAGGACGTGGGGGACTGCGGGGTGCGGCCGTTGATCAGGTAGTACGGGTAGGCGACATCGCCCCCGTGGCTGTCGAGCAGTTCGCTGAAGGAGTCCTTCTCCAGCCGTGAGGGCCCGGAGCGGCGCTTGGCGGGCTTGACCGGCTTGCCGGGGGCGCCGTGCGCGCCGTGCGCGCCGCCGCTGTGGTCCATGCCGCCCCTGCCCCCGCTGAGCTCGTCCAGCACCGAGTCCGGCGTCGAACCGTCCACCCCGTCGACCCAGTCGTCCAGGACGACGACCCACTCCTTGTCGTACTTGAGGGGCTCCTTCGGGTCGTCGACGATCAGCGGCGCGTACAGCCCGCGGTCCTGCTGGACGCCCGTGTGCGGGTGGAACCAGTACGTCCCCGCGTGCGGCACGGTGAACCGGTAGGCGAATTCCGCACCGGGTTTGATGGGTGCCTGGGTCACGTAGGGCACGCCGTCCATGTTGTTGCGCACATTGAGGCCGTGCCAGTGCAGAGACGTTTCCGCAGGCAGGTGGTTGGCGAAGGTGACCGCCAGCGTGTCCCCCTTGGTGACCCGGAGCTCCTTGCCGGGCAGCCGGGCGTCGTACGCCCAGGAGCCGACGGTGAGCCCGCCGCCCAGATCGAGCAGGGCCGGAGTGGCGACGAGGTCGAGCTTCCGTACGGGACCCGAGCCCCGCTTGGCCTCGGCCGCCGCGACCTCCTCCCCGTCGGGGGAGACGTACTCGCCCTCGGACTTCCCGCCGGGGGAGTCCCCGTGGTTCGCGCTGCCGTGGCTCGTGCCACCGGCGTTCGCGCTACCGGTCTTCTTGTCGCCGCGGCCCGTGTGGGATTCGCCGGAGCAGGCGGCCAGCACCGCCGAACCGGCGGTGGCGACTGCGGCGCCGAGCACGGCGCGTCGGGTGGGTGGAGTGCGCATGACGGAGTGCACCTCGGGGTGTTGTCGGTATCTCGGTCTGCTGGGGGAGGGGGAGGCGCGCCCCTTCTATATGCGCAGCACCGACAACGGGGCGGGACAGGTCGCGCCCGGCCGGGGACCCGGCCCCGGCAGTGGCGTGACCTGTGCCGCGACGCCCCTGAGAAGGTGGAGGATCCCGATGAGCAGCGAGACGAACAGCAACAACTGTCCGTATGTCGCACATCCACTCAGAGTCATGTCGAGCACCCTACCCCCGCCGGGTATCCCTCGCGCGCGGAGACGTATCGCCGCAGTGGTACGGGCTCCGGCGGGGTGGGCGGCACGATGGCCCGGCACCCCTCGGCAAGGGATGACCGGGCCATCGGCACCGGACCGTGGAACGGGTCCGCGCGGCCGGTCAGCCGCGCGCGTAGACCTTCTCCGCCCAGCCTGCGATCTGCTCCTCGGTGAGGTGCTGCGCCAGGTCGGCTTCGCTGATCATGCCGATCAGCATCTTGTTCTCGACCACCGGGAGCCGGCGGATCCGATGGGTCTGCATCTCCTCCAGAACCATCTCCACACCCGCCTCCGAGTCGATCCAGCGAGGGGTGCCCTGGGCGAGGTCGCCCGCCGTCATCTTCGACGGATCGTGGCCCATGGCCACACAGCCGACCACGATGTCGCGGTCCGTGAGGATGCCGATCATCCGGTCCTGCTCGCCGTTGGCCGAGATGGGCAGCGCGCCGACCTTGTGCTCGCGCATCAGCTGCGCGGCCCGGTCGAGCGTCTCGTGCGCGGGGATCCATGTGGCCCCGGTGTGCATGATGTCCTTGGCGGTGGTCATGAGGGATTCCTCCTGCGTGCCGATGGGCATGCTGTACGACCCCGAGCGAACCCATCGTCATGGGCCCGTTCGGGGGACGCGACCGCTATCACCCGTTCGGGTGTACCTGCGGCTCGGAGGGAATCTTTCAGGACCGGGGCCCGGCGCCTCGCGCCGCCAGCATGTGGGCCATCGCGTCCAGCTCCGACTGCTGGGCCTCGACCATTCCCCGGGCGAGCCGCTTCTCCGCCTTCACCGTGCACAGCCGGGCGCAGCCGCGGGCCATGTCGATGCCGCCCTTGTGGTGGGCGGTCATCAGCCGGAGGTACAGGACCTCGGCCTCCCGGCCCTTCGCCGAACGGAGCCGGTTCAGCTCGGTCCTGGTGGCCATGCCGGGCATGAGGGAGCCGTCATGGGGCCGGTAGCCGGTCCCCATGTCCGCCATCCCGTCCATGCCCTCCATCGAGTGCCCCTCGTGCCCGGCCGCCATCCAGCCCATCGGCTCCTGCCCGGCGGCCACCTTCGGCAGCTCCCACAGATGCAGCCAGCCGAGCAGCATGCCGCGCTGATTGGCCTGCGTATTGGCGATGTCGTACCCGAGACGGCGTACCTCCTCGTCCTGCGTACGGTCACGCACGATGAAGGACATCTCCACGGCCTGCTGGTGGTGGACCGCCATGTCACGGGCGAAACCGGCGTCCGCCGCATCCACGGCGGGCGTGCCCGGCGCGGTCGGGAGGTGCTCCGCCCCGTTCCCGTCGTCGCGCGCGGAGGCGACCGTCGCCGCCCCCGCGAACAGCAGCGCGAGCACCACGGCGGAGCCGGCCACCCACTCGACGCGCCGGACGCGCCTCACCGCGGTCACTGCGCCCCCAGCCCGCCCGTGCAGGTCGCACCGGGCTCGGGCGTCTGCGGCCCCTGGACGAACTCCGAGAAGAACCGGTCGACCCGCGGATCGTCGGCGCCGTCCACCGTCACCTGCTTGCCCCAGGCGGTCAGCATGATCGTCCCGGACTGGCCCTCGTACGGGCTCATCAGCGAGTACGGCGTGCGGCCGACCCGCTCGCCGAGCTTCGCCACGTCGGCGTCCGAGGCCTTGTCCGTGTACGTCACCCACACCGATCCGTGCTCCAGCGAGTGCACGGCGTTCACGTCGGGCAGCGCCTTCGTGTACACCTCGCCGTCGCAGTTCATCCAAACGGGGTTGTGGTCACCGCCCACCGGCGGCTTCATCGGGTACGCGACGGTCCCGCTGACGTGGTTGCGGGTCAGCTTCGCCGCGTCCCACGTCCGCAGCCCATCGATCGACCCGTCGGCGGGCTTCTTCTGCTCCGCCGGGGGCGCCTTGTCGTCCGTCGCCGGGGCGGCCCGCTTCTGCTCGGACGCCTCGGACTTCTCCAGCACCAGGTACGAGCCGAAACCGACCAGACCGACGACGACGAGCACGCTCAGGCCTATGGCCAGGGCACGGTCGCGGCGCTGCCGCGCGCGGTGGGCGTCGTGCTGCTGCGCCATGGGGGTCCTGGGGTCGAAACTCATGTCGTCAGTTCCTTCTGGGAGGGGGCGGGAACGGATGGCGGGAGGCCAGGGCCTCTCGTCCGGATCGGGCCGGATCCGAACGAAAGCCCCCAGGAGAACCGGCGCGCGCGGGGCCGTCGCGAAGCCGCTCCACCCCCTGCGCGCCATGGGCGCCGATCGTAGTGGGTGGCCGGGTGCTCCAGATCACTCCATGTGCGTAATCTGGGGGAAATCCCGGGTCGTGATACTGGAGCTTCTCCCCTACCCCGGGCGGTGGTGCACGGACCGTCTGAACTGCAAGGATGTGGCTATGGACAAGCAGCAGGAATTCGTCCTCAGGACGCTTGAGGAGCGCGACATCCGCTTCGTACGGCTGTGGTTCACCGATGTCCTGGGCTACCTCAAATCCGTCGCCGTGGCTCCGGCCGAGCTCGAACAGGCGTTCGATGAGGGCATCGGCTTCGACGGCTCGGCCATCGAGGGCTTCGCCCGGGTGTACGAGTCCGACATGATCGCCAAGCCGGACCCGGGCACGTTCCAGATCCTGCCGTGGCGGGCGGAGGCCCCCGGCACGGCCCGGATGTTCTGCGACATCCTGATGCCCGACGGCTCGCCGTCCTTCGCCGACCCGCGCTACGTACTCAAGCGCATCCTCGCCAAGACCTCCGACCTGGGCTTCACCTTCTACACCCACCCGGAGATCGAGTTCTTCCTGCTGAAGGACAAGCCGGTCGACGGCAGCCGCCCCACCCCCGCCGACAGCTCCGGCTACTTCGACCACACCCCGCAGAACGTCGGCATGGACTTCCGCCGCCAGGCGATCACCATGCTCGAATCCATGGGCATCTCGGTCGAGTTCAGCCACCACGAGGGCGCCCCCGGCCAGCAGGAGATCGACCTGCGGTACGCGGACGCGCTCTCCACCGCCGACAACATCATGACCTTCCGCCTGGTGATGAAGCAGGTCGCGCTGGAGCAGGGCGTGCAGGCGACGTTCATGCCGAAGCCGTTCTCCGAGTACCCCGGCTCGGGCATGCACACCCACCTCTCCCTCTTCGAGGGCGACCGCAACGCCTTCTACGAGTCGGGCGCCGAGTACCAGCTCTCCAAGGTCGGCCGCTCCTTCATCGCCGGCCTGCTCACCCACGCGGCGGAGATCTCCGCCGTCACGAACCAGTGGGTCAACTCCTACAAGCGCATCTGGGGCGGCTCCTCCCGCGCCGCGGGCGCCGGCGGCGAGGCCCCCTCGTACATCTGCTGGGGCCACAACAACCGCTCCGCGCTCATCCGCGTCCCGATGTACAAGCCCGGCAAGACCGGCTCCGCCCGGGTGGAGGTCCGCTCCATCGACTCCGGCGCCAACCCCTACCTGACGTACGCGGTGCTCCTCGCCGCGGGCCTCAAGGGCATAGAGGAGGGCTACGAACTCCCGGCCGGCGCCGACGACGACGTCTGGGCGCTGTCCGACGCGGAGCGCCGCGCGATGGGCATCGAGCCGCTGCCGCAGAACCTGGGCGAGGCCATCGCGCTGATGGAGAAGAGCGAACTGGTCGCCGAGACGCTCGGCGAGCACGTCTTCGACTTCTTCCTCCGCAACAAGAAGCAGGAGTGGGAGGAGTACCGCAGCGAGGTCACCGCCTTCGAGCTGAAGGCACTGCTGCCGGTGCTGTAACCGCGTCACGACGACACCCGGGCCGGAGGCGGCGCCTTGGGCCCGGAGTGCGTTCAGGTTGAATACCGGCATGAGGGAGAGCGACGACCACACGAGAACCGGCGCCCGACTGACCAGGTCCGGCTGCCTGGCCGGCCTGCTGGTCGCCCTGGCGATCCCGTTGTGGATCGTCGGCGCACTGCTCGTCGATGTCCTTTCCCGCTAGGGCCTGTCCGGCGGATCAGGTTCGGCTCCGTCCGGCCAGGAGATCGCCGGCCCCGGTGCGCCGGTAGACGACGCGTCGGCCGACTCTCGTGCCTGCGACCAGGTCCGCATCGCGCAGGACGGCCAGGTGGCCGCCGACGGTGCCCAGCGACTGACCGAGTTGCGCGGCGAGCTCGCTGGTGGTCGCGGGGCGTTCGAGCTCGTGGAGCAGGGCGGCGCGGCCGGGACCGATCAGCCGCGCCAGCGCATGAGGCGGTCCCGGCCGCTCGGTCGCCGCGGCGGCTCCGCGGGCCGGATAGACCAGCGCGTACCGGTCGGGCGGCGCCTCGGACAGCCAGGTGCCGCTCGTCATGCAGACCGGCACGAACAGCATCCCTTCCTCGCCGACGATGTGGTCCGGTCCGGGCTGGTCGCTGAAGCGGATCGCGTCGGTGCCCACCCAGGCGCTGCGGCGGTTCATGTGCTGCAGGGCACGGGGCCAGCCGTACGCGGCCAGCAGCCCCGCGCGGTAGGTGACGTCCCGCTCCAGCAGCGCCCGGCGGCGCGGCCAGTCCGGGGAGACGTGTTGCTTCCACACGTACCGGAACAGGTCGGCCGTCCGAGCTCCCCAGCCGTGCCCTGCCAGCCAGTTCAGGTCGTGCCTTTTCCAACTGCGCGCCACGGCTGCCTCGAAGTCGGCGCGTACGTCCGCATCGCGCGCGGCGGCGACCGGTTTCAGCTCCTCGGTGAGACCGGTGCGCATGCCGCCGGACGGAGGCAGGGTGAAGAAACCGGGCAGGTACTTGGTCGAACCGGCCAGCTCGACCAGCCCCTTGGCGAAGGGATCGGCGTTCAGGACGGCGTCGAATGCATCGTGGTGGCGGGAGTGCCAGGGGGCGAGCCAGGGATCGGCGCAGGGCCTGCTCAGAACGATCATCGAGCCCAGCGTCTCGGCGATCGGCGACAGCGCGAACCGGGACCGTGACAGGGCCAACGAGCTCAGCCGCAACAGCACCATCTTTCGCCTCCTGCCGAAACGTTAGCGTGTGCGGCGGCAGCACCGGACACTCCGGCCGGTGCATTCCTCTTCGCGTTCCTTCCTCTTCGGACAGGCAGAATTCCGTGCGTTCTTCGCCGGGCGCCTGGTGTCGTTGCTCGGCAGTTCGATGGCTCCGGTGGCGCTCGCCTTCGCGGTCCTGGACGCCTCGGACAGCGCTCATGACCTCGGCGTCGTCCTGGCCGTCCATATGCTGCCGCTGCTGGCGCTCCTTCTGGTGGGCGGGGCCGTGGCCGACCGGTTCCCACGCCGGTCCGTGCTGGTCGCCGCCCATCTGGGCTCGGCGCTCACGCAGGGCGGCGTCGCGGCGATCCTGCTGACCGGCCACTACGCACTGGTCCCGGTGGCCGCACTGGAGTTCCTCAACGGCGCACTCGCCGCGTTCGCCACGCCGGCACTGCGCGGGATCGTTCCCCGGCTCGTCGACAGGGCTCTGCTCCAGCAGGCGAACTCCCTGCTCGGATCGGCACGCAACGCGACGAAGATCCTCGGGCCGAGCCTGTCGGGCGTGCTCGTAGTCGCGGTCGGCAGTGGTCCCGCCATAGCCTTCGACGCGTTCACCTACCTGTTGGCGGCTGGTTTCCTCGCGCGGCTCACCCTCGCCGCCGACACGGACGCGCCCCGGCGGACCACCGTCCTGACCGACATCCGCGACGGCTGGACCGAGTTCCGTTCGATCCCCTGGGTGTGGGTCGGCACGGTGTCCTTCTGCCTGATGAATCTGGTCCAGACCGGCACCTGGCAGATCCTGGGCCCCCAGCTCACCCGGCAGATCAGTGGCGAGGCGACGTGGGGGTTCGTGCTCAGCGCCCGCGGCATCGGCCTGTTGGTGTCGAGCCTGCTGATGTACCGGCTGGTGGTCGAACGCCTTTTGCGGCTGGGGCAGTTGACGAGTGCACTCGCCGCGCTGCCCCTGCTCGCGCTCGGCGCGCACCTGCACGCCCCGTGGCTGATCGCGGGCGCGTTCATCGCCGGTCTCGGCTCCTCCGTCACCGCCGTCGCCTGGGACACCTCGCTGCAGGAGCACGTCCCCGAAGGTGTGCTGGCGCGCGTCGCGTCCTACGACGACCTGCTGTCCTACGTCGCCATCCCGATCGGGCAGCTGTCCGTCGGCCCGCTGGCCCGGACGTTCGGCGGCTTCCGGGTGGCCGCGGCGGCCGGCGTCCTCTCGGCCGCCGTGGCCGTGATCCCCCTGGCCTCCACCGCCGTGCGCCGACTGCCCCACGTCCGGACCCGCCGCACCGAACCCGCCCCACCGGCCCCGGGTGCTCTCGCGGTCCTGCCCGCCGAAGGTGCGGCCGGCGGCGGCCCTTGCGGAATCGGACGGGGTGCCGAACAGGGGCCGGAATGAAGCCAGTTGGGGGACTGGTAGGAAAGTTTACTGTTCGCTAGCATTCCCGGCGGTGGCTTGGCGCGGTGCCCGCTGCGTGGGCATGACGCGCTCAGTGAGAGCTCTGGCCCGGCCACCACGATCCCGTCTCCTGCCCGTACGCGGGCCGGGTGCGGGGACACACGCACCGATGCCCAGCTCTCGCCACCCCCACAAGGCCAGGAGTCCAGGGATGCACCCGAACGGCTCAGCTTTGCTCCTCACGCCCACGCGGCGCCGTACGGTGGGCGTGGTCATCGCCGCCGTACTCGTCCTCGTCGGCGGCCTGTTGCTCGCCTATCCGGAACGGGCCGGCGCCGCCGCCGACCCCCTCATCTCGCGCGGCAAGACCGCCACCGCCTCCACCGACGAAAGTTCCGACTTCGGACCGCAGAACGCCTTCGACGGCGACCCGGCCACCCGCTGGGCGAGCGTCGAGGGCAAGGACCCGCAGTGGCTCAGCGTCGACCTCGGCGCCAGTGCCGACGTCACTCGGGTGAAGCTCGGCTGGGAGGACGCCTACGCCAAGGCGTACCGGATCGAGATCTCCGCCGACGGCACCAGCTGGACCCGGCTCGCCGACGAGACGGCCGGCAACGGCGGCACCGACGACTGGGCCGCCCTCTCCGGCAAGGGCCGCTACCTGCGCGTGTACGGCACCGCACGCGGCACCGCCTACGGCTACTCGCTGTACGAGGTCGAGGTCTACGGCACCCTCGGCGGCGAGCCTCCGCAGACCGGTGCCTTCACCGTGGTCGCCGCCGGTGACATCGCCGCCCAGTGCACCGCGTCCGACAGCGACTGCGCCCACCCCAAGACCGCGGCGCTGGCCCAGAAGATCGACCCGAAGTTCTATCTGACGATGGGCGACAGCCAGTACGACGACGCCCGGATCTCCGACTTCCGCGCCTACTACGACAAGACCTGGGGCGCCTTCAAGGCCAAGACCCGTCCGGTACCGGGCAACCACGAGACGTACGACCCGGCCGGTTCGCTGGCCGGCTACAAGGCGTACTTCGGGGCCATCGCGTACCCCCAGGGCAAGACTTACTACAGCTTCGACGAGGGCAACTGGCACTTCATCGCCCTCGACTCCAACTCCTTCGACCAGAGCGCGCAGATCGACTGGCTCAAGGCCGACATCGCCAAGAACAGCAAGGCGTGCATCGCCGCCTACTGGCACCACCCGCTGTACTCCTCCGGCGGACACGGCAACGACCCGGTCAGCAGGCCGGTCTGGAAGATCCTGTACGGGGCCAAGGCCGATCTCGTGCTCAACGGGCACGACCACCACTACGAGCGGTTCGCCCCGCAGAACCCCGACGGGAAGGCCACCGCGGACGGGATCACCGAGATCGTCGGCGGGATGGGCGGCGCCGAGCCCTACCCCATCGAGGAGGTCCAGCCCAACAGCCAGAAGCGGATCAGCGGTGAATACGGCGTCCTGAAGATGGACTTCACCGACTCCGGCTACAGCTGGAACTACGTCGGCACCGACGGCAAGACCAAGGACACCAGCCCGAAGTACACCTGTCACTGATGTATCTGGCGACCACAGGCCGCCGGGACACGCCGGCCCCGCCCCGCAGCAGCGGGGCGGGCCGGCGTGTCCCCGGCACCGTCCTGGCACTCGGCACGGTCAGCCTCGTCACCGACATCTCCTCCGAGATGGTCACCGCGGTGCTGCCGCTCTACCTCGTCCTCGGACTCGGTCTCTCACCCCTCCAATTCGGCTTCCTGGACGGCCTGTTCAACGGCGCCGCCGCCGTCGTACGACTGCTCGGCGGGTATGCCGCCGACCGCGGCCGCGGGCACAAACGGGTCGCCGGGCTCGGCTACGCCCTCTCCGCCCTCTCCCGGATCGGCCTGCTGCTCGCGGGCGGCGCCACCGCCGGGATCGCCGCCGCCCTCGCCACCGACCGGGTCGGCAAGGGCATCCGTACGGCACCCCGCGACGCACTGATCACCCTGAGCAGCCCGCCCGAGACGCTCGGCCGGTCCTTCGGCGTGCACCGGGCGATGGACACCACGGGCGCCCTGCTCGGTCCGCTCGCCGCGTTCGCCCTGCTCTGGGCGACCGCCGACGCCTACGACGCGGTGTTCGTCGTCAGCTTCTGCGTCGGCCTGCTCGGGGTGCTGCTCCTCGTCCTGTACGTCCCCGGGCACCAGCCGGCACCGCTGCCCCCGATCCCGGCTCCCCGCAGGCGCAAGGCGTTCGGGGCGCTCCGCGACCCCGCCTTCCGGCGGATCCTCGCCGCCGCCTCCCTGCTCGGCGCCGCCACCGTCGGCGACGCCTTCGTGTACCTCCTGCTCCAGCGCCGGCTCGACCTCCCCGTCAGCTGGTTCCCGCTGCTGCCGCTCGGCGCCGCGGCGTGCTACCTGCTGCTGGCGGTCCCGGCGGGCCGGATCGCCGACCGGGTCGGCCGACGGCTGCCGTTCCTGTACGGACACCTCGCGCTGCTCGGCGTGTACGCCACGCTCCTCGCCCCCGTCGGGGGCCCGGCCCTGCTGCTCCTGGTGCCCGTCCTCGCGCTGCTCGGCGTCTTCTACGCCACCACCGACGGCGTGCTGATGGCCCTCGCCGGACCTGTGCTGCCCGCGGACGGCAGGGCGGGCGGCCTGGCCGTGCTCCAGACCGGCCAGGCGCTGGCCCGGATGCTCGCCGCGGCGGGCTTCGGCGCCGCCTGGACCCTGTGGGGGCCGGGCCCCGCGCTGTGGGCTGCGGTCTCCGCCCTGCTCGTCGCCCTCACGGGCGGCTGGGCGCTGCTGCCCCGCAATCCCTCCGGCACCCCAGCTCCCGGGGAGCCGGGAGCCCAGATCCCCGAAAGGCGGACCGCATGAGCGCCAGGTTCCCGAGAGCCGCGACCCCGTTGGGCCCCCGCGCCCGGATCGCCGTCGTGGTGGCCGCGGTGCTGCTCCTCGCGGGCGGTTCCGTCGGATACGTGATGCACGCGCAGCAGCGGACGAAGGGGGAACGGACCGAGGCCGACGCCTCGTTCACCCTCGGCGGGCCCGCGCTGTACTTCCGTGACGCGGCCAGCGGACGCGTCGCCCACCAGCCGCTGGCCGGCGCCCCCGGAGTCCGTACCGCGGGCGCCCGTACCGCCGGAGCCCGTACCACCGGCGGCCCCGCCTGCGACCGGTTCTACGCCTCCGACGAAGGAGCGCTCTGCCTGCGGGCCAGGCCCGGGGTGCTGCCCAAGACGTACGCGATCGTCCTCGACCGGCAGTTGCGCGAGAAACGCCGGATCACCGTGCCGGGCGTTCCCACCCGCGCCCGGGTCTCCGCCTCCGGGCGGATGCTGTCCTGGACGGTGTTCGCGACCGGCGACTCGTACGCCACCACCTCCTTCTCCACCCGCACCGCCATCCTCGATCTGCGCACCGGCTACCTCATCAAGTCCATGGAGAACATCCAGCTCACCATCGACGGCGCCCGTTACCACGCCCCCGACGTCAACTACTGGGGCGTGACCTTCGCCCGTGACGACAACCGCTTCTACGCGACCGTCTCCACCAAGGGCCGCACCTACCTCGTCGAGGGAAACATGCGGGACTGGTCGGCGAAGGCGCTGCGGCAGAACGTCGAGTGCCCCTCCCTGTCGCCCGACAACACCCGGCTCGCCTTCAAGAAGAAGGTCTCCGACGACGCGGCGGCGCCCTGGCGGCTGTACGTCCTCGATCTGCGGACCATGCACGAGAGCCCGCTCGCGGAGGAGCACAGCGTCGACGACCAGGCGGCCTGGCTGGACGACGACACGCTCGCCTACGCGCTGCCGGGCGGGTCCGGCCGGGGGAGCGACGTCTGGACCGTTCCGGCGGACGGGACGGGGACGCCCCGCGTGGCCGTGAAGGGCGGGTCGTCGCCGGTGGCGGTGGCGGGGGCGGCGGGCTGAGCCATGGACAGGCCCTGGGCAGCCGGGGTACCGGAGAGGCGACCGGTGTAGTGTGACGCATCCCCACACGGGGGCCGACCGAGGAGGTGAGACCCATTACCGCTGTATCAGGCTGGGTGCTCATCCCTCACGATCGCGTGGTCGACCCGACATAGTCGACCGCGGAGCGCCCATCGGCTTTCCCGAAAGGCTCCGCTCATGTCGGTTTCCACCACACCGCTCGCCGTCTCCACCATCGTCACCACACTCCGCGCCGCCGGCTGCGTATTCGCCGAGGACGAGGCGGAGTTGATCGTCGCCACGGCCGCCGACCCCGCCTCGCTCGCGGCCATGGTCGAACGGCGGGCCGCCGGTCTCCCCCTGGAACACGTCCTCGGCTGGGCCGAGTTCGGCGGTCTGCGGATCGCCGTCGACCCCGGCGTCTTCGTACCCCGCCGCCGCACCGAGTTCCTGGTCCGGCAGGCCGCGGCCCTCGCCGGGCCCGGAGCGGTCGTCGTCGACCTGTGCTGCGGTTCGGGAGCCCTCGGCGCCGCGCTCGCCGCGCGACTGGGCCGGGTCGAACTGCACGCCGCGGACGTCGAACCCGCCGCCGTGCGGTGCGCCCGCCGCAACATCGGCGAGGCGGGCGAGGTGTACGAGGGCGACCTCTTCGAGCCGCTGCCCCGATCGCTGCGCGGCCGGGTGGAGATCCTGCTCGCCAATGTGCCGTACGTACCCACGGACGATGTCGAACTGCTCCCCCCGGAGGCCCGCATCCATGAACCGCGCGTGGCGCTCGACGGGGGCCTGGACGGCCTCGACGTCCTGCGCCGGGTCACCGCCGAGGCCCCGCGATGGCTGGCACCGGGCGGGCATCTGCTGGTCGAGACGAGCGAGCGGCAGGCGGCACGGGCCGAGGAGACCGTCGCCCGCAGCGGCCTGATCCCGCGCGTGGTCGCCTCCGACGAGCTGTACGCGACCGTCGTCATCGCGACCAGGCCCGGCCCGGCGGATCACTCCGGCGGCTGAGACGCTCAGCTGAACCGCCACCGCGTCTGGCTGTAGCGGGCGCCCTTGCCGAAACCGAAGGCCTTGCGGGGGCGCACCTGGAACACCAGCGCCGTGTGTCCCGCGTTCACGAACGTGGCGGCCCGGACATCGAAGTGCCACTGCGGGCCGTACTTCGCCTCCCAGGCCACGGCCAGCAGGTTCAGCCGGTCCTCGTCCGTCACCCGCTCCGCCCGGCCCTCGACCACCACGTCGAGCCCCTCCGACATGGTGTTGCTGCCGGTCGTCAGCACCACTTCGGGGTTGGCGGCCAGGTTCCGGGCCTTGCGCTCCTCGGCGCCGGTGGCGAAATGCAGCGCGCTGTCCGCCCACACCCCGATCAGCGGAGTGACGTGCGGGCGGCCGTCCGGGCGGACCGTGGACAGCCAGTACAGTTCCGCCCTGGTCAGCAGGTCCCTCGCCGCCGACCACGGACAGGCCGTCGCGTTCTTGTCGCTGTAGTCGCCGTCCAGCTCGGCGTAGGGTTCGAATCCGGACATGAGGGCCTCCCGGTCTGGTCCTGGAAATGATCGTGCCCGCGAAGTGCGGTCCGCGCACCCGCTCCGAATTCATCGGAGCGGGCTAGGCTCGGAACGCTGGATGGTGTGTGGCGGCGAGCGGGAGAGCACGGAATGACGACGGTGCCGGGGCGCAGGAGCAGCACGTTCACCCGACTGCTGCGGCACGGTTTCACGGACCCCTCCGCCGCCGAGCGGCTCCTCGACCTGCCCGAGCTGTCGTCCGTACGCTCCGACCCGGTGCTGCTCGAAGCCCTCGGCGCCACCGCCGACCCCGATCTGGCCCTGCACGGGCTCGTCCGGCTGGTGGAGGCCGAGGAGGCGGACGAGCGGCAGATCCTGCTGGACACGCTCGTCACGGCCAAACCGCTGCGGGACCGGCTGCTCGGGGTCCTCGGGGCGTCCGAGGCGCTCGGCGACCATCTCGCCCGCCACCCCCGCGACTGGCAGGCCCTCGTCACCTACGAGGCCGCCGATCTGCACCCCGGCGTGGCCGAGTTCGAGCAGGGTCTCGCCGGGGCCGACGACCCCGACTCGCTGCGCGTCTCCTACCGCCGGTGCCTGCTGGCCATAGCGGCCCGCGATGTGTGCGGTACGACGGACGTCGCCGAGGCCGCCGCCGAACTGGCCGATCTGGCCACCGCGACCCTGCGGGCGGCGCTCGCCATCGCCCGTACGGCCGAACCCGCCGACGCCGCCCAGTGCCGGCTCGCCGTCATCGCGATGGGCAAGTGCGGCGGGCACGAGCTGAACTACGTCTCCGACGTCGACGTCATCTTCGTCGCGGAACCGGTCGACGGCTTCGAGGAGAGCGCGGCCGTGCAGGCCGCCACCCGACTGGCCGCGCACATGATGCGGATCTGTTCCGACACGACCGTCGAGGGGACCATCTGGCCCGTCGACGCCAACCTCCGCCCCGAGGGCCGCAACGGACCCCTGGTGCGGACGCTGTCCTCGCATCTCGCGTACTACCAGCGCTGGGCCAAGACCTGGGAGTTCCAGGCACTGCTCAAGGCCCGGCCGGTGGCCGGCGACCCCGAGCTGGGCGCGGAGTACGTCGAGGCCGTGTCGCCGCTCGTATGGCAGGCCGCGGACCGCGAGAACTTCGTCCCCGACGTGCAGAAGATGCGCCGCCGCGTCGTCGACAACATCCCCGCGGACCGCGTCGACCGCGAGATCAAGCTCGGCCCCGGCGGCCTGCGGGACGTCGAATTCGCCGTACAGCTCCTCCAGTTGGTGCACGGCCGCAGCGACGCCACCCTGCGCAGCGGCACCACGCTGGAGGCCCTGCGCGCGCTCGCCGAGGGCGGCTACGTGGGACGGGTGGACGCCGCGCAGCTCGACGACGCCTACCGCTTCCTGCGCGCCATGGAGCACCGCATCCAGCTCTACCGGCTGCGCCGTACCCATCTGGTCCCGGAGGACGCCCCCGATCTGCGGCGGCTCGGACGCTCCCTCGGGATGCGCACGGACCCGATCACCGAGCTCAACCAGGCGTGGAAGCGGCACGCGTCCGTGGTGCGACGACTGCACGAGAAGCTGTTCTACCGGCCGCTGCTCGACGCCGTCGCCCAGCTCGCGCCCGGTGAGTCCCGGCTCAGCGCGAAGGCGGCCGGGCACCGGCTCGAAGCGCTGGGCTACGCCGATCCGGCCGCCGCGCTCCGGCACCTGGAGGCGCTGTCGTCCGGCGTGTCCCGCAAGGCCGCCATCCAGCGCACCCTGCTGCCGGTGCTGCTCGGCTGGTTCGCGGACTCCGCGGACCCGGACGCCGGGCTGCTCGGTTTCCGCAAGGTGTCCGACGCCCTAGGCAAGACCCCCTGGTACCTGCGGCTGCTGCGGGACGAGGGCGCCGCCGCGGAGAACCTCGCCCGGGTGCTGTCGGCCGGCCGGCTCGCCCCCGACCTGCTGCTGCGGGCCCCGGAGGCGGTGGCGCTGCTCGGTGACCCGCAGGGGCTGAAGCCGCGCACCCGGGAGAACCTGGAGCAGGAGGTGCTGGCCGCGGTGGGGCGCGCGGAGGGCGCCGAGTCCGCCGTCGCGGTGGTGCGCGGGGTGCGGCGGCGCGAACTGTTCCGGACCACGGCCGCGGACCTCATCGGCTCGTACGGTACGGAGGAGAGCCCCGCCGAGGAGGACCCGGGGGCCCTGGTCGACCGGGTGGGCAACGCCGTCACCGATCTGAACGCCGTCACGATCGGGGGCGCCCTGCGCGCCGCCGTGCGCGAACAGTGGGGGGACACCCTCCCCACCCGGTTCGCGGTCATCGGCGTGGGCCGGTTCGGCGGCCATGAGCTCGGCTACGGCTCCGACGCCGATGTGCTGTTCGTCCACTCGCCGCGCGAGGGGGTCGACGAGCAGGAGGCGGGCCGGGCCGCGAACGCGGTGGTCGCCGAGATGCGCCGACTGCTCCAACTCCCCACCGCCGACCCGCCGTTGATGATCGACGCGGATCTGCGCCCGGAGGGCAAGAGCGGGCCGCTGGTGCGTACGCTGGCGTCGTACGAGGCCTACTACCGGCGCTGGTCGCTGGTCTGGGAGAGTCAGGCGCTGCTGCGCGCCGAGCCGGTCGCGGGCGACGCGGAACTGGGCCGCGAGTTCATCGAGTTGATCGATCCGCTGCGCTATCCGATGGAGGGCCTGGGGGAGGACGCGGTCCGCGAGATCCGGCGCCTCAAGGCCCGGATGGAGTCCGAGCGGCTGCCGCGCGGCGCCGATCCGACGCTCCACGCCAAGCTGGGGCGCGGCGGGCTGAGCGATGTCGAGTGGACGGTCCAGCTGATGCAGATGCAGCACGGCTGGGCGGAACCGGGGCTGCGGACGACACGTACCCGCGAGGCGCTGGCGGCGGCGTGCGCGGCGGATCTCATCCCGACCGAGGACGCCCAGACGCTGGACGAGGCCTGGGTGCTGGCCACCCGGGTGCGCAACGCGGTGATGCTGGTACGCGGCCGGCCGGGCGACACGTTCCCGTCCGGGCCGCGCGAACTCACCGCGGTCGGGCGGTACCTGGGGTACGAGCCGGGGCATGTCGGGGACATGCTGGACGACTACCGGCGGATCACCCGGCGGGCGCGGGCGGTGGTGGAGGAGCGGTTCTACGGGGCGTGAGACGGGACGGCGTACCGGCGTCCCCGCGCCGCGCACCCGGGCCGCCGGGCAGGACCCAAGGGCTTTCGTCCGGATCACGCCGGACCGGCGTGCGTGCCGGACCCCGCGGACCCGGCACGATCCGAACGGAAGGCCCTACGCCTCCTTCGCGTCCAGCAGTCCGCGACAGTGCCCGATGAACGCGCCCAGCGCCAGCTCGAAGGCCGCGTCCGCCCGGCCCGTGCCCACCGCGGCCAGCGCCTGCGCGAGGCGCGGGGTCGTGATGTCGTCCGGGAGCTCCCACATCGTCTCCGGGGCCGCCAGGTCCAGCGCCGAACCCAGGACCAGGTTCTCCAGCGCGGTGATCACCGTCATCACCTCGGACATCGCGAAGCCGACGTCCAGCAGCAGCCGGACCGCGCTCTCGTATTGCTCCAGGACCTTCGGGGCGCGCACCGGTGAGGTCGTCAGCAGCGGAATCGCGCGCGGGTGGGCGGCGAACGCGGCACGGTAGGAGCGGGCCCAGGCCGTCATGGCCGCGTCCCAGGGCTCCACGTCGAGGGTCGCGGAGTCGATCGCGTCGCACACCCGTTCCCGGATGAGCTCGACGACGCCGCCCCTTCCGTCCACATGGTGGTAGAGCGACCCGGTCTGTACCCCGAGCCTCCGGGCTATCTGCGGGACGCTGAACTCGCCCTGCTCGTCGATGAGTTCGAGCGCCGTGGTGGTGATGCGCTCCCGGTCCAGCAGCGGTGTGCGCGGCCGTCCCATGCGTGGTTCTCCTGACGTGTGTCCACCGGGAGGTCTTCCCGGATGCCCGTGGGTGAGGCTACATTGCGCAAACCGAAAGCCTTTAGGTTTCTGGTCACCGGTCCCTGCCCCGCCAGTCGCAGAAGGGCTCCCCTTTCACATGGATGCGCCAACTCTCAGAAGAGGCACCCTCGGCACCGCCGACATCGCCTTCTTCGTCATCTCGGCGGCCGCCCCGCTCACGGTGATGGCCGGCGTCGCCCCCATCGCCATCCTGCTCGGCGGCATCGGCGCCCCCGTCGGCTATCTGCTGGCCGGCGTGACCCTCGCGATCTTCGCCATCGGGTTCACCACGATGAGCCGCCACGTCCGCAGCGGCGGCGCGTTCTACGCGTACATCACCCGGGGCATGGGCCGCCCCGTCGGCATCGCCGCCGCCCTGCTCGCGATGCTCGGCTACAACGGCATGGAGATCGGCGTCTACGGACTGCTCGGCTCCGCCACCGCCGACACCGCCCAGGCCCTGTGGGGCATCGACATCCCCTGGCTGCCGATCTCCCTCGCCGGACTGCTGCTCATCTGGTACGGCGGCTTCCGCTCCATCGACTTCGGAGCCAAGGTCCTCGGGGTACTGCTCGTCGCCGAGACCGGCATCCTCGTCCTGCTGGCCGGCGGTGTGCTGCTGGACGGCGGAGCCGACGGGATCTCGCTCGCCTCGTTCGCCCCCGGCCATGTCCTCGTACCCGGCACGGCAGCCGTGCTGGCCTGCGCGTTCGCCGCCTTCACCGGCTTCGAGTCCACGGTGATCTACCGGCGCGAGGCACGGAACCCGGACCGTACCGTCCCCCGCGCCACCTATATCGCCGTCGCGTTCCTCGGGCTCTTCTACGCGTTCATCGTCTGGACCGTCATCCAGGCCTTCGGCGACGCGAGCGTGGTCGAGGCCGCGACCACCGACCCGGGCGGGCTGTTCTTCTCCGCCATCACCCACTACGTCGGCTCCTGGGCCGCGGACCTGATGCACATCCTCATCGTCACCAGCGTCCTCGCCTCGCTGCTCGCCTTCCACAACGCCATCAACCGGTACGGACTCGCGCTCTCCGAGGAAGGGGTGCTGCCCGCGGCCCTGGGCCGCATCCACCCCCGCCACCGTTCCCCCTACGTGGCCGGACTCGCCCAGATCGCACTCGGAGCCGTCGTCGTCATCGGCTTCGCGGCGGCCGGCGCCGACCCGTACGCGCAACTGCTGCTCTGGGTCAACACACCGGGAATGCTCGGCCTGATGCTGCTCCAGCTGCTCGCCGCGATTGCCGTACCGCTGTTCTTCCGCCGGTTCGAGCACGGCGAGGGCAGGTTCCGTACCGTCGTCGCGCCGGTCGTCGCCGCCGTGCTGCTGGCAGCCGCGATCTTCCTGGTCACCGACCACGTCGATCTGTTCTCCGGCGCCTCGACCGGCGTGAACATCGTGCTCGTCTCGCTGGTGCCCGCGGTCTTCCTGATCGGACTCGCGCTCGCGTACCGGCTGAAGCGCAACAAACCCGAGGTGTACGCCCGGTTCGCGGCCGAGCCGTCACCGTCACCGTCGCAGGAGACCGGGGCCGAGACCGCCCCCGCCGCCACCACCGTCTAAGGAGTCCCACCGTGTCCGCAGCCGACCTCCTCCTCACCGGAGCCCGTGTCCGCACCCTCGATCCGGCCCGGCCGGAAGCCACCGCCGTGGCGGTCAAGGACGGGGTGATCACCGCGGTCGGCGACGAGGCCGGACTGCGCGAGTGGCGCGGCAACGGCACGGTCCACATCGACCTGTCCGGGGCCACCCTCACGCCCGGCCTGGTCGACGCGCACAGCCACCCCGTCTGGGGCCTGGAGATGGCCACCGGCACGGACCTCACCGCCGTCCGCGACCTCGGCCGGCTGCGCGCCGCCCTGGCAGCCGCCGAACGGACCGAGGGCTGGGTCATCGCCTGGGGCCTGGACCACAACGCCTTCGGCGGCCGGCCCGTGGACCGGGCCCTGATCGAGGACGCCATCGGCGGGGCCCCCGCCTTCATCCGGCTCTACGACGGGCACTCCGCCCTGGCCAGCGGGGCGGCCCTGGAACGCGCCGGGATCACGGGCCCCCGCACCTTCGCCCAGCGCTCCACCGTCGTCTGCGACCCCGACGGCCGCCCCACCGGGCATCTGATCGAGCACGCCGCGATGGACCTGGTCGGGGAACGGCTGCCCAGGCCCTCGTACGCGGAACGCCGCCACCGGCTCGTGGAACTGCTCTCCGGCATGGCCGCCACCGGCCTCACCGGGGCCCATGTGATGGACCTCGCCGACGGCTCCGTGCCCGAGCTGCTGGCCGCCGTCGAGGAGGAGACGGACCTGCCCGTACGGCTGCGGCTGGCCCCCTGGTGCATGCCGGGCGCCGACCAGGAGGCCCTGGACGAGCTGGTACGTGTGCAGAGCGAGGCGGGCCGGCTCTGGCGCGTCGGCGGCGTCAAGTTCTTCATGGACGGCACCGTCGAGGGCGGCACCGCGTGGCTGGAGCACGCCGACTGCCACGGGGAGGGCACCGAGGCGTTCTGGCCGGACCCGCAGGCGTACACCGCCGCCGTCCACCATCTGCACCGCGCCGGGGTGCGCACCGCCACGCACGCCATCGGGGACGCGGCCGTGCGGCATGTGCTGGACACCGTGGAGGCGCTGGGGGAGAGCGGCCGGCTCCGCCACCGCATCGAGCACATCGAGACCGTCCCGAACGGCCTGGCCGCCCGGTTCGCCGCCCTCGGGGTGATCGCCTCGATGCAGCCCACGCACACCGCGTACACCCGTGCCGACCACAGCGACGAATGGTCGAAGCGGCTCGGTGACGAGCGGGCCGGGCGGGCCTGGCGCTGCCGGGACCTGCGCGACGCCGGGGCCTACCTGGCGCTGGGCTCGGACTGGCCGATCGCCCACTACGACGTACGGCAGGTGCTGGCCACGGCCCGGCTGCGGCGGCTGCCGGGGGCGTACGGCACCGAGCCGGTCACCGCCGAGCAGGCGCTGACCGGGCTGATGGCGCTGGAGGGCTGCACCTCGCACGCGGCGGTCGCCGCCGGGGAGCAACGCGTCGCGGGCCGGATCGCCGTGGGCTACCGGGCCGATCTGACGGCGTTCGGGGTGGATCCGGTGGCGGCCCCGGCGGACGAGCTGGGGGAGGCGCCGGTGCGGCTCACGGTGTGCGGGGGGCGCGTGGTGCACCGGGGGTGAGGTCCGGCGACGGGCGCCGCTGAGGCCGCATACGCCCTCAGCGGCGGCCCGCCGCCGCGTCCGCCGCCGGGCGCCGCGGCGGGATCGGCGTACGCGCGGCCAGGCCGGCCAGCCGCGCCCTTCCGCGCGGCAGCGGCACCCGCTTCGGGAGATGGTGCGGCAGCGAGCCGTACCAGGCGTACGACACCGCGTAACCGAAGGCCAGGCACGTCATGCCGCCCAGCGCGTCCAGCCAGAAGTGGTTGGCGGTCGACACGATGACGACCAGGGTGACCGTCGGGTAGAGCAGGCCCAGGACGCGCGCCCAGGGCGCGGAGGCCAGCGCGAAGACGGTCAGACCGCACCAGAGCGACCAGCCGATGTGCATCGACGGCATCGCCGCGTACTGGTTCGACATGTTCTTGAAGTTGCCCGAGGCCATCGAACCCCAGGTGTGATGGACCAGCACGGTGTCGATGAAGTGGCCGCCGTTCATCAGACGGGGCGGTGCCAGCGGATACAGGTAGTAACCGAGCAGCGCCACGCCCGTGGTCGCGAACAGGGCCAGGCGGGCCGCCGAGTAACGGCCGGGGTGGCAGCGGAACAGCCAGACCAGCACACAGACGGTGACGACGAAGTGCAGCGTCGCGTAGTAGTAGTTCATCGAGACGATCAGCCATGTCGCGGAATTCACCGCGTGGTTGACCGTCTGCTCCACCGCGATGCCCAGGTGGTTCTCGGCCGACCAGATCCGGTTGGCGTTGCGCAGGGCCTCGGTCCGCTGCTCCGGGACGGCGTTGCGCACCAGCGAGTACACCCAGTAACTGGCCGCGACGAGCAGGATTTCGAACCAGATGCGCGGCCGGCGGGGGGAGCGCAGGTGACGCAGTCTCGCCGGGACGCTGTTGCGCCGTCCGGTGTTCCGCTTCGGGTTCGCCGCGGGGGCCGCCTCGTCCACGATGGGTGACGGGGTGGCCTCCGGTCGGCCTTCCTGTGACGTCACGCTCAATTCACCCATAGGCACAGAGTCTGCCAGAAAATGCCCCTCCGCCCGTTGATCCTCCGGCCGGGTCCGGGCCGCACATCAGGAGTGCCGGAAACGCGTGCTCGAACTGCGTGCCGGGAACGGGCGTGGGATCCTGGGCGGGTCAGGCGGTGGTGGCCGGAGCGGGCCCCGGGCCAGCGGCCGTTGAACCGCGAACGACCAGTTCGGGCATGAAGACGAACTCGCTGTGCGGGGCGGGCGTGCCGCCGACCTCCTCCAGGAGCGTGCGCACGGCGGCCTGGCCCATCGCCGTCACCGGCTGACGGATCGTGGTCAGCGGCGGATCGGTGAACGCTATGAGCGGCGAGTCGTCGTAGCCGACCACCGACAGATCGCGCGGTACCTCCATCGACAGCCGGCGGGCGGCCCGGATCGCGCCGAGCGCCATCATGTCGCTCGCGCACACCACCGCCGTGCAGCCCCGCTCCATCAGCGCCGACGCCGCGGCCTGTCCACCCTCCAGAGTGAACAGCGAATGCTGGATCAGCTCCTCCACCTCGTCCGGCGCGAGGTCCAACTGCTCCTGCACGGTGGCGCGGAAGCCCTCGATCTTGCGCAGGACCGGCACGAACCGCTTCGGGCCGACCGCCAGACCGATCCGCTGATGGCCCAGCGACACCAGGTGCGTCACCGCGAGCCGCATCGCGGCCCGGTCGTCCGGAGAGATGAACGGCGCCTGGACCTTCGGCGAGAAGCCGTTGACCAGGACGAACGGGACACCCTTGGCGCGCAGTTGTTCATAGCGCTGCATATCGGCCGAGGTGTCGGCGTGCAGCCCGGAGACGAAGATGATGCCCGCGACGCCGCGGTCGACCAGCATCTCGGTCAACTCGTCCTCGGTGGAGCCGCCGGGGGTCTGGGTCGCCAGCACCGGCGTGTAGCCCTGCCGCGTCAGCGCCTGGCCGATGACCTGGGCCAGGGCGGGAAAGATGGGGTTCTCCAGCTCGGGCGTGATCAGGCCCACCAGCCCCGCGCTGCGCCTGCGCAGCCGTACGGGCCGTTCGTAGCCGAGAACGTCGAGCGCGGCGAGAACGGATTCGCGGGTGGCCGCTGCAACACCGGGCTTGCCGTTCAGTACGCGGCTGACCGTCGCTTCGCTGACCCCCGCCTGAGTTGCGATATCGGCAAGCCGTGCGGTCATGGAAGTGGACTGTACCGGGCGTATGTCGGATTGCCCACCATGCGCATGAATCGGACGACCGTACCCGTGCGGCGGTCAGGGGTGGATTCCCGGCAACATCTTGCAAGGTCTTGCGAGCCGGGTTTGCGAACGGCGGTCGGATCGTCGCACCGCAGGGACCGAGGGCTGTGGCCTGCCGTTGCCAGGGGGTGACGTCTGTCGTCAAGAGGCTTGACGGCAACCGTGAGGACACGCGAATGTAACGATCGTCGGCGCTTGCAGAAATCTTCCGCAAAGTCTTTCGGCGTTCTTTCATCCTTGTTACGTTCTCGTCGACCCGGCGCCGCGACGGAGCGGTACGGCAGTTGAAGGAGTTCAGATGCGACGTGGCATAACGGCCACCGCCCTGGTCGCGGCCCTGGCGTTCGCGGCGACCGCCTGCGGCAGCGACAGCGAGTCCGACGGCACGAGCAAGGGCTCGGGCGAGCTCTCCGGCACCGTGACGTGGTGGGACACCTCCACCGCGGGCAGCGAGGACAAGGTCTTCAAGAAGATCGCCGAGGACTTCACCAAGAAGCACCCGAAGGTCCACGTCAAGTACGTCAACGTGCCCTTCGGCGACGCGCAGAACAAGTTCAAGAACGCGGCCCAGTCCGGCTCCGACGCCCCCGACGTCATCCGCTCCGAGGTCGCCTGGACCCCCGAGTTCGCCGACCTCGGTTACCTGGCCCCGCTCGACGGCACCGCCGCGCTGACGAACCCGGACGACTTCCTGAAGCAGGCCGCCGCGTCCACCAAGTACAAGGACAAGACGTACGCGGTGCCGCAGGTCATCGACTCCATGGGCATCTTCTACAACAAGAAGATCTTCAAGGACGCCGGTGTCGAGGTCCCCAGGACCGTCGGCGAGCTGAAGACCGTCTCCAAGAAGATCAAGGACAAGACCGGCAAGACCGGTATGTACCTGCGCGGCGACGACGCCTACTGGTTCCTCTCCTTCCTGTACGGCGAGGGCGGCGACATGGTCGACGCCTCCACCAAGTCCGTCACCATCGACAACCCCGAGGGCGTCAAGGCGATGAAGGTCGTCAAGGACCTCGTCGACTCGGGTGCCGCCAAGACCGATGCCACGGACGGCTGGGAGAACATGCAGGCGTCCTTCAAGGACGGCAAGGTCGCCATGATGATCAACGGCCCGTGGGCCGTCGCCGACACCTTCGCCGGCAAGGAGTTCAAGGACAAGGCCAACCTGGGCATCGCCCCGGTCCCGGCCGGCTCCGCCGCGCAGGGCGCCCCGCAGGGCGGTCACAACCTGGCCGTCTACGCGGGCTCCAAGAACCTCGACGCCTCCTACGCCTTCGTCGACTACATGACGTCCGCGGAGACCCAGGCCAAGGTCACCAAGGAGCTGAGCCTCCTGCCGACCCGCACCTCCGCCTACGCCAGGCAGGACGTCGTCGACAGCGAGATCGTCGGCTTCTTCAAGCCCGTCGTCGAGACCGCCGTCGAGCGCCCCTGGATCCCGGAGACCGGCAGCCTCTTCGCCCCGCTCGTCACCGAGTACACCAAGGTCCTGACCGGCCAGACCACGCCGGACAAGGCCGTCAAGACGACCGGCGACTCCTACCGCAAGCTCCTCAAGGGCTGGAAGTAACAGGAAGGCAGGCCGGCTGATGGCTGTCCACACCGGCCAGTCGGTGGCGAAGGCCGCGGGCGACGACGTCGTCGCCCGCGGCCGGAGCCGCGGTACTGGCAACCCCCCGCCGCCGAGCAGGATCCGACGCGCGCTGTCGACCCACTGGTACGCCTGGACCATGGTCGCCCCGGTCGTCGTCGTGATCGGCGTGATCATCGGCTATCCGCTGGTCCGCGGCATCTACCTGTCGATGACCGACGCCAACGAGCGCAACGTCGAACGTTCCATCGGTGTCAACCACATGCCCGCCACGTACGAGTTCGTGGGCCTGGACAACTACACCGACGCGCTCACGGGCAGTCAGTTCCTCGACACACTCGGCTGGACCCTGGTGTGGACGGTCTCCTGCGTGACCATCACCTTCTGTCTCGGGATGGCCCTCGCCAACATCCTCAACCGCCGCATCGCCGGCCGTTCCGCGTACCGGATGGCGCTCATCCTGCCCTGGGCCATCCCCGGCTTCGTCTCCGTCTTCGCCTGGCGCTTCCTCTACAACGAGGACCGCGGGCTGCTCAACAAGATCCTCTCCGGCGGCGGGATCGACGGCATACCGTGGCTGAACGACCCCACCTGGGCGAAGCTCTCCGTCATCGCCGTGAACGTCTGGCTCGGTGTGCCGTTCATGATGGTCGCCCTGCTCGGCGGACTGCAGTCGATCCCCAGCGAGCACTACGAGGCCGCCGAGATGGACGGCGCCACCGCCTGGCAGCGGTTCCGCCACATCACGCTGCCCGGACTGCGGCCGGTCTCCACCACGGTGATCCTGCTCTCCACCATCTGGACCTTCAACATGTTCCCGGTGATCTACCTGCTGACCCGCGGCGGACCCGGTGAGGCCACCCAGATCCTGGTCACCCAGGCGTACAAGTTCTCCTTCGAGATCAGCCCGCGCGACTTCGCGCAGTCCTCCACCTGGGGCGTACTGATCCTCGTCCTCCTGATGATCTTCGCCGCCGTCTACCGGCGAGTCCTGCGCACCCAGGGAGACGACTGGTGACCACCGCCCCCGCAACCACCGCCCCGGCCGCCTCCGCCCGGAGCACCGCGCGCAAGGTCCGGCTGCGCGGCGAGCGTTCGCCGATCGCCTCCGTCGCGCTGCACCTCACGCTCATCGTGGCGTCCGTGATCGCCGTCTTCCCCGTGCTATGGGTCCTGCTCACCTCGCTGAAGCCCGCCGCGTACGCGACCACCACGGACTTCTTCAAAGAGACGACGTTCGAGAACTACACGAACCTGATCCAGAACACGAAGTTCCTCACCTGGTTCGGTAACTCCGTGCTCGTCGCGGGGCTCACCACGCTTCTCGGCGTCATCGTCTCCGCCTCCACCGGCTACGCCGTCAGCCGCTTCCGCTTCCCGGGCAAGCGCGGGCTGATGTGGACGCTCCTGATCACCCAGATGTTCCCGGTCGCCGTCCTCATCGTGCCGATCTACAACATCATGGCGGGCATGGGGCTGCTCAATCAGCCGGCCGGCCTCGTCATCACCTACCTCACCATCTCGGTGCCGTTCTGCGCCTGGATGATGAAGGGCTTCTTCGACACCATCCCGCGCGAGATCGACGAGTCGGGCCAGGTCGACGGCCTCACCCCGTTCGGCACGTTCTGGCGGCTCGTCCTGCCGCTCGCCAAGCCCGGCCTCGCCGTCACCGCGTTCTACTCCTTCATCACCGCGTGGGGCGAAGTGGCGTACGCCTCTGCCTTCATGGTCGGCGAGGACAACCTCACCCTCGCGGGCGGACTGCAGCTCTTCGTCAACCAGTACGGGGCCCAGTGGGGGCCGATGACCGCCGCGTCCGTGCTGATCGCGATACCCGCGGCCCTGGTCTTCCTCTTCGCCCAGCGCCACCTGGTCACCGGCATGTCCGCCGGAGCCGTCAAGGGCTGAGGGGCTGTCGGGTGACCTCCGATCGGGCAGCCACGGTCTGGCACGCACGTTTCCCGCGTTGCCGAAATGCCCTGGTAGCTCCCTCCCCGAACTCTCGACTTCGTTCGAGCGGGGGAGGCCCCGTCCGAGGACATCCCGGCGCCTTGGCATCGCCCGCACCGGTCCGCGTCCGCTTTCCCATCGGAGGGCACCCGACAGCCTCTGAGCCGGCACGCTCCCGCACGACCCGAACGCACCAAGTCACGGCGGTCCGCCGGTGTCCCGACCCGGTCCCGGCGCCGCTTCCCACCCCGACACCTCAGGGATGACATGACCCAGCACCTCGCTGCCCCCTCCACCGGCACGTCCGGCGACGCTCCGGCCCACCAGACCGGCTGGTGGCAGGACGCGGTGATCTACCAGGTCTACCCACGGAGCTTCGCCGACGGCAACGGCGACGGCATGGGCGATCTCGCAGGCGTACGCGGCAGACTCCCGTACCTCAAGGACCTCGGTGTGGACGCGGTCTGGCTCAGCCCGTTCTACGCGTCCCCGCAGGCCGACGCGGGATACGACGTCGCCGACTACCGTGCCATCGACCCGATGTTCGGCACCCTGCTGGACGCCGACGCGCTGATCCGGGACGCCCACGACCTGGGCCTGCGGATCATCGTGGACCTGGTGCCCAACCACTCCTCGGACCGGCACGAGTGGTTCAAGCGCGCCCTCGCCGAGGGCCCCGGCTCCGCGCTGCGCGAGCGCTACCACTTCCGCCCCGGCAAGGGCGCGGACGGCGAACTGCCGCCCAACGACTGGGAGTCCATCTTCGGCGGCCCCGCCTGGACCCGGACCACCGACCCGGACGGCACCCCGGGCGACTGGTACCTCCACCTCTTCGCGCCCGAGCAGCCCGACTTCAACTGGGAACACCCGGCCGTCGCCGACGAGTTCCGGTCGATCCTGCGCTTCTGGCTCGACATGGGCGTCGACGGCTTCCGGGTCGACGTAGCCCACGGCCTCGTCAAGGCCGCCGGCCTGCCCGACCTCGGCAGCCACGACCAGCTCAAGCTGCTCGGCAACGACGTCATGCCGTTCTTCGACCAGGACGGGGTGCACGAGATCTACCGCTCCTGGCGCATCATCCTCGACGAGTACCCCGGCAACCGCATCGCCGTCGCCGAGGCCTGGACCCCCACGGTCGAGCGCACCGCCAACTACGTACGCCCCGACGAGATGCACCAGGCGTTCAACTTCCAGTACCTCTCCACCGCCTGGGACGCGGCCGAGCTCCGCAAGGTCATCGACACCTCGCTCGACGCGATGCGTCCGGTCGGCGCCCCCACCACCTGGGTGCTCTCCAACCACGACGTGACCCGGCACACCACCCGGTTCGCCAACCCGCCCGGCCTCGGCACCCAGATCCGTGAGGCCGGCGACCGCGAGCTGGGCCTGCGCCGGGCCCGCGCCGCCACCCTGCTGATGCTGGCGCTGCCCGGCTCCGCGTACGTCTACCAGGGCGAGGAGCTCGGCCTGCCCGACGTCACCGACCTGCCCGACGAGGTCCGTCAGGACCCGTCGTTCTTCCGCGCGGAGGGCCAGGACGGCTTCCGCGACGGCTGCCGGGTGCCGATCCCGTGGACCCGCGACGGCAGCTCGTACGGCTTCGGCGACGGCGGCAGCTGGCTGCCCCAGCCCGATGGCTGGGGCGAGCTGAGCGTCCAGGCGCAGACCGGCACCGCCGGTTCCACGCTGGAGCTGTACCGGTCCGCGATCACCGCCCGCCGGGCGCACCCCGGGCTCGGCGCCGGAACCGCGGTGGAGTGGCTCAAGGCCCCCGAGGGCCTGCTGATCTTCGCCCGCCCCGGCTTCGTCTGCACCGTCAACACGACGGGGCGCCCGGTGCGCATCCCGGTGCGCGGCACCGTCCTGCTGTCCAGCAGCCCGGTCGTCACCGACGGCGCCGAGATCGAGCTGCCCGCGGACACCACGGTGTGGTGGACGGTGTGACCGTCCCTCTGCCCAGGACCGGCGGTGCGCCGAGGCTCTCGGACATCGCCGGTCAGGCAGCGGTCAGCGAGGCGACCGTCAGCCGGGTGCTCAACGGGAAACCGGGCGTCGCGGACCCCACACGTCAGCGGGTGCTCGCGGCGCTGGACATCCTCGGCTACGAACGTCCCGTACGGCTGCGCAGGCGCAGCGCCGGGCTGATCGGACTGGTGACGCCCGAGCTCACCAACCCGATCTTCCCGGCGTTCGCGCAGTCCGTCGAGCAGGTGCTGGCCGGGCACGGCTACACCCCGGTGCTCTGCACCCAGCTGCCCGGCGGCGCCACCGAGGACGAGCTCGTCGAGCAGCTCGTCGAGCGCGGCGTCGGCGGGATCGTCTTCCTCTCCGGGCTGCACGCCGACATGTCGGCCGACCCGGCCCGGTACGCCGCGCTCACCGACCGCGGCGTGCCGTTCGTCCTGATCAACGGCTACAACGAACGGATCAGCGCGGCGTTCGTCTCGCCCGACGACTCCGCCGCCGTGCGGATGGCCGTCGGGCACCTCGCCGACCTCGGCCACAGCAGGGTCGGTCTGGCGATCGGGCCGCAGCGCTACGTGCCGTCCCGCCGCAAGCGCGAGGGCTTCCTCGACGCCGCGGTGAACCTGCTGGGCCTGGACCGCGCCGAGGCCGAACTCCTCGTCTGCCCCACGCTGTTCAGCGTCGAGGGCGGCCAGGTCGCGGCGGGTGCGCTGCTCGACCAGGGGTGCACGGGCATCGTCTGCGGCAGCGACCTGATGGCGCTGGGCGTGGTGCGTGCGGCCCGGGAGCGCGGGCTCGGCGTGCCGCGCGACGTGTCGGTGGTGGGCTTCGACGACTCGCAGCTGATCGCGTTCACCGATCCGCCGCTGACGACGGTGCGTCAGCCCGTGCAGGCGATGGCGGCGGCGGCGGTGAGCGCCCTGCTGGAGGAGATCGGCGGCAGCCCGGTGCAGCGCACGGAGTACGTGTTCCAGCCGGAGCTGGTGGTACGGGGATCCACCGCGGCGCTCCGGCTCTGAGCGCTCCGGCTCTGAGGCCCGCGGGGCCGGTCCGGGCGTACAGGAGAGGCACCGGGAGTCGGCCCGGAATGGGCCTGCGGGGAGTGAGCGACCCCGGGTGCCTCTCTTGCGCGTGACCGGCCCGGCCGGCCGGGCGCGTGGGGTCCGGGGTCACCGGAACCCCCGGCCGACCGGACCGGAGTCGGGAGAAACTTAACAGCGCTGCAATGTTTTGCGTAAGTCCTTGCAGGAAGAAAACTGCCGTATTTCCTGGATGTGAGCGGACCATGTCCAAAGGGTTGACCAGTGACTGACGGGCTCGTACGGTCTGCGTCGCGGCAAGGTTTGCATTCTTGCAGCAAGAACCTTCAGGAGCCTTGAGGGCAGGGCGCGTTGCCACGTGAGGCTGCACCGTCACCCGCATTTCCCCCCACAGCAGGAGGAAACATGGCACGCAGACCACTGTCCGCGGCGCTCGCCCTGGCAGCAGGCGCCGCCGCCCTCGTGGCCCCCACCACGACCGCCCAGGCCGCCACCCCCGGAGACAAGGACGTCACCGCCGTCCTCTTCGAGTGGAAATTCGACTCCGTGGCCAAGGCCTGCACGGACTCCCTCGGCCCGGCCGGCTACGGCTACGTACAGGTCTCGCCACCCCAGGAGCACATCCAGGGCAGCCAGTGGTGGACCTCGTACCAGCCCGTCAGTTACAAGATCGCCGGACGGCTCGGCGACCGTGCCTCGTTCGCCGCCATGGTCGGCACCTGCCACGCCGCCGGCGTCAAGGTCGTCGCCGACTCCGTCATCAACCACATGTCGGCCGGATCGGGCACCGGCACCGGCGGCTCCTCGTACTCCAAGTACGACTACCCCGGCCTGTACTCCGCGCCCGACATGGACGACTGCACCGCGCAGATCAGCAACTACCAGGACCGAGCCAACGTCCAGAACTGCGAACTCGTCGGCCTCGCCGACCTGGACACCGGCGAGGAGTACGTGCGCGGCAGGATAGCCGGATACCTCGACGACCTGCTCTCCCTGGGCGTCGACGGCTTCCGCATCGACGCCGCCAAGCACATGCCGGCCGCCGACCTCGCCGACATCAAGTCGCGGCTGAGCAACCCCGGCGTCTACTGGAAGCAGGAGGCGATCCACGGCGCGGGCGAGGCCGTCCAGCCCGACGAGTACACCGGCACCGGGGACGTCCAGGAATTCCGCTACGCCCGCGGCCTCAAGCAGGTCTTCAACAACGAGAACCTCGCCTATCTGAAGAACTACGGCGAGGGCTGGGGCTTCATGCCGTCGTCGAAGGCCGCGGTCTTCGTCGACAACCACGACACCGAGCGCGGCGGCGACACGCTGAACTACAAGGACGGCGCGAACTACACCCTCGCCCATGTCTTCATGCTGGCCTGGCCGTACGGCTCGCCCGATGTCCACTCCGGCTACGAGTGGTCCGACAAGGACGCGGGCCCGCCCGACGGCGGTACGGTGAACGCCTGTTACAGCGACGGGTGGAAGTGCCAGCACGCCTGGCGCGAGATCTCCTCCATGGTCGGCTTCCGCAACACGGCGCGCGGCGAGTCCGTCACCGACTGGTGGGACGACGGCGGGGACCGGATCGCGTTCGGCCGCGGCTCCAAGGCGTACGTCGCGATCAACCACGAGGGCTCCTCGCTGACCCGTACGTTCCAGACCTCGCTGCCCGCCGGTGACTACTGCGACATCCAGTCCGGCAACGGCGTCACGGTGAACGGCTCGGGCCGGTTCACCGCGACTCTGGGCGCGAACACGGCGGTGGCACTCCAGGTGAACGCCCGCACTTGCGCGGGCACCACCGGCTGACCGGGGCTACCCGGGGGTGGGGGGCGCACCAGGGCGATCCCCGCGGGACGGCGCAGCACGAGGGCGGCCCGCCCGCGGTGCGGCACGAGTCCGCGTCGTCCGAGGAGACACCCCGGTGGGCCCCCGCCCCCGCCCCGCCACCCCGACGAAGTCCGCCCACCCCGAGAACCCCCACCCGCACACAAGGAGACCCAGCCTGTGTCCCGTTCCACCCTCGGACGTGGAGCCGTCGCCGCACTCTGCGCGGCGCTCCTCCCCGTCGTCCCGGCGGCATCCGCCTCCGCCGCGCCGAGACCCCCGGGCCCGCCCCCGGACTCCCGGCTGGCCGCCGAACCCGCACGTCACGACCTGACGCGGGAGCAGTTCTACTTCGTCATGCCGGACCGGTTCGCCAACGGCGACACCTCCAACGACCGCGGCGGGCTCACCGGTTCACGCACGGACACCGGCTACGACCCCACCGACAAGGGCTTCTACCAGGGCGGCGACCTCAAGGGCCTGACCGACCGGCTCGACTACATCAAGGGCCTCGGCACCACCGCCATCTGGCTCGCCCCGATCTTCAAGAACCGCCCGGTCCAGGGCACCGGCAAGGACGCCTCGGCCGGCTACCACGGCTACTGGATCACCGACTTCACGCAGGTCGACCCGCACTTTGGCACCAACGCCGACCTGTCGAAGCTGATCGGCAGGGCCCACGCCAAGGGCATGAAGGTCTTCTTCGACGTCATCACCAACCACACCGCGGACACCGTCGACTACGCCGAGAAGGCCTACGGCTACCGGCCGAAGGGCGCCTACCCGTACCTGGACAGGGACGGCCGCCCCTTCGACGACGCCAAGGGCCTGGCGAAGGTGGACGCGGACTCGTTCCCGTACACCCCGAAGAACACCGGGACCGCCGGGAAGAAGGTCCCGTCCTGGCTCAACGACCCGACGATGTACCACAACCGCGGCGACTCGACCTTCGCCGGCGAGTCCGCCACGTACGGCGACTTCTCCGGGCTGGACGATCTGTGGACCGAGCGGCCCGAGGTCGTCTCCGGCATGGAGAAGATCTACGAGAAGTGGGTCCGGGACTTCGACATCGACGGTTTCCGGATCGACACCGTCAAACACGTCGACCTGGACTTCTGGACCCGGTGGGCGACGGCCCTGGACACCTACGCGGCCAAGCACGGCCGCGAGGACTTCTTCATGTTCGGCGAGGTCTACTCCTCCGACACCGCCGTCACCTCGCCCTACGTCACCCGGGGCCGGCTCGACGCGACGCTCGACTTCCCCTTCCAGGAAGCGGCACGCCAGTACGCCTCGCAGGGCGCCCCGGCCGCGAAGCTCGCGGCGGTGTTCGGCGACGACTACCGCTACACCACCGACAAGGCCAACGCCTACGAGCAGGTGACCTTCCTCGGCAACCACGACATGGGCCGCATCGGCGCGTTCCTGAAGCAGGACAACCCGAAGGCCGACGACGCGGAACTCGTCCGGCGCGCGGAGCTCGCCAACGAGCTGATGTTCCTCGGCCGCGGGAACCCCGTCGTCTACTACGGCGACGAGCAGGGCTTCACCGGCGCCGGCGGTGACCGGGACGCCCGGCAGACCATGTTCGCCTCGAAGACCGCCGACTACCTCGACGACGACGAACTGGGCACCGACCGCACCCACGCCGCCGACGCGTACGACACGAAGCACCCCCTGTACCGGAACATCGCCGCGCTCTCCGAACTCACCAGGAAGAACCCGGCACTGCGCGACGGTGTCCAGACCGAGCGGTACGCGGAGGGCTCCGTCTACGCCTTCTCCCGTACGGACCCCGAGAAGCCCGACGAGTACCTCGTGGCCACCAACAACGGCACCGCCCCGAGGACCGTCGAGCTGCCCACCGCATCGGCCGGTATGAACTTCCGTACGCTGTACGGGGGTTCGGCCACCATCCGCAGCGGCGCGGACAAGAAGATCACCGTCACCGTCCCCGCCCTCTCCAGCCTCGTGCTGCGCGCCGAGAAGCCCCTGGGCGCCCCGGCCACCAAGCCCTCGATCACGATCGAGGCGCCCGCCGCCGGAGCCACCGGCACTGTGGAGCTCTCCGCCGACGTCGACGGCGGACAGCTGAACCGGGTCGTCTTCGCCGCGCAGACCGGCAACGGGAAGTGGGTCACGCTCGGTTCCGCCGACCACGCCCCGTACCGGGTCACCCAGCACCTGGACGGCAAGGTGGCGGCCGGAACACCGCTGCGCTACAAGGCGGTCGTCGTCGACCGCGCCGGCCGCACCGCGAGCGCACTCGCCGCGAGCACCGCCGGACAGGCCCCGGCCGACACGAAGCCCGTGGCCGTCCAGCGCGACTACGCCGTCGTCCATTACAAGCGCGCGGACGGCGACTACGCGGGCCGGCAGCTCAGGTCGGGCGACGCGACGGCCGACTTCACCGGGCGCGACGCCTACGGGGCCTTCGCCTGGCTCAAGCTCGACGAAGGCGCGTCCACCGTCCCGTACACCGTCGAGAAGGACGGCACCGCCGACGGGCCGCAGCGCACCGTCGAACTCGCGAAGACCGGGCAGGTCTGGATCGAGCAGGGCAAGGACGGCCAGGCCGACACGGCCCCCGACGGCGCCTACCCGCCGCAGGACACCACGAAGGCCGTACTGCACTACTACCGGCCCGACGGCGACTACGACGGCTGGGGGCTGCACACCTGGACCGGCGCCAAGGAGCCCACCGACTGGGCCAAGCCGCTCCAGCCGGTGAAGAAGGACGCCTCCGGCGCCACCTTCGAGGTGCCGCTCACCGACGGCGCCACCTCGCTCAGCTACATCCTGCACAAGGGCGACGAGAAGGACCTCCCCAGCGACCAGTCGCTCGACCTCGCCACCTACGGGCACGAGGTCTGGATGCTCGGCGCCACACCCGGCTACCTGCTGCCCCAGGCCGGCGGCATACCCACCCCCGACCTCTCCAAGGCCGAGGCGCAGTGGATCGACGCCGACACCGTCGTATGGAAGGTGAAGGCCACCGGCGCCACCAGCCAGCAGCTCGTCCACGCACCGCGCGGCGGCATCTCCGTCGTCGACGGGGCACTCTCCGACGAGGGCCAGTGGCTGCGGCTCACCCCCTCCGCGCTGACCGACGCGCAGAGGGCGAAGCATCCGAACCTCAAGGACTACCCGGCGTTCACCATCGACGCCCGGGACCGGGACCGGGTCCGTGACGCGCTGCGCGGCCAGCTGATCGCCACCCAGCGCGCCGCCAACGGCGCCCTGCTCGCCGCCACCGGCGTACAGAGCGCGGGCGTGCTCGACGACCTGTACGGCAAGAACGCGGCCGGCGCCTCGCTCGGCCCGGTCTTCGACCACGGTCGCCCCACCCTGTCCGTCTGGGCACCCACCGCGCGGACCGTCGCCCTCGAACTCGACGGGAAGAGCGTCCCGATGCGGCGCGACGACCGCACCGGCGTCTGGTCGGTCACCGGAGCGAAGAGCTGGAACGGCAAGCCCTACCGGTACGCCGTGACCGTCTGGGCGCCCACCGTCCAAAGGCTCGTCACCAACAAGGTCACCGACCCGTACTCCACCGCCCTGACCACCGACTCCGCGCGCAGCCTCGTCGTCGACCTCGACGACCCGAAGCTGGCACCGAAGGGCTGGTCCGGGCTGCGGAAGCCCGCCGCCGTCCCGCTGCGCGACGCCCAGATCCAGGAGCTGCACATCCGCGACTTCTCGATCGCGGACCGCACCTCGAAGCACCCCGGCGAGTACCTCGCCTTCACCGACACCCGCTCCGACGGGATGAAGCACCTCAAGCAGCTCGCGGACTCCGGCACCAGCTACGTCCATCTGCTGCCCGCCTTCGACATCGGCACCATCCCCGAGAAGAAGTCCGGCCAGCAGAAACCGGCCTGCGAGCTGTCCGTGTACGCCCCCGACTCCGAGGAGCAGCAGGCCTGCGTGGCGAAGGCCGCCGCGAAGGACGGGTTCAACTGGGGCTACGACCCGCTGCACTACACCGTCCCGGAGGGCTCCTACGCCTCCGACCCGGACGGCACCCGGCGCACCGTCGAGTTCCGGCAGATGGTGCAGGGGCTGAACGGCGCGGGGCTGCGCACCGTCATGGACGTCGTCTACAACCACACCGTCGCCTCCGGCCAGGACGACAAGTCCGTACTCGACCGGATCGTGCCCGGCTACTACCAGCGGCTCCTGGACGACGGCACCGTCGCCACCTCCACCTGCTGCGCCAACACCGCACCCGAGAACACCATGATGGGCAAGCTGGTCGTCGACTCGGTCGTCACCTGGGCCAAGGAGTACAAGGTCGACGGTTTTCGCTTCGACCTGATGGGCCACCACCCCAAGGACAACATCCTCGCCGTCCGCAAGGCGCTCGACGGGCTGACCGTGGCCAAGGACGGCGTCGACGGGAAGAAGATCATCCTGTACGGGGAGGGCTGGAACTTCGGTGAGATCGCCGACGACGCCCGCTTCGTCCAGGCGACCCAGAAGAACATGGCCGGCACCGGCATCGCCACCTTCTCCGACCGCTCCCGCGACGCCGTCCGCGGCGGCAGCCCGTTCGACGAGGACCCGGGCGTACAGGGCTTCGCCACCGGCCTCTACACCGACCCCAACACCTCGGCCGCCAACGGGACGAGGACCGAACAGAAGGCCCGGCTGCTCCACTACCAGGACCTGATCAAGGTCGGCCTCACCGGCAACCTCGCCGACTACACCTTCACCGACTCCGCCGGCCACACGGTCAAGGGGTCCGGCGTCGACTACAACGGCGCCCCCGCCGGATACGCCGCGGCCCCCGGCGATGCCCTCGCCTACGCGGACGCCCACGACAACGAGTCGCTCTACGACACGCTCGCCTTCAAGCTCCCGGCGGGCACATCGGCGGCCGACCGGGCCCGCATGCAGGTCCTGGCCATGGCGACGGCCACCCTCTCGCAGGGCCCCTCGCTCTCCCAGGCGGGCACCGACCTGCTGCGCTCCAAGTCCCTGGACCGCAACTCCTACGACAGCGGCGACTGGTTCAACGCCCTGCACTGGGACTGCCGCGACGGCAACGGCTTCGGCCGCGGACTGCCGCCGGCCGCCGACAACGCGTCCAAGTGGTCCTACGCGAAGCCGCTGCTGGCCGACGCCGCGCTCCGCCCCGGCTGCGCGCAGATCGACGCCGCGTCCGCCGCGTACCGGGACCTGCTCACCATCCGCTCCACGGAGAAGGACTTCGGCCTCGCCACCACCGGCCGGGTGCAGTCCGCCCTGTCCTTCCCGCTCTCCGGGAAGGACGAGACACCGGGCGTGATCACCATGCGGCTCGGGAAGCTGGTGGTGGTCCTCAACGCCGCCCCCGGCACCGAGACCCAGACGGTCGCCGGGCTGGCGGGGAAGCAGTACGCACTGCACCCGGTCCAGGCCGCGGGCGCGGATCCTACCGTCAAGAAGTCCATGTATGAGAAGAGTTCGGGAAGATTCACCGTCCCGGGACGTACGGTGGCGGTTTTCTCCCTGAACTGAGCCATAACGGGGCTACGTTGGGAGGCAGCAGCCGTCGGGGAATGCCGCAGCACCGCACCCCCGGCGCGCCCTCCCACCCCCGGCCGGTCCCGGCCCCTTTCCGGTACGCCAGGCGTCCTCGCATGCCTGCGCCGTACGGGAACCAGGGGCCGGGACCGGCCGGTCCACCTGTTTCAGCGACGGTGACCATGGCGAGCAACATCCCCGAGGAGACAAGCAGCTTTGTCGGACGGAAAGCGGAACTTGCCAGGCTGGAGCACACTCTCGCCACGTACCGGCTGACCACGCTCACCGGCACCGGCGGCGTCGGCAAGACCAGACTCGCCGTCCGGGCGGCCCGGCAGGCGGCGGCCGGACACCGCGACGGCGCGTGGTGGGCGGACCTGTCGCCGCTCCACGACGACGGACTGCTCATCGCGACCGTCTCCGACGCGGTCGGGCTCTCCGACCACACCCTGCGCATGCCCATCGACGCCCTGTGCGAATGGCTCGTCGACAAGGAACTGCTGCTGGTTCTCGACTCGTGCGAACATCTGCGCTCCGCCTGCGCGCACCTGCTCGGCGAGATCCTCACGACGTCCCCCGGCCTCACCGTGCTCGCCACCAGTCGGCAGCCCCTGGACATCAGGGGCGAGCAGATCGTCGAGGTGGACCCGCTGCCGGTCGAGGGCGCGGCCGACGCGCTGACGCTGTTCCGGGACCGGGCGGCCGCGGCGGCCCCGGAGCTCGCCCTCGACGAGCCGGGGAACGCGGAGGCCGCCGCCGAGATCTGCCGCAGCCTCGAAGGCATTCCGCTCGCCATCGAACTCGCGGCGGGAGCCCTCGGCCGGGACACCGTCGAGCAGGTCGCCGCGCGGATCAGCTCCCGCTTCGACGTACCGGACGACACCTCGCTCCGGCCGCCGCGCCACCGCACCCTGCGCACCGCCATCGGCTGGAGCCATGAGCTGTGCGCCCCGCTGGAACGGCTGCTCTGGGCCCGGCTGACCGTCCTGCGCGGCGACTTCGACGAGGCCGCGGCCCGCGAGGTCTGCGCCGGGGGGCCGCTCACCCCGGACGGGGTGACCCGGGCGCTGGACGGACTGGTCGCCAAGTCCGTCGTCGGACGGGACGGCCTGCGGTACCGCATGCTCGACACCATCCGCGAGTACGGACGGATGTGGCTCGCCGAACTCGGTGAGGAACGGGCTGCCGCCGACCGGCACGCCGCCTGCTTCCTCGGCCTGGCCCGCAACGCCCACGCCGGCTGGACCGGCGACGACCAGATCAGCTGGTACCACCGCATCGCCGAGGCGCACGCCGACCTCTGCGCCGCCCTCGACCACCTGCTGGTCCACGACACCGCGGCCGCCCAGGAGATGGCGGGACGGATCGGCTTCTTCTGGTGCTGCTGCGGCCATCTCCCGCAGACCCGCGAATACGCCCGGCGCGCCCTGGCCGCCGGACCGACCGAAGGACCCCACCGCACCCGCGCCCTGTGGGTGCTGGGCATCACCGTCATGCTCCAGGGCGACTACCCGGCCGCCCGCCGGCTGGGCCGGGAGTGCACCAGGGAGGCGGCGCGCGACGGCGCCGACGAGGGCATCCTCGCCGCCGCCTATCTGTGCGGCCTCACCCATCTGATGACCGGCCGCCCCGAGGCGGGCCTCCGCGAGGTCGACCGGGTCCTGCGCTCGACCGGCACCGCCACCCCGCTGGAGAAGGCCTACCGGCTGCGGTGCCGGCTCATCACGGTCTTCGCCCTGACCGGGCTCGGACGGCTGGACGAGGCGGCGGAGGCGGCCTCGGTCCTGCGCGCGGTCTGCGAGGCCCTGGACGAATGCTGGACCCGTAGCTACGTCGACTACCAGCTCGCCCTGATCGCCCTGCTCCAGGGCGACGCCGAATCCTCCGCCGCCCACGCCCGTTCGATGCTCGCGGGCAAGCACCGCATGCGCGACAGCTTCGGCATCGCGCTCGGCCTGGACATCCTGGCCGCGGCGATCGCCGCCCAGGGCGAGGGCGCCCGCGCCGCCCGGGTGTACGGCACGGGCCAGGTGTACTGGCGCATGGTCGGCCACCCGCAACGCGGTACCCCGGAACTGGGCCCACTGCGCGAGGCCTGCGAACGCCAGGCCCGCGAGGCCGTCGGCGACGCGGCCTACCAGCGGGCCTTCGAGCGGGGCCGGGCGGACAACGCGGAAGTGGGCCTGGCGGCGGCGCTCCAGGGTGAACTGCTCATGTAGCGCGTTCCCGTTCCCATGGGTACGGGGACGCGAGCCCGGGCCGGGTTTTTCCCCGGGCTGGGCGGCAGGAAGGGGGGGAGGGAACAGATTAGGGGGGGAGGGGGGGAGGGAGGGGGGAAAGGGGGGGGGGAAGCCCAGAA
>NZ_JBHWIY010000006.1:294621-301610 GCF_042731715.1 Streptomyces sp. NPDC059832 | reverse complement strand
GTGGGGCGGGGGAGGAAAATGAGGGGGTGTCTGTGGGGTCGCCTTCTAGGGTGACTCTTCTGCTTCGCCTTCTCCCCTTCCCCGGGGGGGGGGCCCCTGCGTCTCCCCCTTCCTCCCCCCCCCCCCGTGCCGCCGGACAGGTGCTACGACAGCCGCTGCGGGGGAACGGCCGGTACGGCGGGCGCCAGGGCGGAGAGCCGCTCCAGCAGCTCCCCGAACGGCCCGTCCGCCGGCTCCTGTCCGAGCACCCGCAGCACGATGCCCGCCGTCTCCGGGCTGTACGCGGCACTCACCGCGGCCAGCGCGGCGAAGTCGTGCACCAGCTGCAACTCCAGCTCCTCGCGCGGAATCCGCCGCCCGTCCAGCCAGATCAGCGCCGTCGACTCGGCCAGCGACACCCACGACCGCACGATCAGCTCCAGCCGGGCCGGGGGATCCTCGACCCCCAGATGGGCCAGGATCTGCTCGCAGGCGGCCTGCCGCACCCCGTCGATCATCGCGTTCGCGGTCGAGGACCCCGCCGCGGGCCCGCCGCGCATCAAGGCCGAGAAGCCGGGCCCGTGCTCGTCGACGAAGTCGAAGAACCGCTCCATCACCCTCAACAGCCGCGACCCGAGCGGACCTTCGCGCGGCTCCACGAACCGGGCCGCCAACTCGTCGGCCGCCCGCCGCAGCGCGGCCTCGTAGAGGCTCTGCTTCCCCGGGAAGTAGTGGTAGACCAAGGGTCGCGAGATCCCCGCGGCGGCCGCGATCTCGTCGATCGACACCTCGTCCGGGGCGCGGTGACTGAACAACTCCAGCGCGACACCGATCAATTGCTGTCTGCGCTCCTCGACGCCCATCCTGCGTCGCACCCCGGTCGTCATGGTGGACAGCGTACCGAGTGGAGCGGCGGGGGAGGGGCGTCGGGCGGCCCCGGACCTGCTCCTAGAGATCCAGCACCAGCCGCTCGCCCCGGCACCGCGACACGCAGATCAGCATCGAGTCGTCCCGTTCGGAGTCCGTCAGGAGCTCGTCGCGGTGGTCGATCTCGCCCTCCAGGACGCGCTGTTGGCACGTTCCGCAGAAGCCCTGCTCACAGGAGTACGACACGTACGGAAGCTCGTCGCGCACCGCGGCCAGCACCGACCGGTCCGCCGCCACCCGGACCGTGCGGCCGGAGCGGCGCAGTTCGACCTCGAAGGGGCCGGAGCCGGCCGACGACCCGGCCGCCGTGAAGCGTTCCAGATGGAGGGTGCGGCCGGGCGGCAACGCGGCGGTGACCGCGTCCATCAGGGGTTCGGGGCCGCAGCAGTAGACGGCCGTGCCCTCCGCCGTGTCCGCCAGGGCCGCGGCGGTGTCCGGACGGCCCGCCTCGTCCTCGGGGACGACCGTCACCCGGCCGCCCTCCGCGCCCAGCTTCTCGATCTCGTCCAGGAACGGCATCGAGGCACGGGTCCGTCCGCCGTACAGCAGCCGCCAGTCGGCTCCCGAGGCGGCGACCGACCGCAGCATCGGCAGGATCGGGGTGATGCCTATGCCGCCCGCGACGAACAGGTACGCGGGGGCGTCGGCGAGGGGGAAGCGGTTGCGCGGGTCGCGGATCTCCACCTCCTCGCCCTCGTGGAGCCGCTCGTGGACCTCGCGGGAGCCGCCGCGGCCGTCCTCGACCAGCCGCGTCGCGATGGTGTACGTGCCGGGGTCGGCCGGGTCCCCGCACAGGGAGTACTGGCGGACCAGGCCGGAGGGCAGCAGGAGATCGAGGTGCGCGCCGGGCTGCCAGGCGGGCAGCGCGGAGCCCTCAAGACGGAGCTGGACGACGCCCTCGGCCGGGGTGGTCCGCTCGGTGATCAGCAGCCGGCGGGTGGCCGTGGTGCGGCGCTCGGAGTGGCCCGAGACCGGTTCCTCCAGGGCCGGCAGCGGCCACAGCGGGGAGTTCTGGATGCGGCGGTGCAGGGCGCGCTTGGCCAGCAGTGCGGCGCCGGCGACCAGGACGACGGTACGCAGGCGGGGCAGGGGGAGCGGCATGGTCAGCTGGTTCCCGTCATACGGGCCTCGGCGGCCGTGGCCGCGGGCGAGTGGGCGAGATAGTCGATGGCCTGGGCCGTACTGCCCTCCTGCGAGGGGTGATAGCCGCGGCTCAGATAGCGGGGCACCGAACGCAGCAGATCACCGGTGGCGGGCAGGGTGCCGCGCCTGCCGCTGAGGTAGAAGTCCTTGACCGACCCCTTTCCGTTCAGCAGGCTCGGGTCGTTCTCCATGAAGAAGCGGATGCCCCGCTGCCAGAGGAAGACCAGCGCGCCGAACGCCGTGGCCCAGGTGCGCGCCCGCCGCCGGTAGCCCCCGTCGACATGCATGAACACCTCGAACGCGACCGAGCGGTGCTCGACCTCCTCCGCACCGTGCCAGCGCAGCAGATCCAGCATCATCGGATCGGCGCCGCGCCGGTCCAGCTCGTCGGCGTTCAGCACCCAGTCGCCGAGGAAGGCGGTGTAGTGCTCGATCGCCGCGATCAGCGCCACCCGCTCCATCAGCCACCACTTGCTCGCCCGGCCCGGCGGCAGCGTCCGGTCGCCGAGCAGCTTCTCGAAGAACCAGTCGACCTGCGCGGTGTACGGCGTCGGGTCGAGACCGAGCTCCTTCAGGCGGGGCAGCACGTCGTCGTGCGCCTGGGAGTGCACGGCCTCCTGGCCGATGAAGCCGATGACGTCCTGGCGCAGTTGCTCGTCGTGGATGTACGGCAGCACCTGCCGGTACACGTGGATGAACCAGCGTTCCCCGGCGGGCAGCAGGAGGTGGAGCACATTGATGGTGTGTGTGGTGAACGGATCGCCCGGCACCCAGTGCAGAGGAGTCTTCTCCCAGGCGAAGGAGACCTTGCGGGCCTTGAGAGGCGTCCGCTCCGACGCGACCGGCGCTGGCTGCGTGTTAGACATGTTGTCAATGTACTGAGAGGTAGGGCGCGGGAACAGAGGCGTGCGGCGAATTCCTGACCTCGGCGGGACGACGCGTCAGCGCAGCCCGCCCGCCCGACTGCCGTCCGTCAGCGTCCCGTTCAGCCGCGCCCGGTCGCCCGCCCTGGCCGGCACGGCGAGGAGGCGGCTGTCGGAGTGCCCCTCCACTCCGCCCGACGCGATCAGCGAGGCGAACTGCTCGCTGCCCGCCGCCAGTACGTACCAGCGGCCGCCCTGCGACTTCCACAGCACCCCGGCGAGCACCCGCGGGTCGCGCGCCCCGCAGGCCGGGGAGTCCTCGGCCCTGGCCGCGACCGTCCCGGGCGGGCCGCCCGTCGCGACGGCCGGTGCCGACGGGGCCTGGAACTGGGCGAGGACCCGGCTCCCGGTGCCCCGCCAGGTCTCCGCCCTGGTGCAGAGCCAGCGCGCGGAACCATCGCCCTCGGGCAGCGGCTGCTCGGCGTACTGCCAGGAGTTCACCGACCGCACCCCGTACGAACGTACCGCCGGCAGCAGACAGGCGGTCCGCGCCCAGCTGTCCCGCTCCGCCCGCCCGGCGACGTCGTGCGGCGCGGACGGCGGGCCCGAGGTCAGCCGGGCGGGGGTCAGTTCGCCCAGGTCCGTCATCAGCCGGGCCGCCGAGCCGTCGCGGATCTCGATCACCTGCCAGGCACGGCAGTCGCGGGCGGTCGCCGGGCTGGTCAGCGCGGCTGTCACACCGTCGGGACCGCGGCGCAGCGGCTGCGGGGCGCCGCCCGGCGCCAGCAGGTCCCGCACCGACACCGCGGTCACCCAGGGCGCGGTGAGATAGCGGATCCGGTCGTCGGCACGGGCCACGATCAGGGCGGCGGCCGACGCCATGTCCGCACCGTCGACCCGGGCGAAGTCGAGCCCGACGCCCTCGTCCCGGTCGGCGGCACGGGGCTCCGCGTACCGCACGATGCGCAGCCCGTCGTAGAACAGCACCACCGTCACCCGGTCCACCTCGCCCGCGTACAGCAGTTGCGGCGCGCCCATCGGCGGCCCGATGGGGGTGTCCGGGGTCGCCGAGATGCGCACCGTGCCGTCCGGGTGCGCCCAGACGGTGAGCGCGCGGCGCAGCAGCCGGGTGTCCTCGGCGCGGTTGCCACGGGTGGGCCAGGCGGTGAAGTCGGTACGCGGCGAGCGCCGCCAGAAGTTCGCGGACACCCGGCTCGACCTGACCGGATCCAGGGCCTGTGCCACGGCGGCGTCATGGGTGTACGACGACGCGGTCCGGGCGTCGCGCCCCCAGCCGTTGCCCGGCAGCCCCAGCAGCGCCCCGCACACCAGCAGTGCCGCGACGGCCGCCAGCACCGCCTTCGCGTGCTGCCGGCGGCGCAGCAGATCTGGCGGCCGGGCCTGGAGCGAACAGGGGTCGAACTCCGGGGAGCCGAGGAGCGCGTACGGCGCCGGGACGCCCTCCGCCTCCGCGAGCGCCGCATGCGGGTCCGCGACCCCGGCAGCCGCGAGCACCCGCCGCACCTCCGCGTCGGCCAGCTCCTCCAGGCCGCGCAGGGCATGGGCGGCGCGCCCCGGACCGGAGAGCGCCGACAGGGCGTGCTCCAGGGCGAGTCCGTCCGATCCGCCCGAGTGCGGGAACAGCCGCAGCCCCCACACGAGCGGAAGGAGCGACGGCGGCCGGGTGCGGGCCCACGCACGTCGTGGACGGCCCGCGTCCAGCGCCGCACGCAGCACCCGCCCGCGGGCGCGGGCATAGGACGGATCGACCGCCGCCGCACCGCCGGGCCTGCGCGGCACCGGGATGTCGCCTCCGGCCCCGTACCCCGCCCGGCGTCCGGACAGCAGGCACCGCTGGGCCAGCGCGTGCGCCCTCAGCACCCGGCGGTGGCTGCCGAGGGACGGCGGCAGCACGAGATAGCCGAGTCGGACCAGCCGCGGATAGTGCTCGACGAGCGCCGCCCCGGCATGCTCCCCGTCGGCCGGGGCGGCTGCGGAAGGTACTTCTGGCAGTGGACGCACGTTCAGCAGAACGAGCGAATCGTGCGATGGTCACCCCGGCCCGGCGGTGCGCGGAGCAACGGGCCGTCCTCTCACCGCAGTTGCCACCGTCCCCTCACCGCAGTTGCCACCCGCTGAACTCGACCGTGCCGCGCAGCCCGCTCCCGCCGTTCGTCGCGCTCATGAAGATCCCCACGTCCTGGGCCGCCGCCGTCCCCCGGCGCGGCGACCGTGCCCGCCGTCCGTCGGTTCACCCCGTGCGCCTACCTGCGGAAGCTCGGCCGAAGGGCACCAATTTTTGAACCAGATCAGGACAATTCGACATCTCTTGGCGGGTAGAGCAGCATTGCTATGCGGGAGGTGTACAGATCGCTGGCCCCAGCAATGACGGCGCGGCCAGTTGACGGGCGCCGGGTAGACCGACCCCTACGCGATCACAAAGCCATGAGCTCATATGATCTCGCTTTCTTTCCGCCGCCCACCAGGTCCGGGCCGTCCGTGAGCATCTCTCTTCTCGGCGGTTTCGACATCGTAGTCGGCGACGAACCAGTGACCGTCCCAGTTGGCTCGAAGCGACTGCTTGCGTTTATCGCGCTACAATCCCGGGCCGCTGTCCCTCGAACTCTGGTAGCCGGGAGTCTCTGGCCCGAAGCATCCGAGCAAGGTGCGAACACGAACCTGCGGTCGGCATTGTCACGCCTCCAGGGTCTCGGGAAGCAAGCACTGAACATCTGCCCCGCCGAGTTGCGCCTCGCGCGGGAGGTCACCGTCGACCTGTTTCGAGCTCGGTCGTTGGCCCAGCGAATACTCGATCCCCATGTCCTGGCCCAGGAGCTCGACCTCAACGCGGCGGCCGTCGACCAACTGTCCGCCGATTTGCTGCCCGGCTGGTACGACGAGTGGATGTTGCCGGAGGCGGAGCAATGGCGGCAGCTTCGACTCCACGCACTTGAGGCACTGACGGGTGCCTTCATTGACACGAAGGAATTCGCCTGGGCTGTGACGGCCGCCCATGCGGCTGTCCAAGCGGATCCGCTGCGGGAGAGCAGTCAGGCTTCGCTGATCCGCGCCCACCTGGCGGAGGACAATCGGTCCGAGGCACTGTGCGACTTCGAACGCTACGAGCAGCACCTCCGCGACGAGCTGGGACTCCGACCCACACCGCGGCTGCGCCGGCTGGTGTCCGAACTGCAGCAGTCGCGCCCCGGTAATGGATCCAGCCCCTAGCTGTAGGTTCCCGTCGTAGCGTGGAGTCATTGGCTGCAGGGAAATTTGGCGGCTGCGGCGGCTGCGGGGAAATTTGGCCGAACTCGGTATGGCACCTCGCGTGGTGAAGCGCCGCTGAGGCTTTGACCAGATGGACATCGTCACGCACCAGACCTACGTTGTCACGGCCGTGCCGGGTCGTGCTTCGACTGCGCCGCGAGTGAGTTCCCGGAGTTGGCGAACCGGATTTGGCGAACCCGCCACTGCCCAGTGGCGGGTTCGCGCTACCGAGTTTGGTCGGCAGGCTTGTCGTGGTCAGCACGCGACAGAAGTCACGTCTGTGCGCCTTGCTGGAGGACGTTGCCGTTGCCTTCGCCGGTCTGGGCGCCCTGTTGCAGGACGTTGCCGTTGCCTTCGCCGGTCTGTGCGCCTTGCTGGAGGACGTTGCCGTTGCCTTCGCCGGTCTGTGCGCCTTGCTGGAGGACGTTGCCGTTGCCTTCGCCGGTCTGGGCGCCCTGCTGGAGGACGTTGCCGTTACCGCCGGTCTGTGCGCCCTGCTGGAGGACGTTGCCGTTACCGCCGGTCTGTGCGCCTTGCTGGAGGACGTTGCCGTTGCCCCGTCCGGTCTGGGCGCCTTGCTGCAGGACGTTGCCGTTGCCTCCGCCGGTCTGGGCGCCCTGTTGCAGGACGTTGCCGTTACCGCCGGTCTGTGCGCCCTGCTGGAGGACGTTGCCGTTACCCCGTCCGGTCTGTGCGCCCTGTTGCAGGACGTTGCCGTTGCCTCCGCCGGTCTGTGCGCCCTGCTGGAGGACGTTGCCGTTACCGCCGGTCTGTGCGCCCTGCTGGAGGACGTTGCCGTTGCCTCGTCCG
>NZ_JBHWIY010000006.1:271069-294527 GCF_042731715.1 Streptomyces sp. NPDC059832 | reverse complement strand
CGTCCGGTCTGGGCGCCTTGCTGGAGGACGTTGCCGTTGCCTCGTCCGGTCTGGGCGCCTTGCTGGAGGACGTTGCCGTTGCCTCGTCCGGTCTGGGCGCCTTGCTGGAGGACGTTGCCGTTGCCTCGTCCGGTCTGGGCGCCTTGCTGGAGGACGTTGCCGTTGCAGAACTGGGGCGTGGCCCGAGTGCAGATTTGGGACGGGGCCTTTGGCGGGGCCTGGGGCGCTGCTGCGACACTTGTCGCACCAACCCCGCCAGCGAGCGCCGCGATCAAGCTCGACACGCCGATCAGGCGGGGAATTCCTTGCCGAATGCTTCTCATCATGGTGGATTCCTTGCGTGTGAAGGCGGGTTTGCGCTTGCCTGCACCAGCCATAGTCAGGTGGTGGGCGTCACCGCGGCGTGACGTCGGCGTGACCGGGCTCAGCTGACGGCAGCCAGTGGATGCCCTCCGCAAGCGGCTCCTTGCGCCCCAGCCATGGCCAAGGGATTCCCCATGGACGGCTGAGTTTCCCGGGACCTGGACCGATACCGGTCGGCGAAACCGGCCGGGGCGAAGAACAGCGGGAAGATCCAGGAGATCCTGGTGGCATGCGACCTCACCGGGGGCTGTCGAGCGGCGGCCGAGCTGGCTGCGGTCACCACGCGGTGGCCCGATATGCGCAGCTGAGGGCAGGAGTCCGACCGGGCGGTGTGCTTGGTCGGCTACGTACGGTTACAGACCTCGCGAGGGTGTTCCTGTAGCCGACGCGCCGCGCCGTCCCGGTGCGCCCGGACGGTGCGCGCGTGGCGCAGCAGCCGGGTGTCCTCACCGCAGTTGCCACCCGCTGAACTCGACCGTGCCGCGCAGCCCGTTCCCGCCGTTCGTCGCGCTCATGAAGATCCCCACGTCCTGGGCCGCCGCCGTCCCCGGCACGGCGACCGTGCCCACCGTCCGCCAGCTCGTCCCGCCGTCGGTGGAACAGGAACCCGTGCACCCGTTCCCGGCCCGGGTCAGCCGGAGCAGCACCGGGGCCTTGATCCCGGTGATTTGCCGATAGGCGTCCAAGGTGCCGTCACCGTTCGTGTCGTACGAGAGCACCACACCGTTGGACGGTGTCACCGCCAGATTCAGGAACCCGGCGGAACCCGGCGTCGCGAGGCCGTTGCGCACCGCGATCCCCGAGCGCGCCCAGCCCCCGGTGTTCTCCTGCGCGTCGACCCGCACGGTCGCTTCCGCCCCGTCGGACCACGCCGCCTCCCGGTACGCGGTGCCGAACTGGCTGGTGCCCTTCCACAGGTCCTGGCCCGCCCCGTTGATCGCCAGCCGCCCGCCCAGCTGACCGAAGACCGCCGCGTTCGCCGTGTACGTGTGCCAGCCCGGCTCCAGCGGCGCCGCCAGGTACACCGCGCCGCGCCGCGTATCGGTCACCCGGTCCTCGCCGCGCGGCCCGTACGCGGTGCTCAGCTCGTACGGCATCGGCACCAGCGGGGTGGTCAGCGGCTCGGACGGGGCCGTGACCCGCCAGTCCACCGCGCCGGACCCGCCGGCCGCGACCTCGTCGAGGGAGGTACCGCCCGTCGCGGTGGCGTCGAGGCCGGTGAGCGAGAAGTCGATCCGGCCGGTGGCCCGCAGGCCGTTCAGATTGCGGAAGGCGGCCGTCACCGTGCCGGTGCTGCCGGGGCTGAACGCCACCGGATCGGCCGAGACCGTGACGGTGCCCTGGTACGGGGCGGTGGACAGGGTCTCGAAGACCCGCCGCGCCGTGCGGTGGGCATCGCCCGTCGCCCGTACCGGAAAGCTGCCGGTCCCACGGGTCCACTCCTCCTCGCCCGGGTACCAGTCGAACGGCTTCGCGGCCCTGCCCTCCGCGAGCGCGTCGGTCAGCTCGTCCAAGTACGCCTGCCACTGCGGGAGATGGACCTCGCCCATCAGTCCCTGCCAGTCGCGGTTGGCGTAGTTGCCGAGGTCGTCGGCGGCCGTCCGGTCCGCCCAGGTGGTGATCAGGGTGCGCGCCGTCCACTCCAGCCGCACCGCCTCCGCCGGGCTCGTCGCCAGCCGTTTGGCGTCCTCCAGCCACGGTCCCAGCAGGAAGGCCCGGTGACAGCCGGACATCGCGTCCGTCAGCCGCATCAGCTTCAGCCAGAGCGCGGCGAGCGTACGGAACCGGGCCACGTCCTTGTCGGCCTGGGCGGCCCGAAGTTGCGGCAGCAGGATCCGGGAGCGGTCGGCGAGCGCCTGCCGGGCCAGATCGGTGAGGTCGTAGCGGTAGGTGTCCGAGTCGCGCAGGGACGGGCGTACGTCGAGGAGCGCCGCGAACGCCCGGTCGAAACCGGCCGGGTCGAAGGCGAAGTTGACGGACGAGGTGATGCCGGGGCGACGGGAGAAGAGGGAGTCCACGGGGCGGCCGTCGGTGCTCGTCAGCCGGTACGCCGTGGTGGCCAGCGCGGCGAAGGCCGCTTCCGCCGAGCGGTCGCGGCCGCCGTAACGGAGCTTCGGGTACGCCCGGAACCATGCCTCCCGGTCGACCTTTTCGGTCCGCCAGGCCAGCTCGCTGAACAGCTCGAACGCCGCCGGATCGCGCTCGGCCGCCTCCGGCATGTACGCCGTGCCGACCAGGGCGCTGCCGGGCCTGTCGCGCCAGGCGGTGAACTTCTGTGTCCAGCGATCGGTGTTGGCGCCGATCGTCGTACGGCCGCCGAAGTTCGGGATGGTGCCGAAGGCGTACGGTGCTCCGCCCCAGTCCTTCTCCCGGTCGGTGACCGTGTCCAGGTCGGAGAGGCCGTCCACGATCAGGATCCGGTCGGTGTCGATCGCCTCCAGGAGCGCCGGCCGGGGATTGGCCTGCCAGCCGAGGATCACCCAGGTCGCGCCGGGGTGCGCGGTGTGCAGGGCCGACTCGACGGCACGGGCGGCATCCGGCACCGGGACGTCACCGGCGCTGCCGCCCTCGTGCAGCAGATCCATCTTGAAGTGGCCCACCGCGCCGAACAGGTCCTCCTGGTGCCGGTAGAAGGCGGCGGCCACCTCGGCGAAGACGGGGGTGCGCGGGTCGAGCCAGTCGGGCCGGCGCAGCCCGTTCCAGGTGCCCTGCGGAACGACCCGGGCCCCGGGATTGCGGTCCGTGAAGCCGTCCGGGACCGTGCCGAAGTAGCCGGGGAACACCGGTGCCATGCCCAGCTCCCGCATCCGGCCGGCGATGCGCCGGCCCAGCTCCGCGCGCCGCCCGATCAGCTCGGGACCGAGCGGGCCGCCGTACCCGCTCATGTTCTGGAGCAGCCACCACGGCTGGTGGGAAGGGGCGGGCAGCCAGGTGCGGGCCTCGGTGTCGCTGTAGCCGAAGTCCTGGAGCAGCCGGTGGTAGACGGCCTCCTGCCCGGCGGTGACCAGCACCTCGTTGCAACCGTGCAGGGCCAGGACGTCGAGCATCCGCTCCCAGCGCGACCAGTCGGCGTACGGGGCGGTGTAGCCGTCGTGGGTGTCGTTGAGCGCGAACCGGTGGGCGACGGTCGCGGATCGCTCCACGGGGGTACGGGGCGCGGGCAGCCGGCGGGGCAGCCCGGTACGGCTGCCGGACCACGAGATGACGGCGTCGCAGGTGTACTTGAGGTACCAGTGCGCCCCGGTCAGGGCGGCGGCGGGTGTGGTGGCGGCGATCTCGATCCGTCCGGTGGTGCCGGTGACCCGGAAGCGGTCCTGCGCGCCGTCGGCCCGGGGAAGGGAGCGGAGCCGGAACTGGTCCGCGTGGTCCGGCAGCAGACGACGGAGCGCCTCGTGCGCGGGCGCGAGGTCCCGGGCCGGAGCGGCCGGTGCGGGGGCGGCGTGCGCGGGGGCGGCGGCCCCGAGCGCGGCGGCGGCGCCGACGGCTCCGGCGGTGCCCAGCAGCGTACGTCTCGTCGGCCGGGAGGAGCTGAAGGGCAGGGAGGGTTCCGTCATGATCCGCACTCCTCGGTGTTGTTCATGGTGGTGCATGCGACAACAGGTGCGTGCGGTGCGCACGTTAATGACGGGTGCGGGGGCGGGCAATGGGGCGTTCGGCGGTTTGTTCCGATCCAGCCGTTCGGCCGTCACGGCGGGGTCGCCCGACGCGCGGCCCGACGCCCGGCTGTCAGGCGAAGGCGGCCGACCGGGGGTCGAGCGGCGCCCCGGTCATCCGGTTGGCCAGCGTCGACATCGTGTACGTGCCGATGCCCAGGACGACTTCCAGCGCGTTGCGGGCGGTGTAGCCGTGTCCCAGGAACGCCTGGAGCGTCGCGTCGTCCACGGCTCCGGCCGTCGCGATCACGGCCAGGGTGAACTCCCGCACCGCCTCCAGCCGTTCGTCCGCGAGTGCCCGCTGCTCGCGCAGAGCCGTGATCAGCTCGGGGTCCGCGCCGAGTGCGGTGAGCTTCGCCGTGTGCATCGCCACGCAGACGTGGCAGTCGTTGCGCGTCGCCATCGTCATGATCAGGACCTCGCGGGAGAGCGGGTCCAGGGTGGTGGACTCGAAGGTGGCGCTCGCCCTCAGGAAGCCGTCGAGCAGCTCCGGCGAGGTGGCAAGCCGGGCGACGGCGGCGGGCAGACGGCCCTGCTTCTTCGCCACCGCCTCCATGCTGCGGCGGGCGGCGGCCGGGGCGGATTCGAGGGTGTGGTCGGGGAACACGGACGCGGGCATGGCAGACCTCTTCCTGGTGGTTGCACAGGCTAAAATCGACAACGTGATTGACGAAAAGGTAAACCAGGTTGTCGAGTTTTGCAATGGCTGAGCGACGGGCGGAGCCGTCCGAGGAGGACGTGCCGGGCTTCGAGCTGCCCATGCTGCTGTTCGCCGGATTCCGGTCGATCATCGACGAGTTGCACCGCGATCTCGCCGGGCACGGCCATGTCGACGTCCGCCCCGCGTACGGCTACGCGCTCCAGGCCGTCGGCCGCGACGGGGCGACGGCCAGTGAGATCGGCCGGCGGCTCGGGGTCTCCAAGCAGGCCGCCGGCAAGACCGTGGAGAAGCTCGAAGGGCTCGGGTACGTGGAGCGCGTCGGCGACCCGCGGGACGGCCGGCGCAAGCTGGTCCGACTGACCGCGCGGGGGGTCGATGTCCTGGTCAGGTCGGCCGAGGGCTTCGATCGGCTGCGCGCCCGCTGGGTCGAGGTGCTCGGCGCCGACCGGGTGCGTGCGATGGAGGCCGATCTGCGCACGATGGTGCCCACGGGTGCACTCCGGCTCGATGTGCCGGGCTGGTTCGACGACTGAGGTGGCCGTAGGGGCGGGCTTGGACTTTGCGTACGAGAGATAGGACGTATCTCGTACGCGCCCTTCCGTGTGTGCCCATGTGTGCGGCAGCATGCCCACGTTGGCACCCAAGAGATCCGACCAATCTTGGTCGGGAACGGGAGGGAACCATGGCACGACGCACCCGTGTGCTCAGTGCGCTCGCACTGGCGGCGGCCGCCGCGCTCGTCCCCGTACAGGCGATGGCGCAGCAGCCCGCGCACCAGCGGCCGGCGCCGCCGGGCGCCCCGTGCAGCGCGCCGGTGAGGCCCGCCCCGCAGATGACGGTCGAGTCCTGCGACAGCCCCGACCGGATCATCGAGAAGGCCGCGAACATCGTCCCCACACCCGGCCAACTCGCCTGGCAGCAGCGGGAGGTCACCGCCTTCACACACTTCGGGATGAACACGTTCACCGACCGCGAGTGGGGCTCGGGCACGGAGGACGAGAAGCTCTTCGCGCCCGAGGCCGTGGACGCCGACCAGTGGATGCGCGCCTACAAGGCCGCCGGTGTCGAACAGGTCATGCTCACCGCCAAGCACCACGACGGCTTCGTGCTCTACCCCAGCCGCTACACCGACCACTCGGTCGCGCTCAGCCCCGGCAGCCCCGATGTCGTGGCCGCCTATGTGAAGGCCGCCCGCAAGGCGGGCCTGAAGGTCGGGCTCTACCTCTCGCCCTCCGACGGCGCCGAACTCCCGCACGTCTGGCACGCGCAGTGGGTCGACACGATCCGCGAGAAGCAGGCCGAGGGCAAACCGCTCAGCCTGCCCGAGCGCATGGCGCTGGAGGACGGCGACCGCGCCCCGGCCGGTGAGGGCCGCTTCGGCAACGGCAGCGCGGTCACGAAGCGTACGATCCCCACCCTCGTCCCCGGCGACGACCGGGCCGCCGCCGTCCGGAGCGGCAAGCTGCCCACCTTCCGGGTGAACGCCGACGACTACGACGCGTACTACCTCAACCAGCTCTACGAACTGTTCACCCAGTACGGACCGATCGAGGAACTCTGGCTGGACGGCGCCAACCCCTGGTCCGGCTCCGGAATCACCCAGAAGTACGACGTCAGGCAGTGGTTCGACATGGTGAAGGCGCTCTCGCCGAACACCGTCGTCTTCCAGGGCCCGCAGGGCGTGCGCTGGGTCGGCAACGAGAGCGGCGTCGCCCGCGAGACCGAGTGGAGCGTCACCCCGCACGCCACCGACCCGTGGACCGGGCTCGGCAGCCTCCCCAACGATTCGACCGACCCCGACATCGGCTCCCGGGCCAAGCTTCTGGACCCGGCCGTCAACTACCTCCAGTGGTACCCGGCCGAGGCGGACGTCTCGATCAGGCCCGGCTGGTTCCACCACCGGAACGAGAAGCCCAAGACACCCGCCCAGTTGATGGACCTGTACGAGAGGAGCGTCGGCCGCAACGCCTCACTGCTGCTCAACGTCCCGCCGGGCAGGGACGGCCGGATCGACGACGCCGATGTCGCGTCACTGACCGCCTTCGGCTCCGGCGTACGCCGGATCTACGGCTCCGACGTACGCAAGCAGGGCCCGGCCCCGTACACCTTCGACCGGATCGCCGTCCGCGAGGACGTCCGGCACGGGCAGCGGGTGGAGAGGTTCGCCGTCGAGGCCCGCGTCGGCGGGAACTGGCGGCGGATCGCCGAGGGCACGACCATCGGCCACCGCCGCATCCTGTCCCTGGCCACCCCCGTCACCGCCACCTCGGTGCGGGTGAAGGTGCTGGAGTCCCGGGCGACTTTGCACCTGGGGGCGACGACGCTGCACCTGAGCACCACGCAGTGACGCCGTGACCCCGTGGCCGCGCGACCCCGCCGCCGGGGCCGCGCGGCCGTGCGCGGCTCAGCCCCGGTCCGGATGGGGCTCAGCCCCGGTCCAGATAGGCGAGCACCGCGAGGACGCGGCGGTTGTCGTCGTCGGACGGCGGCAGAGCGAGCTTCTGGAAGATGTTCGAGGTGTGTTTGGCCACCGCCCGCTCCGTGATCACCATCTGGGAGGCGATGGCCGCGTTCGAACGGCCCTGGGCCATCAGCTCCATGACCTCCAGCTCGCGCGGGGTGAGCATGCCCATCGGCTTGTCCTGCGACCGCCGCGACAGCAACTGCGAGATCACCTGCGGGTCCATCGCGGTGCCGCCCGCCGCGACCCTGCGCACCGCGTCGACGAACTGGTCGGCGTCGAAGACCCGGTCCTTGAGCAGATAGCCGATGCCCCCGTTGCCGTCCGCCAGCAGCTCGCGCGCGTACAGCTGCTCCACATGCTGCGAGAGCACCAGCACCGGCAGCCCCGGCTTCGCCCGCCGGGCCGCCAGCGCGCACTGCAGTCCCTCGTCCGTGTGGGACGGCGGAAGCCGGACGTCGACGATCGCGACGTCCGGCTCCGCCTCGGCGAAGGCACGGGTCAGTTCGGGCCCGGTCTCGACGGCTGCCGCGATCTCGAAGTCGTACGCCTCCAGCAGGCGGACCAGACCGTCGCGCAGCAGAAAGAGATCTTCGGCTAGGACAACTCGCAAGGGATCTCCATGGTCACCATGGTGGGACCGCCCGCAGGGCTGCTGACGGCCATGATGCCGTCGAATGTACCGAGTCGGCGTTCGATTCCGCTCAGCCCGGAGCCGCCGCCGACCCTCGCACCGCCCCTGCCGTTGTCGGTGACGGAGATCCGCAGCGCGGAGTCCTCGTGGTGGATGTCCACGCAGACGCGGTCCGCCCCCGAGTGCTTGGCGGCGTTCGTCAGCGTCTCGCTCACCGCGAAGTACGCCGCCGACTCGACCGCGGCGTCCATGCGGCCGCCCAGCTCCGCGTCGACCTCCGACTCGAAGGGCAGCCGCAGCGCCAAGGCCCGGACCGCGTCACCGAGTCCGCGCTCGGCGAGGACCGGCGGGTGGATGCCCCGGACCAGGTCGCGCAGCTCGGTGAGTGCCTCGGCCGACGACTCCCGGGCCATGGCCAGGAGCTTCTTCGCCTGCGCCGGGTCCTTCTCGATCAGCGCCTCCACCGTGCCCAGACTCATGCCCATCGCGACCAGCCGGGCCTGCGCGCCGTCGTGCAGATCCCGCTCGATGCGCCGCAGTTCGGAGGCGGCGGTGTCCACGGCCTCGTGCCGGGTCTCGGTCAGCCGGTCGATGCGCCGGGCCAGCTCCTCCTCATGGGTGGGGGCCAGCATCGCGCGGGCGATCACGAAGTGCAGCCGCAGCAGCCGCTCGCTGACCAGCACACCGGTCGCGAACAACACCGCACCGAGCGCGGCGGCGGCAAGGCCCGTCGCCTGGCTGTCGACCGGGACGAAGCCGTACCAGTAGCGGTCGTCGGTGAAGACCCGCCACAGCCCGGCCGCCAGAACGAGACCCTCCAGCGGATAGATGAACAGCGCGGCGGCCAGGGTCGCGACCACATAGCCGGCTGTCATGTCGACCAGCAGCCACTCGATGTCGCGCCAGGTCGCCGGGTCCTTCAGCATCAGCGTGGTCCGCTCCACCTGCCCGGTGAACCCGGTCCGCAGATCCTTCGGGAAGGGGCGGTACGGGACCGGTATGCGGATGTCGGACCAGGTGGCCGCGAGCAGCCGGCGCCGGTTGGCGTGGTTGCGGACCAGCTCCAGTACGTAGGGGGTGGTGACCAGCCCGATGCCCAGCGGGATGAAGGCGATCGAGAGCACGGCCCATACGAAGAGCGTGATCGAACCGGCCAGGCTCGCGACCGACACCACGACTCCGCGTCCGGCGGCCAGCACAGCGCCGCGCACCCGTCCCTTTTTCGCGTTCATTCCGGTCCGTCTCCCCTCGGCGGGCCCTCGTGGCGGGCCCGCTCCGAAGACAGTCTCACCCGGGGGCGATCTCGGGCGTCAGCCGTTTCGCCACCCGGGCGGGGTGTACCCAGCACCACCCCGCCGACCTCGCCCTACGGCTCCGGGAAAGGGGGCTTTGGCGGCTGGGGCGGGCAGCCCCCCGTTCCTAGATTCGTCAGCGTTCATCAGCGGCGCGTCCGGCGCCGAATTCCTACCGGCTACATCTGACTTCTGGGGGCGAACACGCCATGAGGCGCAACCTCGCGGCACGCATCGGTGTGTGGAGCGCGCACCACCGCAAGACCGCCATTCTCGGCTGGCTGCTCTTCGTCGTGCTCGCCACGGGCATCGGCGGAGCATCCGGTCTGGTCGAGATGTCCGACTCGGAGAACGGCGCGGGCGACTCCGCGCGGGCCGAGCAGATCCTCGACGACGCCGGACTCGGGCAGCCCGCCGGCGAGCTGGTCATGGTCTCCACCGCGAAGGCGGGGGACTGGCGGGGCGCCGCCCGCGAGGTCTCCGCGGCCGTCCGGAGCACCGGCGAGGTGGCGAACCTGGCGGCGCCGATCCCCTCCGAGGACGGCAGGGACGCGCTGATCACCTTCGACCTGAAGGGGGACGCGGCGACGGCACCGGACCGGGTGCAGCCCGTGCTCGACGCGGTGGACGGGGTCCGGGCGGACCACCCCGGCGTCACCATCCACCAGTTCGGCGAGGCGAGTGCCGGGAAGTGGCTCGGCGACCTGCTCTCCGAGGACTTCAGGAAGGCCGAATTCACCGCAGTACCCCTGGCCCTGGGCATTCTGCTGGTCGCCTTCGGGGCCGTCGTCGCGGCGCTCCTTCCGGTCGGGCTGGCACTGACCGCGTGCATGGCCGCCTTCGGACTGCTGTCGCTCGCCAGCCACCAGCTGCACCTGTTCCAGACCACGTACTCGGTGATGTTCCTGATGGGCTTCGCCGTCGGCGTCGACTACTGCCTGTTCTATCTGCGGCGCGAGCGCGACGAGCGGGCGGCGGGACGCGACGCGGAGACGGCGCTGCGGATCGCGGCGGCGACCAGCGGCCGGGCGGTACTGGTCTCCGGGCTCACGGTGATGGTCGCGATGGCCGGCATGTTCCTGTCCGGCCTGATGCTGTTCAAGGGCTTCGCCCTCGCCACCATCATCGTCGTCCTCGTCGCCATGCTGGGCTCGGTGACGGTGCTGCCCGCACTGCTGTCCTGGCTGGGCGACCGGACCGAAGCGGGACGGGTGCCCTTCCTCGGGCGGCGGGGGAGCCGACGCGCACGTACCGGCGGCGGGATCGCCGGCACGGTGCTGCGACCGGTGCTGGCGAGGCCGAAGACCTTCGCGGTCGCCTCGGTCGTCGTACTGCTCGCGCTGGCCGCGCCCGCCATCGGCATGAAGACCGAACAGCTGGGCCTGGAGAAGCAGTTCGGCTCCCACTCGCAGCTCTCCGTCGCCTACCGGCAGATCAGCGAGAGCTTCCCCGGCGGCCCCGATCCGGCCCGCGTGGTGGTCAAGGCCGACGACATCGAGGCACCCGCGCTGCGCAAGGCGTTCGACGGCTTCGAGAAGGTGACCGTGCACAAGGCGCAGAACGTCGCGGAGATCGAGGTACCGCTCCCGGACGGCCGGGCCGACCTCTCCGAACTCCGCGAGGAGCGGCTGCCCGCCGCGTTCGACGGCACGGGCGCCCAGGTGTACGTGACCGGGGAGACCGCCGGATCCGTCGACTTCAACGATCAGCTCAAGCGCGGCATCGTCCCCGTCTTCGCCTTCATCACGGCGGTGACCTTCCTGCTGATGCTGTTCTGCTTCCGCTCGTACGTCATCGCCGTGACGTCGATCGTGCTCAACCTGCTCTCCGTGGCCGCCGCGTACGGAGTGATGGTCGCCGTCTTCCAGCACGGCTGGGGGGCCTCACTGATCGGCTCGGAGGGGGTCGGCGCGATCGAGGCCTGGATGCCGCTGTTCGTCCTGGTCGTCCTGTTCGGACTCTCCATGGACTACCACGTGTTCGTGGTCTCCCGGATCCGCGAGGCCCGCGACCGCGGTCTGCCCACCCGGGCCGCGATCGACGAGGGCATCCGGCGCACGGCGGGCGCGGTGACCGGCGCCGCCGCGATCATGGTCGCGGTCTTCGCGGTCTTCGGGACGCTCTCGATGCAGGACATGCAGCAGATGGGCGTCGGCCTCGCCGTCGCGGTGCTGCTGGACGCCACGGTCGTCCGGATGGTCCTGCTGCCCTCCGTGATGGCGCTGCTGGGCGAGCGGAACTGGCGCACCCCGCGCGCACTGACCCGGCTGCCGAGCCTGGAGCACGGCGAGCCGGAGCGGGAGCCGGTGGGATCCGGACGACGCGGCTGACCCGACCGGCCGGCCGGCCCGGCACATGAGGCGGCCCTGGTCCGGAACGTACCGGACCAGGGCCGCTTCACATGCCTTCCGCTGCGTCAGGGCGTGTACTTGTACCCGACGCGCCGCACCGTCTGGATCGAACGGCGGTGCTCGGCGCCCAGCTTGCGGCGCAGCCGGGCGATGTGGACGTCCACGGTGCGCCCGTCGCCCACGTGCCCGTAGCCCCAGACCGTGGTCACCAACTGGTCGCGGGTGTGCACCCGGTGCGGGTGCGCGACCAGGTGGGCGAGCAGCTCGAACTCCAGGTACGTGAGGTCGAGGGTGTTCCCGTCCACCGCGGCGGTGCGCTGCACGGGGTCGATGCGCACCGGACCGGTGGCCGGGTCCTCCACCGGCGTCGGCACCACGTACTGGGCCGCCGCGGCGGCGGCCGCCGTGACGGCGGGCTGCTGGTCGGCCGGTACGAGCACCAGGTAGCCGATCATCGGCGGCCGGCCCGGCAGCGCCGGAACGGTGTGCTGGGGTGCGGGCAGCCAGGTGGCACCCGGCGGCAGGAACTCGGCCACATCGGCCAGCTGGACGACCTCGTCGGGGGCGACGGCACGCAGCCGGTGGCGGTTGGGGGAGAGGGAGCGGGCGGAGGTGGTGGCCGCAGCGGACGCCGAGGGCGCTGAGGTGGCAGCGGCCGCGGCGGAGAAGATACGAGTGTTCGCCATGAGGGTCAGCTCTTTCGCGCGAAGGAGTCGTCGGTGGACGGACTTGCTTGCGCGCGGACCGAAGGCCGGGGTGAGCGGCTTTAGAGGGCCTGCGCGTTCGACGCGCGACAACACACCCGGTCGAAGTCATGGTGCTGACGGGAAGGCCAGAACGGCTCGAGGTCGCTGCGACCTGTCGAGGTGTGCTGGTGGATGCTGGCCATGCCCCCATTGAACCAGAGAACCGGACGCCGCAGCAGACCTCTTCCACCCGTCGATACGGACCCTTTGCGTTACCTTCCTCACCAGTGCCTCTCGTACGGCGCCGCAACCGGCGGGCCGGTTTCCGCATCGCCCCGCGAGCGGCTCAACCCACCAGCCGCTTGCGCCAGTCCAGCCCGGTCAGCTCGATCGCCCGGTCCGGCGACCCGTCCCACGCCACCGTCAGCCCCGCGTCGCCGAGCGCCTCGACGACCTCCCGGCCCACGAAGGCGGTCTCCTCCGCCGCCTCGTCGAACCCGCCGTAGTACAGCGTGAGGCCGTGCCCCGACGCGGCACTCTCGGTGCCCTGGGTGTCGAGCATGCGCCAAGCCTGACACGGGCCACTGACAACGGCCCGGGAGCGGGGAACGGGCCCCGGATCAGACCTGGTCGGCCTTCTCCAGCGCGGCGCAGCAGGTGTCGACGATCAGCCGCGTGACGACGTACGGGTCGACGTTGGCGTTCGGGCGGCGGTCCTCGATGTAGCCCTTCCGGTCCTGCTCGACCTGCCACGGGATGCGGACCGAGGCGCCGCGGTCGGAGACGCCGTAGCTGTACTCGTTCCACGGGGCGGTCTCGTGCAGACCGGTCAGCCGCTCGTCGATGCCCGCGCCGTAGTTCTTGACGTGGTCCATCGGCTTGGATCCCTCGCCCAGCGACTCGCACGCCGTGATGATCGCGTCGTACCCCTCGCGCATCGCCTTGGTGGAGAAGTTGGTGTGCGCGCCCGCGCCGTTCCAGTCGCCCTTGACCGGCTTCGGGTCGAGGGTCGCGGAGACGTCGAAGTCCTCGGCGGTGCGGTACAGCAGCCAGCGGGCGACCCACAGCTGGTCGGAGACCTCCAGCGGGGACAGCGGGCCGACCTGGAACTCCCACTGGCCGGGCATGACCTCGGCGTTGATGCCGGAGATGCCGAGGCCGGCCTCCAGACAGTTGTCGAGGTGCTTCTCGACGATCTCGCGGCCGAATATCTCGTCGGCGCCGACACCGCAGTAGTAGCCGCCCTGCGCGGCCGGGAAGCCGCCCTCGGGGAAGCCGAGCGGCCGGTGGCCGTCGAAGAAGGTGTACTCCTGCTCGATGCCGAAGATCGGCTCCTGGCCCGCGAACCGCTCGGCCACCGGGCGCAGCGCGGCACGGGTGTTGGACGCGTGCGGCGTCATGTCGATGTCGAAGACCTCGCACAGCACGAGGATGTCCTCGCCGCCGCGGATCGGGTCCGGGCAGGTGAAGACCGGCTTCAGCACCCGGTCGGAGGCGTGGCCCTCGGCCTGGCCGGTGCTCGAACCGTCGAAGCCCCAGATCGGCAGCTCCGCCACGTCCGGCGAGGGGCTTGCGGCCATGATCTTCGTCTTGGAGCGGAGCTTGGCGGTGGGCTCGGTGCCGTCGATCCAGATGTACTCAGCCTTGAACGTCACGGAAGCCATCCTTTGCGGGTGCTGCGGTGCTGCGGTCCGGTCTACGCAGCGCAGCTTCGCAAGACGCGATTTCCCGTCCGTTGCCCGGATGTGAACCCCGTGTTACCGAGGATTCCCGCGTTATGCGCGGGCCCTGAGCAGCGAATCGAAGCCGGCCGCGCGGATCCGGCGCACCACTTCCTCCTCGGTGGTGCCCAGTGCCTCGGCCGCCCCCGCGAGCCGCCAGTCCGCGTCGGCGAGCCGGTGCAGCAGATGGCCGCGCCTGATCTGCGCCTCGGACAGCCGGAACGTCTTCAGGTACGCGACCTGCCCCTTGTGGTCGGTGATCGTCTCACCGATGTGCTGCCCCGCCCCGCCCGTCAGGAACGGCGGCAGGAACCGCCACAGCGTGAACGAACCCATCCGGTACACCCGGTCGAAGGCGTACGAGGTGTCCAGCAGCTCACCCGCGAACAGGGTGTCGTGCGCCTCGGCCCACTCCTGCTCCTGCGCCCGTGCCGCCGCCCGCAGACCGGCGAGCGTCCGCAGCCGCGGACCGTCGGGTATCCGCGCCGTGAACTCCGGCACCGGAGCGCCGTACAGCGCGTACTGGTGGATCAGCTCGCCGTACAGATCCTCGACGAGCGACGGGTGCAGCAGCCGGTAGTCGTCCGGGTGCGGCAGCACGAACGCGGCGGCGAGCGCGTCGGCCGCGTACACCATCACCCCGCACTGGCCGGGATGGATCTCGAAGACCCGCAGCGCGTCACCGAGCCCCCGCACCGACCACCCCATGTACGCGTCCTCGGCACGCGGCGAGAGCCCGTCGCGCAGCGCCTGCCGCGACCACTCCTCCCAGGCGATGGCGGGGCCGCCGAAGTGCAGGGAGAGATAGCCCTCCAGCGCGAGGTGCAGCGGCAGGAAGCGCAGCCGGTCGCCCGGCCGGCGCTTCGCCATCCGGTGGTGGCGGTGGCGCTGGAGCCGCGCGGTCCGGGGCGCCGGTCGGCTCCCGGCCGGGGAGCCCGCCGCGGCGCCGAGCTGCGTACCGTACGCGGCGGACTGCTCGCCCTCGCCGGACCAGTCGGCGACGAAGCCGTGCGGGATGACCGAGGCGTAGTGGGTGCGCGGCCCGACGTCCACGACGCCGTGTCCGTACGCCGTGTAGAGCTCCTCGTGCAGCCGCAGCCCCTCGACGGGCTGTTCGCGCACCAGCGGCACCAGCCGGATGCCGCCCCACACCTGGGCGGGGCGGGTGACGAGCCCGGTGAGTTCGAGCCTGTTCACGAAGTCGCTCCTGCCCCGTCGTCACCCACGAAACGCGCCACCTGCCGGTCCAGGTAGGCGTACAGCGCCGTCGCTCCCGTGCGCCCCTCGGCGAACCCCGCGATCTCCACCAGCGCCGGCAGGTCCTCCGCGTCCCGGACACCCGCCGTGGGCACGCTCGGCGCGAGGCGGCGCACATCGAAACCGTCCGCGTCGTATACGGGGTTCACATGCACCACCGCCGTGCGCCGGTCCGGGTCGAGCCGGGCCCGCCAGACCCGCAGCACCTCGCCCGCGAGTCCGGGCGGCGCGTTGTCCCAGCCGTCCGAGACGATGACCAGCCGGTCGGGACCGAGCTCCAGGGCGTCCAGCACGCGGGTGCCGAGCGGGGTCGGGCCCCAGGGCCTGACCAGCAGCGGATCGGTACGGCCCGACGTCCACAGCGAGGTGTACGCGCCCGGCGCGGCCAGCGCCTCCAGCAGGAAGTGACAGGCCAGCGCCACGGCGAGCGGGCGGCGCCGCTTCTCGCCCGACCCGGACGACGAGTAGCTGTCGTCCAGCACGGCGGCGACCCGGCCCCAGCTCCTGGCATGCGGGCCCGCCGCGCGACGGGCCGCCGTGCGCAGCGCGTGGGTCAGCTCCTCGCGGCGCAGCCGCCGCGCCTCGAAGCCGAGCGACAGGACGTACAGGGCGAGCCGGGTCAGCGGCATCACGGTCAGGTCCACGTCCGCGGGCAGCCGCCCGTCGTCTCCGGCAGTGCGCTGCCCCAGGGTCCGCAGCCGCTCCAGCCGGGTCATCCGCGGCACCATCCGCTCCAGGAACACCTCGCGCTTCATCCCGCGCCGGGCGGCGAAGCCCTCGGCGACGGTGAACGGCAGCTCCTCGACGGCCCCCTGCTCGTAGTGGGCGCGCCGCCAGGCGTCGAGCAGCTGGTGCCGGTAGCTCGGCCGGTGCCTGGGCCGGAACAGGAAGTCCCCCGTCTCGTCCGGCTCCCCGGTCCCGCCGAACCGGAGGTGGACATGGCGGGCGGCGGTCTTCAGACCGGAGCGGTACTTCACCGCGTCGTGCGCCGGATCGGGCCGGGCGGCCAGCCAGTCCCGCATGATCGCGCGGGTGCGCCGGTTGTTGACCCCGGCCGCGCGCAGCGCCCGGAACAGCCGGTACACGCGCTGCGGCGGCAGCTTCGCCAGCCGGGCGGCGATCAGCCGGCCCTCGGCGCGCTTCTCCTCGGCGCTCGCGTCGGCGGCGTGTTCCAGCAGGCCCCGGACGATGAGCACGGCGTTGTGGTCGTTGATGTCGAGGGCGAGCGCGGCGGCGTACACCCGGCGGTAGTTGACCCGTACGTACTCGTGCAGGAAGTCCAGCGAGAGCTGCTGCTGATACGCGGTCGAGCGGAACTCGCGCTGCCCGGTCGCGGTGATCGCCGCGTTGACGAAGAGCAGCACGTCCTCGGCCGCGACGAGGCCCGCGTCGGTTCCGGTGCCGGTGGTCATCGTTTCCCCCGTGGTGTCACGCGCCGCTGTACGAAGAGGCGGGCGCCGGCCGGGGAATGGGGGCGCGAACAGCGAAATCACTGCTTCAGAGGCAAGTCCCGGAAGTCGCGCCGGAGTCCCGCGGCCGGCCCCGCAAACGTAGCCACCGACACCGCCCCGCGCCAACTCAATACGGGTCCGGCCCGGCGGACCCGGCAGACTTGCCCCATGACGACTCTTCCCCCGACCCCCCTGCGCATCGGCCTCGTCGGTACGGGCCCCTGGGCCCGGAACACCCAGGCCCCCGCCCTCGCCGCCCACCCCGGCGTCGTACTGAGCGGTGTCTGGGGCCGCCGCCCCGAGGCCGCGCAGGAGCTGGCCGCCGCGCACGGCACCACGGCGTACAGCGGAGAGGCGGGCATCGACGAGCTCTTCGGTGCCAGCGACGCCGTCGCGTTCGCCCTGCCGCCGGACGTCCAGGCCCCGCTCGCCGCCCGCGCCGCGGCCACCGGCCGTCATCTGCTGCTGGACAAACCGATCGCGACCACCGTCACGGGAGCCCGCGAGGTCGTCCGGGCCGCCGAGCAGACCGGGGTCGCCTCCGTCGTCTTCTGCACCCTGCGGTTCGCCGCCGAGACATCCGCCTGGATCGGCGAACAGGCCGCCCTGGACGGCTGGTTCACCGCCCGAGCCGAGTGGATCGGGGCGCTGTTCGCCCCCGGCGCGACGAACGAGTACGCCGCCTCGCCGTGGCGCCGCGAGAAGGGCGGACTGTGGGATGTCGGCCCGCACGTCCTGTCGGTCCTGATCCCGGTGCTGGGCGACGTGACCCGGCTGACCGCGGCCCACGGCCCGTCCGACACCACGCATCTCGTCCTCCGCCACTCCTCCGGCGCGTCCAGCACGGTGACGCTCGCACTGGGGGCACCCGTGGGCGCGGTCGGCACGGAGATCGAGCTCAGGGGCGAACAGGGAACAGCCACCCTGCCGCGCTGGGGCGACCCCATCGGCTCGTTCCGGGCAGCGGTCGACGCGCTGATCCATTCGGTGCGTACGGGGGAGCCGCACCCGTGCGACGTGCGGTTCGGGCTGCGCCTGACGGAGCTGCTGGCGGAGGCGGAGAAGCAGGCGGGCGCGTAGGAGGCGACGGCGGGGCCGTCGCGACCCCGCTACATCAGTGTCCGGCGGAGGTCGAGCCAGGCCTCGACCTCCGCCCTCAGGGCCGGGTCCCGCACGCCTCTGCGCAGTTGAGAGCGTGCGGCGAGGGAAAGGGCCTTGGCCTGCCGGGACCGGTTGATCGCCACGAGGTGCTCGGGGGCGTACGGAGTGGTGTCCCGGGTCGCCACGTCGGCCCGGGACACCGGGATGGCGTCCAGGCACATGCGGACGGTCTCGTCCGGTGGGAGCAGCGAGCCGCCGGCGATCTGCAACGCCGCCTCCGTACGGTCGAGGACCCCGGCCGTACGGCACTTCCCGATCAGCCAGAGCGTGAGCTTTGCCCACCGTTCCCGTTCTCCGTCCGGCCCCGCGGGAATGCGCTGCCGGCAGGCGACCAGCAGGAACCACCACCAGCGGGCCCGTTCCTCCTCCGAGCCGGGCTGCCGACGGACGGCCCAGCGCTCCCGCTCGCCGGGGTCCAGCGCCACCAGGTGGTCCGCCCAGCTCTTCCCGGCCGCCCGCGACCAGGCGGGCTCCGCGTACCTGGGGCCGGTCCCGAACCACGTCGGCGACGAGACCTTGAGGACGGCCCCGGTGTCCTCGTCGGCGAGCAGGCCGGTGCGGCTGTCCTCCCGTACAAAGCGGCGGCACCCGAGTCCGTCGGGTGCCGCCTCGACGAGCGGGAAACCCGCCCGTCGCAGATGGTCCGCCAAGTCGTCGACCAGCACGGGTACTTCGAGACGATGGGCCTGCGCCATGACATGGACGCCGTCCCAGGGGTCCTGGGGCGAGACCCGCTGCCAGGCGAACTCGACGATCTCGTAACTGCGCAGCCGCTGCTTCCTGTCGCCGCTCTCCGCGAAGTCCTCGCCGAGCAGCGCCGTGACCTCGTCAGGGGTGGAGCTCGCATCGGCGCCGCCCACCGTGCCGGTGATGAGGAAGCCGCCGAGGAAGGCCACGGAGGAGGAGGAAGGGGAGGGGCCGGGGCGGGGCATGCGGGTGTCTCCGCTTCTTCGGGCGGTCGGTTCACATGGTTTCTGCGGGCCGTCGGTTCACCCGGTCGAGGGGCGGGCCGGGGCGCGCGAGGCGTACCGGTGGTCAGGGGGACGAGGTGACCGCCTGGTGCGCGGCGTGCAGAAAGCGCCGGACGGCGGCCGTCTCGTTCTCGTCGAAGTCGCGCAGCACCGTCACCATGTTCTCGATCAGCGGCCCGAAGAACGCCCACCCCAGCTCCACCGCCCGCTCGTCGACCGCCAGCAGCACCCGCCGCCGGTCGCGCGGATCACGGGTACGGGTGAGATGACCGAGCCGTTCCAGCCGGTCGATGACGGCGGTGGTGCCCGCCGAGTTGAGCCCCAGCTGCGCGCCGAGCCACCCGGCGGTGGCGTCCGTGCCCGCCCGCCCGGCGTCCAGCAGGCAGATCAGCGCGCGGACGTCGGTGCCGTGCATGTGATGGAGAGCCGCGAACTCCGCCTGGCGCAGCCCGAATTCGACCGTCACCTTGCGCAGCAGATGGACGATCTCCAGTTCGGGACCCTGCTCGCTCATCGATACCCCTTCCGCTCCGACGAGTCTATTATCTCGCCGAGCGAGATAATATTCGGGAGCAGTGCGACCAGGGAGGCACCCATGACATCCACGTCGGCACCCACGTCGTTCCACGAGGCGTACGACGAGGTCCTGGCGGTCGACTGGCCCGCCGGAACGACGTACTCCCAGGTCGCCACCGCGTACGGCGCCACCCGCGTCAACAGCTGCGGCCCCGCGGACGCCCCGCCCCTGGTGCTGCTGTCCGGCGGCGGCGCCACCTCCACCGTCTGGTACGCCCAGGCGGCCCACCTGGGCCGCACCCACCGCGTCCACGCCGTCGACCTGATCGGCGACCCGGGCCGCAGCGTCGCGGGGGAGCGCCCGATCCGTATGGTGGCGGACCTGACGTCCTGGCTCGACGGGGTGCTGGACGGACTGGGCGCCGACCGCACCGCGCTGGGCGGGCATTCCTACGGGGCCTGGATCGCCCTCCACTACGCCCTGCACGCGCCGCACCGCGTCTCGAAACTGGTCCTCGTGGACCCGACACAGTGCTTCGCCGGCTTCCGGCCCGGCTACCTCCTGCGCGCGCTGCCGATGCTGATCCGGCCCGGGGTGAAGCGGACGCGGGCCTTCCTGAAGTGGGAGACGGGCGGCGCCGCGCTCGACCCGGCCTGGCTGCGGCTGCGCGACGCGGCCACCGGCTTCCCGTCCGCCCGCCCGGTCACCGGGCCCCGCCCCGCGCCCGAGGCCCTGGGCGGACTGGACGTGCCGACCCTGATCCTGCTCGCCGAACGCAGCCGGGCCCATGACGCGGCCCGCGTCGCCGCCGAGGCGGCCCGGCTGCTCCCGCGGGTGACGACGGCGACGATTCCCGGCGCGACCCATCACACGCTGCCGCTGCACGGGCCGACGGCCGGCGAACTGAACCGCAGGATCGAGGAGTTCATCGGCTGACGGGCGGTCGCACGGGCCGCCCGCGGACGCTCAGCGCTCCAACGCGTCGCGTACCGCCTCGTCCGTGCGCGCCACGACGGCGGTCCCGTCGTCCGCGGTGATGATGGGCCGCTGGATGAGCTTCGGGCGCTCGGCGAGGGCCGAGATCCACCGCTCACGCGAACCGGCCTCGCGCGGCCACTCCTTGAGCCCGAGCTCCTTCGCATCCGCTTCCTGCGTCCGTGTGATGTCCCACGGCTCCAGCCCGAGCCGGTCGAGCACGGCCCGGATCTCGTCCGGCGACGGCACATCCTCCAGATAGCGGCGGACGGTGTATTCGGCACCCTCCGCATCGAGCAGCTGCACCGCGCTGCGGCACTTGGAACAGGCGGGATTGATCCAGATCTCCATGGGGCCAAAGGTACGCGAGGGACTCCCCGAAAGCCCTTCTGGCCAGCGCCGATTGTCAGTGCCGGGCAGTAAAATGGAGGCAGTTCGTGAGGGTTCCACGACCGTGCCAGGAGGTTGCCCATGGCCGTTGCCGCAGTCACGACCAAGCCGCTCCACAAGCCCCTGATGAAGAAGCCGCTCCCCGCGGGCCGGCCCCGCGAGTGGTACATCTCCCACAACCGCCGCCTGAAGGCCATGCGCCTGGCGATTGCCCTGCTCGACACGGGCGTCTACTACCCGTCGACCGCGACCAACGACAAGATACGCGCGACCGCCGAGCGCACCGGCATCCACCCGCCGTCCGACACGACCTGCCGCATGGTCCGCGCCCTGATCCGCTACGGCCGCTGACGTCCGGCGCAACCGATGACCGTGTCCCCGAGCCCTGTACGAGGCCCGGGGACACGGCCACGTACAGCACGGCGACGTACAGCACGGCCACGCACAGGCAGCAACGGACCCGGCTCAGAAACCGCCGCAGGTCGCCGTGGCGAAGGCCCCGGAGGCCGTGGCTGTCCGGACGGTCCCGTCGTCCACCGTCACCGCGCAGGCGACCTCGCCGCCCGACGCACCGAGGGTGACGGCGAAGGAACCGCCGCTCGTGAAGCCCCTGGTCCGAGTCTCCCCGGCCCATGGCAGCGTCCGCAGAGTCAGCCGCGCGGTCGAGAGGTCGCCGTCGCGCCAGGTGGGATACGTGACGGTGACGTCCTTGGCGGTGCCGGTGACCTCGTACGTGATCCGCAGCGGCTTCGTCGCCTCCCTCGACAACGCACCGGCGGTCAGCCCGACAGCGACGGCACCACCACCGGCCAGCGCGGACACGACCACGAGCAGCACCCAGGGCCACCGTCGCCGACGCCGCATCGCCTCCGGGGCGCCGCCCGGACTCCGCTCGCTCATGCCCCCAGCCTCGTCCGCCCCGTGCCGCACCGCGAATCGACGCCGCCCCCGCCGCTCACCCGTCCGGCGTACACGGCATGCGGCCCGCGTCGCCGCCCCTTTGACTGAGGCGATGGGCGGAGGGGGAGTGGCGGCGAGTGCTGGGAGGCACGATGACGAGGAAAGCTGCGCGGGGCCTGGGCGCCGTACTGCTGACGACGGCCGTGATGTCGACGGCCGCAGCCTGCTCCGACGGCGGCGGCAGCGCCTCCAGCACGGCGTCCAAGGCCGCGTCCGCTGCGGCGTCGGCGGCATCCCGGGGCGCCGACGTGGTGGCCTCGGCGACGGCCGCCGCGGGCGAGAAGCTGAACAACTTCAAGAACGGCGTGAACGCCAAGAGTGATGTCGAGCTGGGCAAGCCGAGCATCGATGGCGACGGCCGAGCCACGGTGAAGGCCACCGTGAAGAACAGCTCCGACTCCGCGAAGTCGTACGCGGTGCAGGTCAACTTCCGTGACGGGAGCGGCAATCTGCTCGACACGGTGGTGGTGACGGTCGACGACGTCGGCCCCAAGGCGTCCAAGGACGCCACCGCCCGCAGCAACCGCAAGCTGTCCGGAGACGTCAAGGCCGAGGTGGGACGGGCTCTGCGGCACTGACCGCTCCACGACAGCGTGCGACTACCGCATGCTGTTGGAGGAATCCCCTGGAGACAGATCCGGCGGCAAAACATTCACGACGACCGGAGTTGGGGGATTCGAAGGCGTGGGCACCTGGATGAGGAAGGGGAAGAATACAATCTCGCTTCCCGTATTCAGAGCCCGCTGTGAAACCCGATAGCAGACGATCTCGTTCGGATTGTCAATGAGTGTGTAGCACTTGAGCACCGACGGCGCGACCTGGGTATTCCGCTGCGAGGCAACGGAGCTGCTCGCTGATGTGCCCAATATGCCGGCCGTCAAGAAGGAAGCCGTCGCTGCGACACTGATTTTCCGCAAGGTTGTCTTCTTCATGTTCATCAGCTCAAAGGCTCGGTGCGAACTGGAGTTCCCCAGCACCATGGCTCGACGGGGACGATTCTCGTAGAACTAGAACTGCTCGTGGAGCTGGAACTGCTCGCAGAACTGGAACTGGGCGTTGACAACCATCGTATCGTTCGGCCCGGTCTGCTGCTGGTCCGTCTCGTTCGGCCGCGTCATGTTCCCCGGGTTGCGTCTCGTACGACACCTGCCTCAACTCTCCAGTGATGACTGGTTGAATCCGGGAAATCTTTCGGTGCGACATCCTCGAAGAGAACGCGCAAGGTAGAAGAGTAGGGATTCCAGGGTTCCGCCTGGAGTCGCTGCTGTGTCAGTCCCGTCATTGCATCAGCGTCACGCCGGAGTCACGCCGTGACTACGGCCGCTGCTCACGATGACACGTGACTGGAACGGTAAGAAAGCACAGTGCCGAAAGGGGAAAGCCGTGAGAGGAAAATTCGTCCTGAGTTCCGCTGCGACAGTGGCGCTTGTCGGGGGGCTGGCTGCGACCGCTGTCGTGCCTGCTTCCGCTGCCCCGACTCAGGCGTGTCGGGTAGTGGCAAGTACCTTGACGGGAGAGAACTTCGATCCCAACGGGATGTTCGTCGTCTCCCCTGGGGGGATGGTGCTGCGCCCTTCTTCTGACGGTCGTATAGGACCGACCGCCGTAACGGGTGCGGGCAGCTTCTCGGTAGGCCCTGTGGCTTGCGCTGGAGGGGAATCAGCGACATCGGCTGGAGCCGGTGCAGCCGCCGCTGCGGCTGCCGGCACGAGCGCGGCACAAGCGGCGAGAAGCAGGGGTGCCTCCCCGCAAGAGGCGGCGGCACAGGGTGTAGCGGCGGCGCAGGCCACGGGGAGAAGCCTTGGTTTGTCGCAGACGGTGATAAACCAAGTCAGCAATCAGACAGTCAACAACCTGAATCAAATCATTGGTTCCACCATCGGTGGTTCCGTCATCGCCGGGAGCGGTAATACGGTCGGCGGCGGCAACACGGTCGGTGGTGGCACGTCTGCTC
>NZ_JBHWIY010000006.1:268229-270972 GCF_042731715.1 Streptomyces sp. NPDC059832 | reverse complement strand
ACCCGGGTACCGGTGGTGGGACGTCTGCTCCGGGTACCGGTGGTGGGACGTCTGCTCCGGGTACCGGTGGTGGGACGTCTGCTCCGGGTACCGGTGGTGGGACGTCTGCTCCGGGTACCGGTGGCGGCACATCTGCTCCCGGCACCACGACGGGGGCCATGCAACCTGGTACCGGAACCGGCGAGCAACCGGTGATGGCGCCGGCTCTGTGATTCCCTTTTCCTGCAGGCGACGAGTCCGGGCCGACGCAGGCGCGAGCCCCCTGCTGGTGTCCCGCGCCCGATAGTTGATCGTCGGCCTCGATCGCCCATCGCTCATGAGCCCTCATCGGGTTCCCGATGAGGGCTCATGAACCTGTGTGCTGCGTCCGATCCGGAGCGGGCCGGGCCGACGCCCCGGCTGTCGTGCCGGGTTCTGCTCCTCCGGTGCCAGTCCCGGATCACCCGACCCCGCTCTTCAGAGGTCGGGAACCTGCTCCTTAGAGGTCGAAGTACAGCTCGAACTCGTGCGGGTGCGGGCGCAGCTGGATCGGGGCGATCTCGTTGGTGCGCTTGTAGTCGATCCAGGTCTCGATCAGGTCGGACGTGAAGACGCCACCGGCCTGGAGGTACTCGTTGTCCGCTTCCAGCGCGTCCAGGACGGCCGGGAGGGAGGTCGGGACCTGCTGGACGTTCGCGTGCTCCTCGGGAGCCAGCTCGTAGAGGTCCTTGTCGATCGGCTCGGCGGGCTCGATCTTGTTCTTGATGCCGTCGAGGCCCGCCATCAGCAGCGCGGAGAAGGCCAGGTACGGGTTGGACGACGGGTCCGGGGCGCGGAACTCGACGCGCTTGGCCTTCGGGTTGGAGCCCGTGATCGGGATGCGCATCGCGGCCGAGCGGTTGCGCTGCGAGTACACCATGTTGACCGGGGCCTCGAAGCCGGGGACCAGACGGTGGTAGGAGTTCACCGTCGGGTTGGTGAACGCCAGCAGCGACGGGGCGTGCTTGAGGATGCCGCCGATGTAGTAGCGGGCCATGTCCGAGAGGCCCGCGTAGCCCTGCTCGTCGTAGAACAGCGGGTCGCCGCCGGCCCACAGGGACTGGTGGACGTGCATGCCCGAGCCGTTGTCGCCGAAGATCGGCTTCGGCATGAAGGTCGCGGTCTTGCCGTTGCGCCAGGCGACGTTCTTCACGATGTACTTGAAGAGCATCAGGTCGTCGGCCGCGGCGAGCAGCGTGTTGAACTTGTAGTTGATCTCGGCCTGGCCGGCGGTGCCGACCTCGTGGTGCTGGCGCTCGATCTGGAGGCCGCTGTTCTCCAGCTCCAGGGACATCTCGGCACGCAGGTCGGCGAAGTGGTCGACCGGCGGGACCGGGAAGTAACCGCCCTTGTAGCGGACCTTGTAGCCGCGGTTGTTCTCGACCGCACCGGTGTTCCAGGCGCCGGCCTCGGAGTCGATGTGGTAGAAGCTCTCGTTCGCCGACGTCTGGAAGCGGACGTTGTCGAAGACGTAGAACTCGGCCTCGGGACCGAAGTACGCGGTGTCGGCGATGCCGGTGGAGGCGAGGTACGCCTCGGCCTTCTTGGCCACGTTCCGCGGGTCACGGCTGTACTGCTCGCCGGTGATCGGGTCGTGGATGAAGAAGTTGATGTTGACGGTCTTGTCACGGCGGAAGGGGTCGACCCGGGCGGTCGACAGGTCCGCGCGCAGTGCCATGTCGGACTCGTGGATGGCCTGGAAGCCGCGGATCGACGAGCCGTCGAAGGCAAGCTCGTCGGCCGGGTCGAAGGTCGCCGCCGGGACGGTGACGTGCTGCATCACACCGGGCAGGTCACAGAACCGGACATCGATGAACTTGACGTCATTGTCGGCGATGTACTTCTTCGCGTCGTCGGCGTTCTGGAACATCCAACTCCTCCTACTCCCGGCCCGGGAGGGACGGGGTTGTAGCTCGTGGTGCGGCCAGTGCGGTGGCACACGCTGGACCCGACCATAGGCAGACCGGATTTCTCAAGCATGACCCATTTGTTTCGCAGAAGTTAACCGAGCCGGGTGTGACCGGCACCTCGTGGCCGGTCCAGGGCCCGCGTTCCGGCCGCTCCGGAGGCCGGTAGCGGCCACCCGCCCGGCCGGGCGGGTGGGCGGGCGCAGTACCGTGTTCGGGTGGACAACAGGCAAGTAATCGGATCGTGGCTCTCCGGGCCGCGCGCGGCCGCCGAGGAGATGGGGGCCGACTTCGGCTACCGGGGCAAGCGGCTCGGCCTGCCCGAGCACGGGCCGGGTTCCGTGGCACCGCTCGGTCGACGGTTCGGCGCGATCTTCATCGACTGGGCCCTGTGCCTGCTGATCGCATACGGGCTGTTCGCGCGCGGTGACCAGCAGGCGGCCGGAAACTGGGCGCTGGGCATCTTTTTCGTGCTGAGCGTGCTCACCGTCGGCACCATCGGCTGCACGCCGGGCAAGCGCGTCCTGGGCATCAGGGTCGTCGCCGAGAGCGGTGGCCGGCTGACGTTCGGGCGGGTGATCGTCCGGAGCGTGCTGGTCTGCCTGGTGATCCCGGCCCTGGTCTGGGACCGCGACGGCCGCGGCCTGCACGACCGGCTGGCCCGCGCCGTCCAGGTCCGTATCTGACGCGAAGAGGCGAAGACGCGAAGACGCGAAAAGACAACAGAAGAGGCGGGGGGGGGGGGGGGGAGGGTAGCTGCCCAGCTCCCCTCCTCCCTCCCCCCCCCCCTCCCCTCCCTCCCCCCCCCCCCCCCACCC
>NZ_JBHWIY010000006.1:0-268219 GCF_042731715.1 Streptomyces sp. NPDC059832 | reverse complement strand
CGACTTTCTATCCGTACGCGCGGGGGGGGGGGAAAAAAAAAAGAGAAAAAAAAAAAAAAAAAAAAAAAAAAAAGAGAGGGGGGGGGCACCCCCCCCCTCTCCCCCCCCCCCCCGCCTCTTCGTATGTCCGACGTCAGCGCATCTTTCCGCCGCGCGGCATCCGCATGCCCTTCGGCATGGGGCCCTTGGGCAGCGGCATGTTGCTCATCAGGTCACCCATCGCGCGCAGCCGGTCGTTGGCCGCCGTCACCTGCGGGCCGGTGAGGACGCGCGGCAGCTTCAGCATCTTGGTGCGCACCTTCTTGAGCGGCACCTGGCCCTCGTCGTTGCCGACGATGATGTCGTGCACCGGTACGTCGACCAGGATGCGCGCCATCTTCTTCTTCTCGGCCGCGAGCAGCAGCTTCACCCGGTTCCCGTTGCCCTCGCCGACCAGCACGATGCCCGCCTTGCCCACGGCGCGGTGGACGACGTCCTGGCTGCGGTTCATCGCGACCGCGGGTGTCGTGGTCCAGCCCCGGCCCACACGGTCCAGCACCGCCGCCGCGGCACCCGGCTGCCCCTCCATCTGCCCGAAGGCGGCACGCTCGGCACGCCGTCCGAAGACGATCGCCATCGCGAGGAGGGCCAGCACGAAGCCCAGGATGCCCAGATAGATCGGGTGGCCGATCAGGAAGCCGACCCCGAGGAGGACACCGAAGGTGACAATTCCCACGCCCGCGACGACAAGACCGACCTTCGGGTCGGACCGCCTGGCCATCTTGTAGGTCAGGGCGATCTGCTTGAGTCGCCCCGCGTTCTCGGCGCTGTCCGCGCCTTCAGTGTTTGACTTCCTCGCCATGTACAGAAGTTTACGTGGCCTAGGAACGGTGGTCGGCCGCGGCCTCCAGTACGTACTCGGCCTCGACCCTGTCCTTGGCCCGGCGCCGGTCCTCCAGGACGGCGGTCCAGGCGTTGCGGCGGGCGGTGCGCTGGCCGCTGCCCAGGACCAGCGACTCGACGGCACGGAGAGCATCGGTGACGGAAGGGATGGCGGTGGCGCGTACCGGCACGGCCTGCATCGTGGAAATCTCCTCGGAGCGGATGTGCGGACTGAGTTGCGTGGACTCAGCTGCCCGGACCGAACTGCCCGGGACTGCGTTGCGCGAAGTGGGTGGCGTGCGCTGAGATGCGGGAAGCAGGGGCGGCAGCGGCCCGGACGGCTGCTGCCGGCCACCGCACCGTGTGCACCCAGCGTCACTGCTCGGTGTTACCAGCGCATGACCGGTCGGTCAAACACCAATGAAACCTTGATACGGGCGGCGCGCACGCCGACGCGGCCCATACGCGCCCCCGACCTGCGGGGAGCGTACGGGCCGCGTCGAATCATTTATTACTGTGCGGTAGCTTCTTGTGCTCGGATTCACACGGTGGGCGCCGCGGCGGCGGCACCGCGACGCTCGATCGCCTGCTGGAAAAGACGGCCCGCGCGGTACGAGGAACGGACCAGCGGCCCGGACATCACGCCGGAGTAGCCGATCTCGTCGGCCTCCTCCTTCAGCTCCACGAACTCCTGCGGCTTCACCCAGCGCTCGACCGGGTGGTGACGCACGGAGGGCCGCAGGTACTGCGTGATCGTGATGAGCTCGCAACCCGCGTCGTACAGGTCCTGGAGCGCCTCGCTGACTTCCTCGCGGGTCTCGCCCATGCCGAGGATCAGGTTGGACTTGGTCACCAGACCGGCCTCGCGGGCCCGGGTGATGACCTCCAGGGAGCGCTCGTAACGGAAGCCGGGGCGGATCCGCTTGAAGATCCGCGGCACCGTCTCGACGTTGTGCGCGAGCACCTCGGGGCGCGAGGAGAAGACCTCGGCGAGCTGCTCGGGCTCCGCGTTGAAGTCGGGGATCAGCAGCTCGACCTTGGTGCGGCCGGCCTCCCGCTCCGCGGTCAGCGCGTGGATCTGGCGCACGGTCTCCGCGTACAGCCAGGAACCGCCGTCCTCCAGGTCGTCGCGCGCGACGCCGGTGATGGTGGCGTAGTTCAGGTCCATCGTGACGACGGACTCGCCGACGCGGCGGGGCTCGTCCCGGTCCAGCGCCTGCGGCTTGCCCGTGTCGATCTGGCAGAAGTCACAGCGCCGGGTGCATTGGTCACCACCGATGAGGAAGGTGGCCTCCCGGTCCTCCCAGCACTCGAAGATGTTGGGGCAGCCGGCCTCCTGGCACACCGTGTGCAGACCCTCGCTCTTCACGAGTTTCTGCAGCTGGTTGTACTCGGGGCCCATCTTCGCCCGGGTCTTGATCCACTCGGGCTTGCGCTCGATGGGGGTCTGGCTGTTCCGGACCTCAAGGCGCAGCATCTTGCGCCCGTCGGGTGCGACAGCGGACACTCCGGCACTCCCCTTTGCTTTCACTGCATTGGATTCTTCGGCGAACACCAGGGTACGCCCGTGGTTCAAACGGCTTTACGTGTGGCCAACCTGTGGCCGGCAGGGCCTATTCCCGGAGGGGCACTCCGAGCGTCATGCCGTGGCCACGGCATCCGTCGGGCGCTCGATGGCGCGCGGGGCGAGCTCGGCGTTCTCCAGGACGTCCCTGAGGTGCTTCTCGACGACCGGGAGCACGTCCGCGATGGTGATGTCGCGGCCGAGCTCGTACGCCAGCGAGGTGACGCCAGCGTCCCGGATGCCGCACGGCACGATCCGGTCGAACCAGGTGTTGTCCGGGTTCACGTTGAAGGAGAAGCCGTGCATGGTCACGCCCTTGGCCACCCGGATGCCGATCGCCGCCAGCTTGCGGTCCTCGCGGCGCTGGCCGGCGTTGGACGGGGCGTACTCGGGGCCGTTCAGCCGGGCGTCGAACTCCTCGTCCTGCAGCCTCGGGTCGAAGTCCAGGGAGAGTCCGCCGATCGCCGGACGGTCCTCGACCGGGTCGCCGAGCACCCAGACGCCGCTGCGGCCCTCGACCCGGGTGGTCTCCACGCCGAACTCGGCGGCGGTACGGATCAGCGCGTCCTCCAGCCGGCGGACATGCGCGACGACGTCCACCGGGCGGGGCAGCTTCTGGATCGGGTAGCCGACCAGCTGCCCGGGGCCGTGCCAGGTGATCTTGCCACCGCGGTCCACGTCGATGACGGGGGTGCCGTCCAGTGGGCGTTCGCTCTCGGTCGTGCGCCGCCCGGCCGTGTAGACGGGCGGGTGTTCCAGCAGCAGGCAGGTGTCCGGGACGGTGTCCTCGAATCTGGCCGCGTGCACCTCGCGCTGCTTCTGCCAGGCCTCCTGGTAGTCGACGGCTTCCTCGCCGAATCCCAGCCGGACGAACCGAAGCTCAGTCACGACAGATGCCTTCCTACTCGCGGTGCCGGGAGCCGGGGGGTGTCCGGAGCCGCGTCACCATGCACTGAATCACGCCCCCGGCCACTGTACGACCGGCCCCCGGACGGTGGCCCGGCAGGTCTTCCCGTCAGCGCCAACCTCAATCCTCACACGATCGGATGAAAGTGAAGCGAAGGTGGCTGTGACCGCTGCGGAGGCCGCTAAATTCACGCCGTTCCATAAGGGCGCCCGCCCGGCCCCGAAGGCAGGAGACCGTACAGCTGATGTCGGAACGACCTCCGCAGCGCACCCCCAACCGCCGACTCGCCTCCCTCATCACCGAAGCCGGCTTCTCGAACGCCGGCCTCGCCCGCAGGGTGGACCAACTCGGCCTCGAACACGGCCTCGACCTGCGGTACGACAAGACCTCCGTGACCCGCTGGCTACGCGGTCAACAGCCCCGCGGCACCACCCCCGCGCTGATCGCCGAGGTCTTCACCCGGCGGCTCGGGCGCCGCCTCTCCGCGCAGGACCTGGGCCTCGACGCGTGCGCCCCGGTCTACGCGGGCCTGGAGTTCGCGGCCACGCCCGCGGAGGCGGTCGACATCGTCAGCGGGCTGTGGCGGAAGGACTCGGGCAGCCATGCGGAGCTGCGCAAGATCGCCTTCACCCCCGCCGGGCTCGTCGTCCCCAGCAGGGACTGGCTGATCGGACGGGCCGACGAGTGGGTGGGGCGGGGGAGCGAGCCCTCGCCCCAGGTGCGCGGCGGGACCGGTGGGGTCGGTGGCGCCCATGCGACCGGTGGGGCCCATGCGACCGGTGGGGCCCATGCGACCGGTGGGGCCCACGTGGCCGGAGGGATCGGCAGGCACCTCGGGGGCGGTGGGACCGCCGGGGCCACGGGGACGGCGGGAGCCGCCGAGACCGGTGGCTCCGTGCGGCCCGGTGGCCCGGGTGGCCCCGGCGGCCCCGGTGGGGCGCGCGGAGTGCCGGGAGCGTACGGCTTGTACGGGGCGCACGGCGGGACGGCTGCGTCGGGCGCCGGTGGCCGCGGGGCCCGTGGGCCCGTGCCCTCCCGGCCCTCCGGACCGTCCGCGCCACCGGGCCCGCCCGCACTCCCGCCGGCTCCGGCCCCGCCGGGAACAGTGCTGCCGGGCGCCCTCGGCGTCCCCCGGCAGCGGCAGACCGACCGCGGCCCCGGCCAGCGGGTCAGCGGCGGTGACGTCGCCGCCCTGCGCTCGGTCGGCGAGCTCTTCCGCACCCTCGACAACGCCTACGGCGGCGGCCACGCCCGCCAGGCCCTCGTCCGGTACCTGGAGCACGAGACGGAACCCATGCTCCGCGGGACGTACGGGGAGGCGACCGGCCGCCGGCTCTTCGCCGCCGCCGCCGACCTGACCCGGCTGGCGGGCTGGACCTCGTACGACATCGCGGCCCACGGCCTGGCCCAGCGGTACTTCGTCCAGGCGCTGCGGCTCGCCCAGGCCGCCGGGGACCGCGCGTACGGCAGCTACGTCCTGATCACCATGAGCCGGCAGGCGGTCTACCTCGGCCACGGCAGGGAAGCCGTACAGCTGGCCCGGGTGGCTCAGCAGGGCATCGGCTCCTCGGCGCCGCCCGTCGTCCAGGCCCTGCTGCACGCCGTCGAGGCGCGCGGTCACGGGGTGCTCGGCGAGGCCAGGCCCTGCACCACCTCGCTGGCGCGGGCGGAACGCGCGCTGGAGATCGCCCGGCACGGGGACGAGGTGCCGCACTGGGCGCGGTACTTCGACGAGGCACAGCTCGCCGACGAGTTCGGGCACTGCCACCGGGATCTGCAGCAGTACCGGGCCGCGGCGCAGCACGCGGAGCGCTCCCTCCAGCTGCGCTCCCCGGCGTACGCCCGCAGCCGGCTGTTCTGCCGGGTGGTGCTGGCGTCCGCCCGGCTCGGGCTCGGCGAGCTCGACCAGGCGTGCCTGCTCGGCGCCGAGGCCGCCCAGCAGGCCGCGGAGATGCGGTCGGTGCGGGCGACGGAGTACGTCCGGGACTTCGAGCGGCGCCTGGAGCCGTACCGGGACGCCGCGGCGGTACGGGGCTACCGCGACCGGGTCGCCGCCCTGGGGTGAGTCCGGGGCGCGGCCACCGGCGCCCCCGGACGTCGCGAGCCCTACGCCGCCTCGGGCAGCGCCGTCCCGCTCCCCGGCCGTACGCCCAGGTCGGTGAGGATCGCCTCGGCCGCGCGTCGGCCCGAGAACAGGGCGCCCTGCACCGTGCTCGTGTCGCGGTGGTCGCCGCACACGTACAGACCGGCGAGCAGCCGCACCGGGCGGCGCGGATCGTGCGGGGCCGGCATCGCGGGGACCGCCTCGGGGTCGTGGTGGGAGGCCAGCAGCTCCCAGTCGTCGGTGGGGGCGCCGTACAGCGCGGCGAGATGGGCGCGGACCGTGCGGTCCAGGTCGGGTGGCGGGGTGCCGAGCACCGTCGAGCTGATCAGCGTACGGCCGCGCGGGGCGCGCGAGGGGTCGACCGCGCTCATCACCGCGGTGTGCGCGACCGGGCCCGACCGGTCGGCGTCCAGCAGCAGTGCGGCACCGGTCGGCGGGGGAACGGGGGCGGTGTGGTGAAGGACCGTCACGGCGTGGAAGGGCGGCACCCGCAGACCGGGCAGCAGCTCGGCGGCGGCGCCCGCGCCGGTCGCCAGCAGCAGGGAACGGCAGCCCAGTTCGCCGTGCTCCTTGGTGCGGACCGAGGTGATGTCGGCAGCCGTGACATGCACACCCGTACGTACGGTGCCGGGCGGCAGCGCGGCGGCCAGGAGTTCGGGCAGGGTGCCCGAGCCGCCCGCGGGCACGCACAGCCTGCCGCGGGCGTAGCCGCGCAGGGCGAGGTCGGCGCACCGGCTGGACGTGCTGAGCCCGGGGTCGCTGAGCAGCGCGGAGAGCAGCGGGCGGAGGAAGCCGTTGACCGTACGGGAGGGCAGGCCGCGGTGGGACAGGGCGGCGAGCGCGGTCTGTTCGGGCCGGGCCAGGATGCGGGCGGACGGGGTGGCGGCGAGCCGGGACAGGGCGGCGCCCAGCCGGGCCTGGTCGATCGGCCCGCCCATCGGTGGCCGGGGGGCGCTTGCGAGGGCGCGCGCAGCTTTGAATGCGCCCCGAGCGCCCCGTACATCGCCGGTGCGGTACTGACGGCCCTCGCTGTGGACGAGGACCCCGGAGGCGAAGTTGCGCAGCACCAGCCCTTCGAGGCCGGGCGTCGTGCGCAGTTCCGGGTAGGAGGTGCTGAGGAGCGGGCCGAGGTGGTCGAGCCGGAAGCCGTCCAGCTCCGCGGTGGTCATCCGGCCGCCGACCCGGGGGCCGGCCTCCAGGACGCTGACGCTTACCCCTGCACTGGTCAATCGATGGGCTGCTGACAGACCGGCGATCCCGGCCCCGATGATGACGACGTCCGCGTGGTGTGCCGTGCTGAGCACGTGCCCCTCCCCGAGTCGGCGCGACTGCTGGGAGGCTCTTGCCCCCAACAGGCCCCCGGAATGCCCGAGTTCGCAAGGAGGCTAGGAGGGTGGCCGGCGAAGACGCAGTCGCGCGCACCCGGGGCACCGTTGCACGGGGTCGCATGTCCGTCCGATTTCGCGGGGGCGCGCCGACCGGCGGCGCGCGGGAGGAGGCCCGGCGGGTGCCGGTGCTCTCGCGGCGCGCTCAGCGCAGCGCCGCGCGGATCGCCCCGTCGATTCCCGGGAAGGCGAACACGAAGCCCGAGTCCAGCAACCGACCCGGCAGCACCCGCTGGCTGGCCAGCACATCCTCCGCGAAGTCCCCCAGGGCGATCCGCAGGGCCGGTGCCGGAGCCGTGAAGAGCGTGGGGCGGTGCAGCACCCGCCCCATCGCGGCCGTCACCTCGCTGTTGGTGACGGGGTCGGGTCCGGTCAGGTTCACCGGACCCGAGAGCGACTCGGTGTCCAGGATGTGGCGCAGTGCCGCGACCTCGTCGTGCAGCGCGATGAAGCTCCAGTACTGGCGCCCGTTGCCCAGCCGGCCGCCGAGCCCCGCCCGGAACAGCGGGAAGAGCCGGCCCCAGGCGCCGCCCTCGCGGCCGACGACCAGACCGGTGCGCGCGTGCACCGTCCGTACGCCCGCCTCCTGGGCGGCTGCCGTGGCCGCCTCCCACTCCACGCAGACGGACGGCAGGAAGCCCTCGCCGGCCGGAGCGCTCTCGTCGACGGCGCGGTCCCCGGTGTCGCCGTAGTAGCCGATCGCCGACCCGGACAGCAGCACCTTCGGCGGTACGTCCAGCGAGGCGACGGCCTCGGCGACCGCCGCCGTTCCCCTTACCCGGCTGTCCCGGATCTCCCGCTTGTACGCCGCAGTCCAGCGGTGGTCACCGACCCCGGCCCCGGCGAGATGGACGACGGCGTCGCAGCCGACCAGGCCCGCCACGTCGACGTACCCCCGCCCGGGATCCCACTCCACCTCGTCGCCGGCCCGCGCGGGATGCCGTACGAGGCGCACCACCTCGTGCCCGTCGGCCCGCAGCGAACGCACCAGCGCCGCTCCGATGAGTCCGGATGCTCCGGTGACAGCGATACGGGAGGGCAGCATGGGTCCATCCTGCCCCAGCGGCCCGGCCGGGCCCACCTGCCGGGCCGACAGCCCTCGTCTCCTCGGTGCGGCGAGCGGCGAAATGCGGCTGACCGGGTGAGGGGTGCCGTGGCACAGTGACGCGCATGCCCGAGAACCCCGCGCACCCTGCCTGTTCCGTCCGTCCCGCCGCCCTCCATGACGAAGCCGCTCTCGGTGAACTCGACCGCGCCACCTGGTCGACGCTGCACGCCGTGATGCCCAGGCCGCAGCCGCCGTACGCGCCGTTCTTCGACGAGTGCCACCGGCCCGAGGACCTCCTGGTGGCCGAGGCACGGGACGACGCGGGCGAGCTGCGCCCGGCCGGATACATCAGGCTGGTCCCTGCGAGCCCGCTGGCCTGCAACGCCCATGTCCAGCAGATACAGGGCCTCGCCGTGGCCGGCTGGGCGCGCGGCCGCGGCGTCGCCAGGGCCCTGCTGCGGGCCGCCTTCGCGACCGCCCGCGGTGACGGGGCGAACCGGATGACCTTGCGGGTGCTCGGGCACAACGCGCCCGCGCGCGCCCTGTACGAGTCGGAGGGGTTCGTCGTCGAGGGCGTGCTGCCCGGTGAGTTCTTCCTGGACGGGCGTTACGTCGACGACATACTCATGGGCCGCTCGCTCGCCCCGTGACCCGTGGACTGTCCGGCGGATCGGTCCGGACCGGCTCTCGCTCCCCGCTCAGCCCTTGAACAGCCGCATGCCGCCGATGAGTTCGTGCAGGCAGCGCACCGCCAGATCGGCGGGTGAGCCGGGCCCGGTCGGCGGCGCGTCCGTCGCCGCCCAGGCCTCCAGCGCGACACGTACCGCGTCCGTGGCGGCGGCCGCGGCGAGCCGGACCTCCAGCGGGTCCGCCCCGTCGCCCGCCAGTCGGGTCAGCACCGGCAGCAGCCGCTCCTCCGAATCCTGATTGACCCGGTACCAGACGGCACGCAGCGCCGCGTCGTCCGCCGCGGCCCGCAGCAGCCCGCGCGTCCAGCCGAGCTGCTCGGCGCCGTCCGCGCCCGGCGCCCGGAGCGCCTCGGTGACCGCCCGCTCCAGGATCCCGGCGAGCGGGTCCCCGGGCTCGGCCGCTTCCAGCAGTGCCCGCCAGCGCTCGGCGCCGCCGGAGAGCAGCGGACCCACCGCGTCCTGCTTGGAGCGGAAGTAGCGGTAGAAGGTGCGCAGCGCCACGCCCGCCCGGCCGGCGATGTCCTCCGCCGTGGTGCCGTCGGGGCCCCGCTCGGCGAAGAGCGAGGCCGCGGCGCGCGCGATGTCCAGCTGGGTCGCCGCCTTGCGGCGCTCGGTGAGGGACGGCTGAGTCGGCTCGGTGCTCATTCCCAGGAGATTACCCCGGCAGGGGAGAGATGTGCGTGAAATGCCGTCATGGCAAAACGTGCCATCCAGGCGTACGGTGGACATCGATCGGGACGTCATCGGGGCGCCGCCGAGACGTTTCGGGACAGCAGTCGCCGGGATCGGGAGAGATACAGACATGAACCGCTACGAAGGCCGCCGCGCACTCATCACCGGGGGCGGCTCCGGCATCGGGCAGGCCACCGTCCACCGCGTCCTCGCCGAGGGCGGCCGTGTCGTCGCGGCCGACGTCAACGAGGCCGGACTGAAGGCCACCCACGACACGGCCGTGGCGAACGGCACCGCCGGGCGCCTCACCACCCTCGTCCTGGACATCTCGGACGAGGCCGCGGTCCGGGCGGGCGTGGCCTCCGCCGTGGAGACCCTCGGCGGGCTCGATGTCCTGGTCAACGCGGCCGGAATCCTGCGTTCCGAGCACACCCACAAGACATCGCTGGAGTTCTTCAACAAGATCATCGCGGTCAACCTCACGGGTACGTTCCTGATGATCCGCGAGGCGATACCGGCCCTGCTGGCGGGCGACGAGCCGGCTGTCGTGAACTTCTCCTCCACCTCGGCGAGCTTCGCGCACCCGTACATGTCGGCGTACGCGGCGAGCAAGGGCGGCATCCAGTCGATGACGCACGCGCTGGCGAGCGAGTACAGCAAGCAGGGGCTGCGGTTCGTCGCCGTCGCGCCCGGCTCGATCTCCTCCGACATGACCAGTGGCAACGGGCCGGGGCTGCCCGCCGACGCCGACATGTCGCTCTTCATGAAGCTGTCCCCGGCGCTCGGGGCGGGTTTCGCCAGCCCGGACACCGTCGCCGGCGTCGTCGCGATGCTCGGCTCACGGGACGGGGCGTTCATCACCGGTACGGAGATCCGGATCGACGGCGGAACCCACTTCTGACGCGACGGCGCGGGAGTACCGGTCAGCCCGGCCCGAACCGTTCCCAGAGCGAGGGGAAGCGCTCCGCCAGGGCCGCCTCGTCCTCGAAGTTCACGGGGTTCCCCTCGGGCTCGGCGGTCTGGGGCGGCAGGCCGAGGTCCGGGGCGACCACGCCGGTGAGCTGTTCGTACGCCTCGTCGGCCGCGTAGCCGAGATCCTCGGCGTCCCCGTCGATCTCCTCGTCGAAGTCGTCGAGGAGATCGGCGAGGCTGTCCGGGTCGTGCAGGGCGCCCTCGAAGATCTCCCGGCCCTGGCCGATCAGCCAGCAGCGGAAGAAGTCGAAGGCGTCGTCGCTCGCGCCACCGAGCAGCACGGCGGCGGCGCCCCACAGATCCCAGCGGTAGGCGCGGTTGAAACGGGCCTCGAAGTGCCTCGCGAAGTCCAGCACCGGATCCGGATCGAGCCGCACCAGCCGTTCGACGAGCAGGTCGGCCTGGTCCTCGGGGTCGCCCTCGGCGGCCGCGCGGGAGCTGTCGATGAGCTCCCAGAACTCCGTCTCGTCCATCACGGGTCAAGCATCGGCCCTGGCGACAGGCGACGCACGCGGACGCGGGGAAAAGAAGCCCTCAGCGATAGAGCTCGCGCAGGCGTTCGGCGGTCGCGGCGAAACGGTCCCGCAGGGCGGCCGGCTCCAGGACCTCCGACTCCGGCCCCAGGGCCAGCAGTTGGCTGTAGGCGACCTCGTCGGACTCGACCGGCAGGGTGACCGTGAGCCACCCCTCGGCATCGGGCGGGCCGGCCGCCTCCAGGGCTTCGTGGACCGCCGAACGGTCCATGGTGTGCGGCAGTCGGCGTACACCCTCCGGCGACACCCGCACCGTCACCTCGGTCCGCAGGAGCGAACGGGCGAACTGGGCGGCCCGCTCGTTCCAGAAGCCCGGCAGATCGAACCGCTCGTCGCGCTCGAACCGCTCGTCGGACACCGTCACGGCCGAGAACCGGTCGATCCGGTACACCCGGAAGTCGTCTCCCACCCGGGCGCAGACGTACCAGACCCCGGCCTTCAGGACGAGCCCGTGCGGTGCCATCTCCCGCTCCACATCGCCGTCCCGGCCGCCCCGGCGGTAGCGGGCACGGACGATCCGGTCGTCCCAGACGGCCTCGGCGACGGCCGGCAGCAGTTCGGGGGTGACCGGTTCCTGGTACCAGCCGGGAGCATCCAGGTGGAAGCGCCGGCCGGCACTGTCGGAGGCGTCCCGCAGCGAGGGCAGCAGGGCCGCCGACACCTTGAGCCGGGCGGCGGACGCGGCGTCCTCCAGGCCCATCTCGCGCAGGGCGGACGGCAGTCCGGAGAGGAAGAGCGCCTCGGCCTCGTCACGGGCGAGGCCGGTGAGGCGGGTGCGGTAACCGCCGACCAGCCGGTAGCCCCCGGCCCGGCCCCGGTCCGCGTACACCGGGACACCCGCTTCCGAGAGCGCCTGCGCGTCCCGGGTCACGGTCCGCTCGGACACCTCCAGCTCCCTGGCGAGCTCGGCGGCGGTCATGGCGGGACGGGACTGCAGGAGCAGCACCATTCTGATGAGACGGGCAGCGCGCATGCGGCCATTGTGGCCGCGGTACGCGGTGCGTGTTCCCCGGGCCCGGGGCGGTGGCCTCAAGCGCCGGCCGGGCTCAAAGGATGCCCTCGAACGCCGACGGGCTTGATCCTGCCGGCTTCGGAGGCAGATCAAGCCCGTCCGGCGATCGAGGACAAAGCCTGCGCCGGACGGGCGGGACGGGGGCCGGGGCGGGCCCGGACCCCGTCTTCCGGGCCGTCAGAGCCCGTACCGCTCCCGGGCCTCCTTGACCGCGGAGGCGGTCACCTCGCCGCGGCGGGCCAGCTGGGCCAGGGCCGCGACCGTGAGCGACTGCGCGTCGACGCCGAAGTGGCGGCGGGCCGCGTCGCGGGTGTCGGAGAGGCCGAAGCCGTCCGTGCCGAGCGAGGACCAGTCCTGCTCCACCCACTGGCTGATCTGGTCCGGCACCTGACGCATCCAGTCGCTGACCGCGACGACCGGACCCGGTGCGCCCTCCAGCGCCTGGGTCACGTACGGCACCCGCTGCTCACCCCGGAGCAGCGCCTCGTCGCACTCCAGCGCCTCGCGGCGCAGCTCGCCCCAGGAGGTGGCGGACCAGACGTCGGCCGTGACCCCCCAGTCCGCGGCCAGCAGCTCCTGCGCCTGAAGGGCCCAGTGGATCGCCGTACCGGAGGCCAGCAGCTGGACCCGCGGGGCATCGGCCGAGGCCGGGGTGCCCTCCTTGAAGCGGTACAGGCCCTTGACGATGCCCTCCTCGACGCCCTCCGGCATCGCGGGCTGCGGCTTCGGCTCGTTGTAGACCGTCAGGTAGTAGAAGACGTTCTCGGCCTCGGGGCCGTACATCCGCCGCAGACCGTCCTTGACGATCACCGCGATCTCGTACGCGAACGCCGGGTCGTAGTTGAGCGACGCCGGGTTCGTGGACGCGATCAGCTGCGAGTGGCCGTCCGCGTGCTGGAGGCCCTCGCCGGTCAGCGTCGTACGGCCCGCGGTGGCACCGACGATGAAGCCCTTGCCGAGCTGGTCGGCGAGCTGCCACATCTGGTCGCCGGTCCGCTGCCAGCCGAACATCGAGTAGAAGATGTAGAAGGGGATCATCGTCTCGCCGTGCGTCGCGTACGACGTCGAGGCGGCGATGAAGTCGGCCATGGCCCCGGCCTCGGTGATCCCCTCGTTGAGGATCTGGCCGTCCTTGGCCTCCTTGTAGTACATCAGCTGGTCGCGGTCGACCGGATCATACGTCTGGCCCAGCGGCGAGTAGATACCGGCCGACGGGAACAGCGACTCCATACCGAAGGTACGGGCCTCGTCCGGGACGATCGGAACCCAGCGCCTGCCGGTCTCCTTGTCCCGCATCAGGTCCTTGACCAGGCGCACGAAGGCCATGGTGGTGGCCATCTCCTGCTTGCCGGAGCCCTTCTTCAGCGCGGCGAACGCGCGCTCCTCGGGCTGGGGCAGCGCCACGGCGTGCGTCCGGCGGGCCGGGGCGGGACCGCCGAGGGCGGCGCGGCGCTCCTGGAGGTAACGGACCTCGGGGGAGCCGGCGCCCGGGTGGCCGTAGGGCACCAGGCCGTCGACGAAGGCGCTGTCGGGGATCGGGAGTCCGAGCAGCTCGCGCATGTCCTTGAACTCGTCGACGGACAGCTTCTTCATCTGGTGGTTGGCGTTCTTGGACTCGAAGCCCTTGCCGAGCGTGAAACCCTTCACCGTCTGGGCGAGGATCACGGTCGGCGCGCCCTTGTGCTCGACGGCGGCCTTGTACGCCGCGTACACCTTGCGGGCCTCGTGGCCGCCGCGCGAGGTGTAGAAGCACTCGGCGATCTTCGCGTCGGTGAGCAGCTTGGCCAGCTCGGCGAGCGCGGGCTCGGCGCCGAAGAAGTGCTCGCGGATGTACGCGACGTCGCGGGTGGCGTACGTCTGGAACTGCGCGTCCGGGACCTCCCGGAGCCGGCGGACCAGCGCACCGGTGGTGTCCAGCCGGAACAGCTCGTCCCAGGCGTTGCCCCAGAGCGTCTTGACGACGTTCCAGCCGGCGCCGCGGAACGCGCCCTCCAGCTCCTGGACCACGCGGAAGTTGGCGCGGACCGGGCCGTCGAGGCGCTGCAGGTTGCAGTTGATGACGAAGGTCAGGTTGTCGAGCCGCTCACGGGCCGCGAGGGCGAGGGCGGCGGTCGACTCGGGCTCGTCCATCTCGCCGTCGCCGAGAAAGGCCCAGACGTGCGAGTTCGACGTGTCCTTGATGTTGCGGTTGGCGAGGTAGCGGTTGAAGCGCGCCTGGTAGATCGCCGAGAGCGGGCCGAGGCCCATCGACACGGTGGGGAACTCCCACAGCCAGGGCAGCCGCCGCGGGTGCGGGTAGGACGGCAGACCGTCGCCGCCCGCCTCCTGGCGGAAGTTGTCGAGCTGCTGCTCGCTCAGCCGGCCGTCGAGGAAGGCGCGGGCGTAGATGCCGGGGGAGGCGTGGCCCTGGATGTAGAGCTGGTCGCCGGAGCCGTCCCCCTCCTTGCCGCGGAAGAAGTGGTTGAAGCCGGTCTCGTACAGCCAGGCCGCCGAGGCGAAGGTGGCGATGTGGCCGCCGACGCCGAACCGGGCGCCGCGGGTGACCATCGCAGCCGCGTTCCAGCGGTTCCAGGCGGTGATCCTGGACTCCATCTCCAGATCGCCGTCGAACGCGGGCTCGGCGGCGGTCGGGATGGAGTTGACGTAATCGGTCTCCAGCAGCTTGGGCAGCGCGAGACCGGCGCCCTCGGCGTGCTCGAGCGAGCGGCGCATCAGGTACGCGGCGCGGTGCGGGCCCGCGGCCTTGGTGACGGCATCCAGGGAGGCCGCCCATTCGGCGGTCTCCTCGGGGTCACGGTCCGGGAGCTGGTCGAGCTCGCTCGGAAGCTTTCCTACGGGGTCGGTCATGATCGCCGCCTTCCGGAGTGGAGGGGGGTGGAGAAGGCCCTGACTGGCAGGACAGGGCGATGGGGCCGGTGGGCCCGCGAATGAACTGTAAGGCGCCGATCGATGATCGATCAAAGGATGAAGAGCAAAACTTCTCGATATGAAGAAAGTGGCATGCGGTGCCGCGAAACGGGGCACGGAGTGACGGGATTTAGCACCTAAAAGGGGCGCCCACCCGCACAGGCGAGCGCCCCTCGCGACAGATGCGTACGGCTCTCAGGCGCGCGGCGCGCAGCCCAGCACGTGTGCCTTGACCAGTACCCCGATGTCCGGGTCCTTGCGCAGGAACGCCTCGATGAGCGCCTCGTGCTCCTCGGCGTACGACTTCTGCACCGTGCCCAGCCACCGGATCGACAGGGCGGTGAACACCTCGATGCCCAGCCCCTCCCAGGTGTGCAGCAGCACCGCGTTCCCGGCGGCCCGCACCATCTCGCGGTGGAAGCCCACGGTGTGCCGTACCTGCGCCTCGCCGTCGGCCAGCCGGTCCGCCTCGTAGAGCGCCGCCACATGCGGTGTCAGGCGCGAGCAGTCCTCGCCGAGGGACGGAGCCGCCAGCTCCGCCGCGATCTGCTCCAGACCGGCCCGCACGGGGTAGCTCTCCTCCAGATCGGCGGCGGTGAGATTGCGGACCCGTACGCCCTTGTTGGGCGCCGACTCGATCAGCCGGAGCGTCTCCAGCTCCCGCAGCGCCTCGCGCACGGGCGTCTGGCTGACCTCCAGCTCGGTGGCGATCCGGCGCTCCACGATCCGCTCACCGGGCTTCCAACGCCCGCTGACGATCCCGTCCACGATGTGCTCGCGGATCTGTTCGCGCAGCGAGTGGACGACGGGCGGGGTCATGAGGGGCTCCTTCGGGGCAAACCGGTGCTGTCCGCACCATCACGATTGCCGGGGCGACCGGTGGTGTCTAGACAATACGGCGGCGCCCCCGCCCGGAAGTGTTCCGGACGGGGGCGCCGCTGGTGAGGCTGGTTACAGCCGCGGTGCTCAGAGGCCGAGCTCGACCTCGAACTCACCGGCCTCCAGGATCGCCTTGACCGAGGTCAGGTAACGGGCGGCGTCCGCGCCGTCCACCAGACGGTGGTCGTAGGAGAGCGAGAGGTACGTCATGTCGCGCACCGCGATCGTCTCGCCGAGGTCCGGGTGGTCGATGACCACCGGGCGGCGGACCGTGGCACCGATGCCCAGGATGGCTGCCTGGTTCGGGGGCACGATGACGGTGTCGAACAGCGCACCGCGCGAGCCGGTGTTGCTGATGGTGAAGGTGGCACCGGACATGTCGTCCGGCGTCAGGCCGCCGCCGCGGGCCTTGCCGGCCAGCTCGGCGGTCTTCTTCGAGATACCGGCGATGTTCAGGTCGCCCGCACCCTTGATGACCGGGGTCATCAGACCCTTCTCGGCGTCCACGGCGATGCCGATGTTCTCCGAGTCGAAGTACGTGATGGTGCCCTCGTCCTCGTTGATCCGGGCGTTGATGACCGGGTGGGCCTTCAGCGCCTGGGCCGCCGCCTTCACGAAGAACGGCATCGGGGACAGCTTGACGCCCTCACGGGCGGCGAACGCGGCCTTCGCCTGGTTGCGCAGCTTCATCAGCTTGGTGATGTCGACCTCGACGACCGAGGTCAGCTGGGCCTGCGAGTGCAGCGCCTTCATCATGTTGTCGCCGATGACCTTGCGCATGCGGGTCATCTTGACCGTCTGACCACGCAGCGGGGAGGCCTCCAGCTTCGGCGCCTTGGAGGCGGCCGGAGCAGCGGCGGCGGGGGCCGGGGCGGCAGCGGCGGCCTTGGCGGCCTCCGCGGCGGCGACGACGTCCTGCTTGCGGATACGGCCACCGACGCCGGTGCCCTTGACCGCGCCCAGGTCGACGCCGTTCTCGGCGGCGAGCTTGCGCACCAGCGGCGTGACGTACGCGCCGTCGTCACCGGAGGGTGCGGCCGGGGCGACGGGGGTGACCGGAGCCGGGGCGGCGACCGGTGCCGGAGCGGCCGGGGCCACCGGAGCCGGAGCGGCGACCGGAGCGGCGACCGGGGCGGCGGGCGCCACCGGAGCCGGAGCCGGAGCGGGAGCGGCCGGAGCGACCGGGGCCGGAGCGGGAGCCGGGGCAGCCGGGGCCGGGGCCGGGGCGGCGGCGGGCGCCGGAGCGGCCGGGGCCGGGGCAGCGGCCGGAGCGGCACCGGCGGCACCGATGACGGCGAGCTTGGCGCCGACCTCGGCGGTCTCGTCCTCGGCGACGACGATCTCCAGCAGCACACCGGAAACCGGGGCCGGGATCTCGGTGTCGACCTTGTCCGTGGAGACCTCCAGGAGGGGCTCGTCCTCCGTGACCTCCTCGCCGACCTCCTTCAGCCAGCGGGTGACGGTGCCCTCGGTGACGCTCTCGCCGAGCGCCGGAAGGGTGACGTCGGTACCGGCGGCGCCACCGGCCGGTGCGGCGGCCGGAGCCTCGGCCGCGGGGGCCGGAGCGGCGGCGGGGGCCTCGGCGACCGGCGCCGGGGCCGGGGCGGCCGCGGGCTCGGCGGCCGGAGCCGCGGCGGCCGCGGGGGCACCCGTGCCGTCGTCGATGACGGCCAGCTCGGCGCCGACCTCGACGGTCTCGTCCTCGGCGACCTTGATGGCGGCCAGGATGCCGGCCGCGGGGGCCGGGATCTCGGTGTCGACCTTGTCGGTCGAAACCTCGAGCAACGGCTCGTCGGCCTCGACGCGCTCGCCCTCGGCCTTCAGCCAGCGGGTGACAGTTCCCTCGGTGACGCTCTCGCCGAGCGCCGGAAGGGTTACGGAAACCGACATGGTTTCAGTTGCTCCTTACGAAAGTGCGGAAGTAGGTCGGTCGTCGCGCCCGGTCGACTGGATCAGTCGTGGGAGTGCAAGGGCTTGCCGGCCAGGGCCAGGTGGGCCTCGCCGAGCGCCTCGCTCTGGGTCGGGTGGGCGTGGATGAGCTGCGCGACCTCGGCGGGCAGCGCCTCCCAGTTGTAGATCAGCTGGGCTTCGCCGACCTGCTCGCCCATACGGTCACCGACCATGTGGACGCCGACCACGGCACCGTCCTTGACCTGGACGAGCTTGATCTCGCCCGCGGTCTTGAGGATCTTGCTCTTGCCGTTGCCCGCGAGGTTGTACTTCAGAGCGACGACCTTGTCCGCGCCGTAGAGCTCCTTGGCCTTGGCCTCGGTGATGCCCACGGAGGCGACCTCGGGGTGGCAGTACGTCACCCGCGGGACACCGTCGTAGTCGATCGGAACGGTCTTCAGACCGGCCAGCCGCTCCGCCACCAGGATGCCCTCGGCGAAGCCGACGTGCGCGAGCTGGAGCGTCGGGGCCAGGTCACCGACGGCCGAGATGGTCTCCACGTTGGTCCGCATGTACTCGTCGACGAGGACGTAACCGCGGTCCATCGCGACGCCGGCCTCCTCGTAGCCCAGGCCCTGCGAGACCGGGCCGCGGCCGATGGCGACCAGCAGCACCTCGGCCTCGAAGGTCTTGCCGTCGGCGAGGGTCACGCGGACGCCGTCCTGCGTGTACTCGGCGCTCTGGAAGAACGTACCGAGGTTGAACTTGATGCCGCGCTTGCGGAAGGCGCGCTCAAGAAGCTTCGAGCTGTTCTCGTCCTCGACCGGGACGAGGTGCTTCAGGCCCTCGATGATCGTCACGTCGGTGCCGAAGGACGTCCACGCCGAGGCGAACTCGACGCCGATGACGCCGCCGCCCAGCACGATCGCGGACTTCGGGACGCGGTCCAGCTTCAGCGCGTGGTCCGACGAGATGATGCGGTTGCCGTCGATCTCCAGGCCCGGCAGCGACTTCGGCACGGAGCCGGTCGCGAGCAGCACGTGGCGGCCCTGGACGCGCTGGCCGTTCACATCCACCGAGGTGGGGGAGGAGAGCCGTCCCTCACCCTCGATGTAGGTGACCTTGCGCGAGGCGATGAGACCCTGCAGACCCTTGTACAGGCCCGAGATCACGTCGTCCTTGTACTTGTGGACGGCGTCGATGTCGATGCCCTCGAAGGTGGCCTTGACGCCGAACTGGCCGGCCTCGCGCGCCTGGTCGGCGATCTCACCGGCGTGCAGCAGGGCCTTCGTGGGGATACAGCCGTTGTGCAGGCAGGTGCCGCCGACCTTGCCCTTCTCGATCAGAGCGACGTCCAGGCCCAGCTGCGCTCCGCGCAGGGCCGCGGCGTAACCGCCGCTACCACCGCCGAGGATCACTAGGTCGAAAACGGTGCTGGCGTCGTTCGCCACGTCACGTCCTCCATGCATGTGCGCCGTACGCCGGGCCCCGTCGCTGGGGGATGACCGGCCGGTCGGCTGGTGTTCGGCCGCTTTTGTTATTCGGCCCTGTGGTGGGGGCCCTGTCCTGCCGAGAACCCATCTTCGCACTTGTCGACGGTGAGCGGGACGCGGGGCCCGGGTCTGAGACGGACGATCATCCGTCTCAGGGGGTTACCGCCGCGTAGACCCCTACTGATTTCGTCGAGAGCGAAACCGGCCGGATCCGTGCGGCGATGTCATCGGAGCAACACGTACGGCCCCGGGCCTATGCCCGGGGCCGTACGTCACGGTCGAGGCCTCAGCCGAGGTCTCCGGCGGCGGTGCGCTCGGCCAGCTTCACCAGCGTGCGGACCGCGGAACCGGTGCCGCCCTTCGGCGTGTAGCCGTACGGTGCGCCCTCGTGGAAGGCCGGACCGGCGATGTCCAGGTGCGCCCAGGCGATGCCCTCGCCCACGAACTCCTGCAGGAACAGACCGGCCACCAGGCCGCCGCCCATCCGCTCGCCCATGTTGGCGATGTCGGCGGTCGGGGAGTCCATGCCCTTGCGCAGGTCGGCGGGGAGCGGCATCGGCCAGGAGGCCTCGCCGACCTCCTCGGCGATCTCGTGGATGGAGGTACGGAAGGCGTCGTCGTTCGCCATGATGCCGAAGGTGCGGTTGCCCAGCGCCAGCACCATAGCGCCGGTCAGGGTCGCCACGTCGACGATCGCGTCCGGGTTCTCCTCGGAAGCACGGGTCAGCGCGTCGGCGAGGACGAGCCGGCCCTCGGCGTCCGTGTTGAGGACCTCGACGGTCTTGCCGCTGTACATGCGCAGCACGTCACCGGGGCGGGTGGCGTTGCCCGACGGCATGTTCTCGGCGAGCGCCAGCCAGCCGGTGACGTTGACCTGGAGACCGAGGCGGGAGGCCGCGACGACGGTCGCGAACACGGCGGCGGCGCCGCTCATGTCGCACTTCATCGTCTCGTTGTGGCCGGCCGGCTTCAGCGAGATGCCGCCCGAGTCGTAGGTGATGCCCTTGCCGACCAGGGCCAGGGTCTTCTCCGCCTTCGGGTGCGTGTAGGCGAGCTTCACCAGACGCGGGCCGTGGGTCGAGCCCTGGCCGACGCCCAGCAGACCGCCGAAGCCGCCCTTGACGAGCGCCTTCTCGTCCAGGACCTGCACCTTGATGCCGTGCTCCTTGCCCGCGGCGGTGGCCACGGCGGCGAAGGACTCGGGGTACAGGTCGTTCGGCGGGGTGTTGATCAGGTCGCGGGCGCGGTTGATCTCCTCGGCCACCGCGACGGCGCGCTCGGCGGCCGCCTTGAACGCCTTGTCGCGCGGCTTGGCGCCGAGCAGGGCGACCTCGCCGAGCGGGAGCTTCGCGCCGTTGCCGTTCTTCTTGCCCTTGGGGGCGAGCTTGTCCTCGCCGCCCTGGTACGCGGTGAAGGCGTACGCGCCCAGGAGCGCGCCCTCGGCGACCGCCTCGGCGTCCTCGGCGGACGCGAGGGGCAGCGCGAAGCCGGCCTTCTTCGAGCCGGTCAGGGCACGGGCGGCCGAGCCCGCGGCCCGGCGCAGCGCCTCGGTGTCGTACGCCTCGTCCTTCTCCGGTACGGAGCCGAGCCCGACCGCGATGACGACCGGGACCTTGAGGCCGTCGGGTGCGGGGAGCTTGGTCACCTCGCCCTCGGCACCCGCGGCGCCCAGGGCCTTCAGGACGGTGGCGAGCTTTCCGTCGAACGCCTTGTCCACGGCCTCGGCGCCCGGTGCGAGGACCAGGTCCCCAGACTTGGATCCAGCGCCCTTGGCGACGCCGACGACGAGTGCGTCGGCGCGCAGCGTCGCCGCACCGGCAGTGCTGAGAGTGAGAGCAGTCACGGTGGTGAAATCTCGCTTCCGTTGAGTTCGTTGTCGGTCGAGGGGTGGGCCGACCGTGCCCGGCGCATCGTAGACGCCGCCGCAATGCGCCGGGAATGAGCCTACGCGCGCCATTGCTGCGGGATCACGGCGGCGGGCCGTCGGTGGCCCGATGTGGAGCCCCGGCCGCGGTCCCCGGCGTCCGGTCCGGGGCCCGTGAAGCGGGAACCGGTCGTGGACGTAGGGTCGTTGGCGGTGCCGGAACGACAGGGGAGAACCATGCACGCCCGTGGGGCCGCACACGGGACGGGAAGCGGCCGGTCGCTGCCCGTCGCCGTACTGATTCTGCTGACCCTGCTGGCCGGCTGCACGTCGGCGCCGGAACCCGCCGGGAAGGACCGCTGGCGGCCGGAGCCGGGCATCGGCTGGCAGTGGCAGCTCTCGGGCCGGCTGGACCCGACGGTGGACGTCCCGGTGTACGACATCGACGGCTTCGACCACAAGGCCTCGGCGGTCGACGATCTGCACCGCCGGGGCCGCAAGGTGATCTGCTACCTCTCCACCGGCGCCTGGGAGGACTTCCGCCCGGACGCCGGGAAGTTCCCTACGTCGGTACGGGGCAAGGGCAACGGCTGGGAGGGGGAGCGCTGGCTCGACATCCGCCGTACGGACGTCCTCGAACCGCTGATGGAGCGGCGGATCGAGATGTGCGCGGAGAAGGGCTTCGACGCGGTGGAGCCCGACAACATGGACGGCTACCGCAACCGCACCGGCTTCCCGCTGACCGCCGCCGACCAGGTGCGCTACAACCGGCTCATCGCCCGGATCGCCCACCGCCACGGACTCGCCGTCGGCCTGAAGAACGACCTCGGGCAGATCCCGGAGCTGGAGCCGGACTTCGACTTCGCGGTCAACGAGCAGTGCGCGCAGTACGAGGAGTGCGGGAAGCTCACCCCGTTCGTGAAGGCGGGCAAGACCGTCTTCCACGTCGAGTACGAGCTGCCCGTCAGCCGGTTCTGCGCCGGGTCGCGGCGGCTGGGGCTCAGCTCGCTGCTGAAGAAGTACGAACTGGGCGTGTGGCGCCAGGAGTGCCCGAAGGCCCGCGCCTAAAGGACCGGCGCCTGACCGAACGTCAGGACCACCAGGGCCGTCGTCGCCGCCGTCTCCGCCAGCGCGCCGAAGACATCGCCGGTCACCCCGCCGAAGCGCCGCACGCAGTGCCGCAGCAGCAGGTGGGCGACACCGAGCGCGGCCACCGCGGCCAGCGCGTGGCGCAGCGTTTCGTAGCCGCCGAGGAGCGCACCGGCCCCCGCGCAGCCCGCGACCACCACGGCCCCGACCGCCACCGCGCCCCGGACCGTGACCGTGCCCGCCACCGCCGCGCCCAGCCCCTCCGGGCGGGCCGGCGGCACGCCCCGGCGGGAAGCCAGGGTGAGCGCGAGCCGGGCGGTGACCGCGGCGACGGCCGCCGCCACCGCACCGTACGCCCAGCCCTGCCCGTACAGCTGATGGAGCGCCGCGACCTGGGCCAGCAGCACGAACAGCAGGGTGATCACACCGAATGGCCCAATGTCCGACTGCTTCATGATCCGCAGGGCGTCGTCGGCGGGCTTGCCGCTGCCCAGGCCGTCGGCGGTGTCCGCGAGACCGTCCAGATGCAGACCCCGGGTCAGCACGGCGGGAACGGCGGCCGAGGCGACCGCTGCGAGCAGCGGCCCCGAGCCGAGCAGCAGCAACAGGCCGCCGGGCACCGCCGCGAGCAGGCCCACGACGAGGCCGGCGAGCGGTGCGCACAGCATCCCGGCGCGGGCGGTCTCGCGGTCCCAGCGGGTGACGCGGACGGGGAGCACGGTCAGGGTGCCGAAGGCGAAGCGGATGCCGTGGCTGTTCAGGGAGGTCACGGCGCGCAGGCTAATCGGTACGCCCGGCGGATAGATTGCTCGGAACGCAACAGACCATGACAGAAGCGGCTTATCGGGAGTGGGTGGCATGGGTCACTGGTTCGATCGGAACATCGTCGAGCCGGGAAAGCTGCCGCTGCTCCTCGCCCTGGCCGCCTTCGTGCTCACCTTCGCGATCACCCGGGTCATCACCCGGATGATCCGGGCGGGCAAGGGCCCGTTCCGCAACATCACACCCGGCGGAATGCACATCCACCACGTGGTCCCCGGCGTCGTGCTGAGCGTCGTCGGCGGCTTCGGCGCGGTCGCCAGCGGACGGCAGGGCCTCACCGCGGGGATCTGTGCCGTGGTCTTCGGCACGGGCGCGGGGCTGGTACTGGACGAATTCGCCCTGATCCTCCATCTCGACGACGTGTACTGGACCGAGGAGGGCCGCCAGAGCGTGGAGGTGGTGGTCCTCACCGCGGCGCTGGTGCTGCTGGTGCTGGCCGGATTCTCACCGTTCGGCGTGAACGAGCTGAGCAGCGACGAGCAGCAGAGCAGACTCGGCGTGATCCTGACCCTGGTCGTCAACTTCTGCTTCGTACTGATCGCCCTCTTCAAGGGCAAGGCGCGGCTCGCGGTCGTCGGCACGCTCGTCCCGTTCGTCGCGCTGATCGGGGCGATCCGGCTGGCCCGGCCGACGTCTATGTGGGCGAAGCGCTTCTACCGCAACCGTCACCGGGCCCGCGCCCGGTCGGTGCTGCGCGCCTACCACCACGACGTGCGCTGGGTGGGCCCGCGGCGCAGATTTCAGGATCTGATCGGCGGCGCACCGGACCGGGTGCCGCTCCGCGGACGCAAGTCCTGATCCTGGCGCCGGTGCCGACGGGTCGTGCGGACGCACAGCACGAGGATCGCGCCGATCGCCACCAGGTGCTCCTTGCCCGCCAGATTGTTCTTCAGGACCACCTCGACCACCATCGCCGCGATCACCAGCGCCCCGGTGAAGCGGGCCCGGTAGACGTAGCAGACATAGACGGCGAGGCCGACCACCGCCGCGGACGGGCCGGTGTCGACGACCCGGGCGTCCGAGACCGGCAGCCCGAACAGCACGTCCGGGCCGAGCGCGACACCGATGCGCGCGTACAGCGTCCCGGCCAGCGTCGCCACGTACGCGATCAGCAGCGTGCGCCACCGGCCCAGGCAGATCTCGGCGGTCCCGAACACCATCAGGATCTGCACCAGCGCCCCCCAGACCGGCAGATCCAGCGCCGGCACGAACAGCGACAACGGCGTACGCAGCAGGGCCGCCCACAACGGGTCCTCGGCCCGCACCGCCCCCAGGCCGTGCACCACCCCGAAGCCCCACGACCGGTTCTGCACCACTTGGAGCAGCGCCGTCAGGCAGACCGCGGCGACCGTCATCGCAATCGCCCGCAGCCGTGCGACGGCGAGCATTTCGCGTACGGTCCTCAGCAGTGGACCCCACTCGTGGCGAGCTGCCCCGCACAGCGCGCGCACCGGTCTCATCCATCGGTCCCGAGGTGCGAGCGGTGCAGCCACTTGGGCAGACCGGGCGCCTCCAGGAACCCTTCGGCGCGACCCGCCGCGACGCCGATGCGCAGCAGGTCCGAGCTCTTCTCGAACAGCATGAAACGTGGCTCCCAGATCGGTCGGTACTTCGCGTTGGCGCGGTACAGCGATTCGATCTGCCACCAGCGCGAGAAGAAACTGAGCATCGAACGCCACAGCCTCAGCACCGGTCCGGCACCGAGTCGTGAACCCCGCTCGAAGACGGACCTGAACATCGCGAAGTTCAGTGAGACCTGGGTGATCCCGATCTCCTCGGCGCGCTGGAGGAGCTCGATGACCATGAACTCCATCAGCCCGTTCTCGGCATCCCGGTCACGGCGCATCAGGTCCAGCGAGAGGCCGTTCGGCCCCCACGGGACGAAGCTCAGCACGGCGCGCAACTCGCCCCGCGCGCCGCCCTCCTCGGCCGGGGCGTCACGGCATTCGAGCATCACGCACTGCCCGTCGGCCGGATCGCCGAGCCGGCCGAGCGCCATCGAGAAGCCGCGTTCGGTCGCCCCGTCGCGCCAGTCGTCGGCGCGCCGCACCAGTTCGGCCATCTCCTCCTCGGGGATGTCCGCATGGCGGCGGACGGTCACCTCGTACCCGGCGCGCCTGACCCGGTTGTACGCCTGGCGGACGGTCCGCATCGCCCGCCCCTCCAGGGTGAACTCGGCGGTCTCCACGATCGCTTCGTCGCCCAGCTCCAGGGCGTCCAGGCCGTGCCGCGCGTAGACGGTGCCGCCCTCCTCGCTCACCCCCATCACCGCCGGGATCCAGCCGTGCTCGCGGGCCTCGGCCAGCCACGGATCGATCGCCCCGGGCCAGGCCTCCAGGTCGCCGATGGGGTCACCGGAGGCGAGCGAGACCCCGCCCACCACCCGGTAGGTGACGGCGGCCTTCCCGGTGGGGGACCAGATGACGCTCTTCTCCCGGCGCAGCGAGAAGTAGCCGAGCGAGTCGCGCTCGCCGTGCTTCTCCAGCAGCGCCCGGAGCCGGGCCTCGTCCTCGGGGGTGATCGGGTCGACGGCCCGGCGGGCCCGGAACGCCGCGTACACGACGGCGATCAGCAGCAGCGTGGAGAGCACGTTGATGGTGACGTTGACCCAGCCCGGGGTGGTGATCCCGGGGAAGGCCGCGTCGTTGTCGGCGACCGAGACCAGCCGCAGCGCCCCGTAGCGCCAGCGGTCCAGGAAGGGCGCGCGGTAGCCGTGGGGTGCGGTGTTGGTGAGGGTGACCAGGCCCGCGGCGATCAGCGAGGTGACCAGCAGCCCGCCGACCGCGACGACGGCGGCCAGCTTCGGGTTGGACCGGTCGCCCTTCGCGTAGAACTCGCGCCGCCCGAGGATCAGCGCCAGGACGAAGGCGGCGGTCAGCGCCAGTGAGATCCAGTTCTGCGGATACCGCCGGACCTCCGGGAACCCGATCACCAGGGCGAAGAGCAGCAGCAGCAAGCCGCTCACCACCATGTTCACGATCCAGGCGGCCCGCTTGCGGCGGCGCATGGTGACCGCCAGGAAGAGCGCGACCACCCCGGAGGAGAAGCCCGCGGTGAGCAGATAGGGAGTGAAGTAGTTCTCGGTGTTGTGGCGGCGCAGATCATTGCCGAGAGTGACCCAGACAGCGCTCAGGAAATTGATGAACGACACGACGCGCAGGTACCAGATGGCGAATGCCGCGCTGCGCCGTGACCGGGCGGTGCTCGGTGACCGGACGCTGTCCCGCCCGGATTCCTCGGTGGACAATCGGACCTCTCCCATGAAAAGCGATCATATGGTGCATCGCACTGCATGAGGGACTGCGCTGCGGCCGGTGTTCAACGGCCGCAGCACCGCCGGTCCGTGAGCCTCAGGTCGCGTCGCCGTAGGCGGCGCCTGCCTCGGCTCCCTCGTCGGCGCCGTCCTTCTCCTCGGCGACGGGGTCGCGTTCGGGCAGCTCGGCCGCCAGTGCGGCAGCGGCCCGGACAAGCGGGAGTGCGAGCAATGCCCCGCTTCCTTCCCCCACGATGACGCCGTGGTCCAGCAATGGGTTGAGCGCCATCCGGTCCAGCGCCTTGGCCTGCGCCGGCTCACCGCTCGCCTGGCCCGCCAGCCACCAGTCCGGCGCCCGGAAGGCCGCCCGCTGACCCACCAGCGCACAGGCCGCGGAGACCACGCCGTCCAGGATCACCGGCAGCCTGCGCACCGCGCACTGGAGCAGGAACCCGGTCGTCGCCGCCAGATCCGCACCGCCCACCGTGGCCAGCAGCTCCAGCTGATCACCGAGGACCGGCCGGGCCCGCCGCAGCGCGTCCCGGATCGCCGCACACTTGCGCATCCACGCCAGATCGTCGATCCCCGCGCCGCCGCGCCCGGTGACCACCGAGGCGTCCGTACCGCACAGAGCCGCGATCAGCGTGGCCGCGGCCGTCGTCCCGCCCACGCTCAGATCGCCGAGCACCACCAGATCGGTGCCCGAATCGGCCTCCTCGTCGGCGATGGCCATGCCGAGCCGTACCGCCTGCTCGGCCTCCTCGGCCGTCAGCGCGTCCTCGATGTCGATCCGGCCGCTGCCGCGCCGCACCCGATGGCGTACCACCGACTCGGGCAGCAGTTCCGGATCGCAGTCCAGGCCGGCGTCGACGATCCGGACCGGTACGGAGAACTGCCGGGCCAGCACCGCGAGCGGCGTCGCGCCGTCCAGTGTGGCCCGCACCAGCTCGTGGGCGGTCCCGGCCGCGCGCCCGGAGACACCCAGCTCGGCCACCCCGTGATCACCGGCGAAGAGCACCACGCGCGGCTGCTCGATCGCCTTGACCGGTACGGACTGCTGCGCGGCCGAGAGCCATTCGCCCAGCTCGTCCAGGCGGCCGAGGGAGCCGACGGGAACGATCATGCGCTCCCGGCGTTCCTCGGCGTCGCGCCGTACGCCGCCGTCGGGGCGTTCGATCAGGTCGGAGAAGTCGTCCAGATTCACGGGGGTCTGCCTCGCGGGTCGATGCGTCGAGTGGGCCGGTGAGCCCGGCGGCGGGCTCACTGCGGAACAGTACCCGCCGCATTTCTGACGCCCGGTCAGTGCGAGGTCCTTCCACCGAACCGCAGCTGCGTCATCGCGGGCGTCAGGGTCCGCAGCCCCGGGAGCAGCGACTGGATCCGGATCAGCTCGCCCATCGCGCCCCGCCCCCGCGGCAGCCGCAGCGCGCGCACCTCGGTGATCGCCTGATGTGCACCGCGCAGCTTGGGCCGCTCGCCGGGATTCATGGCCCAGCGCATCGGCGGAATGGTCATCGTGCCGACTTTCGACGTGCCGGCCACCGTGCCCCTGGCGGGCCGGCGCGCCATCGTGTCCAGGACCAGGACACCGCCGGGCAGCCGTTCGGCGCAGGCCGCCAGGATCTCCCGGACCTCCGCGGGGCGCAGATACATCAGCAGCCCCTGGGCCGTGACGACGACGCCGCGGCCCTGCGGGTCGTCGATCTCGTCCAGCCAGGAGAGATCGGTCGCCGACCGCGACAGCGTGCGCAGCCGGTCCGAGCCGGGCAGCAGCGTCCGGCGCAGCTCGGCGACCTCCGGCAGATCCACGCTCAGCCAGTTCAGCAGGCCGTTGTCGACCCGCCAGAAGCCGGTCTCCAGACCGTCGCCGAGCGCGACCACGGTGGCCCGCGGCCGGTCGGCGAGATACTCCTGCACGGCCAGGTCGAAGCAGCGTGAGCGCAGTCCCTGGGCCTGCGAGTGGAACGGATTCGGCCGCCCGAACCGCTCCTCGAAGGGGTAGTCCAGATCCTTCAGCAGCCGCAGCGCCACCGGATCGTCCAGCACCGGATAGGGCCGGCCCGCCTCGTACGCCCGGTTGTAGAGCGTCCACAGCAGGGTCTCCGGAACCCCGCTCAGCATCGGTTGCATACGTGCCATGCCCGCTCCTCCTGTTCCTTCCGTGCCCATCTCGGCCCTGCCTCCGGTCAGCCGCGCAGGGTCAGCACCTGCCCGGCCACCACCAGCAGCACCTGTTCGCACTCGTCGGCGAACGCGGCGTTCAGCCGGCCCAGCTCGTCCCGGAAGCGCCGCCCGGCAGCGGTCGCGGGCACCACGCCCGAGCCGGTCTCGTTGGTGACGGCGACGACCGTACGACGCGTGCCGCGCACCGCCGCGACCAGCTCGGCGGTCCGCTCCCGCAGGGCGCCCTCGCCGCCGCCCGCCCATGCCGCGTCGTCCCAGGCCGCCACCCGGTCCATCGCGTCGGTCAGCCACAGCGACAGGCAGTCGATCAGCAGCGGAGGCCCGTCCGACTCCAGCAGCTCCACGAGCTCACAGGTCTCCTCGGTGCGCCAGGCGGCCGGTCTGCGGTCCCGGTGCAGGCCGATCCGGGCCGCCCATTCGGTGTCCCCCTCCCTGCCGCCACCGGTCGCCACGTACACCACCTCGGGGAACGTCTCCAGGCGCCGCTCGGCCTCCACCGACTTGCCCGACCTGGCCCCGCCCGTCACCAGCGTGCGCCGCGGCATCTCCGGGGCCGTGCGGTACTCGCCCACCACCAGCGTCGTCCCGTCCGGCACGGCCCGCGCGCCGGCCGCCGCGAGCCGCCGGTCCAGCTCGGCGCCGGGCGGCGCGTCATGGTCCAGATGGACGGCCACGATCTCGGTGGCCGGGCCGATCGCCGCCACGGCCCGCAGCCGTGCCACCGCGTCCGGCCGCCCCACCACATCGCCGACCACCATGTCGTACGGCTCCGCGATCCGGTCCGCGAGACCGGCGGGGGCGGCCCCCGGCGGCATGTACAGCAGCCGCGAGCCCTCCGGTCCCGTGACCTCGTACCCCGTCCCCGGAGCGTCCATCGGCACCGCCCGCACCCGGTGCCCGCTGATCAGCGTCAGCACCCGCCCGTCCGGCACCCGTCCCGCCGGGGGCAGCCCCGCGGGCAGCTCCACGGCGGGCCCGTCGTGCGGATGGGTGAGCAGCACCTGCCGTACCCCGGTGAGCGAGTGCCCCGCACGGGCCGCGGCGAACACGGCCCCGGGGGTGAGATCGAGCAGCAGCGCGTCGTCGACCAGCAGCGCGGTCGACGCCCGCGAGCGCGCCCCGCGGGCGGCGGCGCAGGCGGCGCAGGGACATTCGGGCCGCGGCAGCCCGTCGGGGGCTCCGGTGCCGAGCAGAGTCAGTTCCACGTTCCGATCCTCCCGCGTCCGTGCAACCGGTGCGCGACTTGGGGGCGTCCGGACGGGTCCGGGGCCGGTCCCCGCACCGGACTCAGGCACTAGGCTGCGGGCAGCAAAGTGACCCAGGAGGCGGACATGGCGTGGACGTGGCGGTTCGAGAAGTCCGACGGTACGGAGACGGAGCCGGCCCTGCAGCCGGAGGAATTCACCACCCAGGGCGACGCGGAGTCCTGGATCGGTGAGTACTGGAAGGAACTCCTCGACGGCGGGGCGGACCAGGTGACGCTCTTCGACGACTCGACGAAGATCTACGGCCCCATGAGCCTCCAGGCGGACCAGGGCTGATCCGCCCCTCGCGCGGGGCCCCGCCGCCGTACGGGCATGGAGACAGGCCCGTACGGCGGCGCCTCGCGCGACGCGGGGGCACTAGATCTCGCCCAGGGTGACCTTCGCCTTTTTCTCCGCACCGTTGCGCAGATAGGTCACCTCGACCTTCTGGCCCGGTTTGTCCGAGGCCAGCGCCTCCGACAGGGCGGTGATCGTCGGGGTCGGCTGACCGTCGATCCCGGTGATGATGTCGCCGGCCCGCAGCCCCGCCTTCTCCGCGGCGCCGTCCTTGGTCACGCTGACCAGTGCCACCCCGGCCGGCTGGTAGTTGTCGTCGACGACGGTGCGTCCGGTGATGTTCAGGGCCGCCCGGCCCGAGTCGGTGACCTTGCCGCTCTTGATGATCTGATCGGCGACCGTCTTCACCATCGACACGGGGATCGCGAATCCGATCCCCGGCGCCGCGCTGCCGCCCAGCTCCGGGTCCGTCGCCGCCAGGGTCGGGATGCCGATCACCTCGCTGTCCAGATTGACCAGCGCGCCCCCGCTGTTGCCCGGGTTGATCGCGGCCGAGGTCTGCACCATGTTCGCGATCGTCGCGCCGGTGCCGCCGCCCGCGCGGCTCTCGCTGACGGTCCGGCCGAGCGCCGAGACGATGCCCTGGGTGACGCTGGAGGACAGGCCGAGCGGCGAGCCCATCGCCAGGACGATCTGCCCCACCTCGACCTTCTCCGAGTTGCCGAACTTCGCGGGCTTCAGACCGGCCGGCACGCTGTCGAGCTTGATGACGGCCAGATCCTGTTCCGGATAGGTGGCCACCAGCCTGGCGCCCTTGACCTTCTCGCCGGTGGCGACGGTGACCTTGAACGTCCTGTCGTTGCCGACCACATGGGCATTGGTGACGATATGGCCCTTGGTGTCGTAGACGATGCCGGAGCCCAGGCCCTCGGAGGTCTCGATCTGCACCACCGACGGCAGCACGTTCTTGATCACGGCCTGGTAGTCGCTCTGCAGGTCACCGGCGGTCCGGGTGGCGGAGGCCGACCTGCTGGGTTCGGCCGTCGGAGAATTGGAGGCCGCGTCCGAGCAGCCGCTCACCAGGGCGAGCGCACAGACACCTGCGATCAGGGGCAGCAGCCGGCGGGCACGGCCGCGGGAGTGGGAAGCATCCATGTCCGGATTATCACTTTTTGTGCCACCCTCGGCCTGTCGGGTTCGGCCGGGCGGGGCGCGCCGCCGGACTGTCCCGGCGACCCGCTCCCGCGTCCGCTCAGCCCCGTACTCCGCACAGATGCAGCAGCGCGGCCACCCGGCGGTAGGGATCCGTCCGCCCGGCACGGTCCTCCGCTGCCAGCACCTGCTCCAGTTCGGCGGCGGCCGGCAGCTCCACGTCGTTGCTCACGTTGTCCGTGAAGACGCGCACCCCGTACCAGGCGTGCAGGGGCGCCGCGATCCCGGCGAGCGTGGACGTCAGGGCGTCCAGCCGGTCGGCCCGCACCGTGAGGCCCAGCCGGTTGGTGTACGTGTCCGTGTCGAAGGCGGTCAGCGCCGCGCTCCAGTCCCCGGCGGTCCCGGGGCGCATCGCCAGCGCGTCCGCGTTCCGTACGAGCAGCGACAGCAGCCCGCCCGGGGCCAGCATCCGGGCCAGGCCCGCCAGCATCGCGTCCGGCTCCCGGACGTACATCAGTACGCCGTGACAGAGCACCACGTCGAAACTGCCGGGCAGGAAGTGCACCCCGGTGTCCAGGCCGTTGCCCTCGATCAGCCGGACCCGCTCGCGGATGCCCGCGGGTTCGCTGCCGAGCGCCTCCTTGGCCACCCGCAGCATCTCGGCATCGGACTCCAGGCCGGTCACCGTGTGACCGGCCCGTGCCAGGCGGAGCGCCTGGGTGCCCTGGCCCATGCCCACGTCGAGTACACGCAGCCGCTGCCCGACCGGGAAGCGCGCCGCTATCTGCTCGTCGAGCTGCCGGGCCACCAGCTCCTGGCGGACGGTGTTGCGCAGCCCGCCGAGCCCCTTCAGCCATACCGAGGAGGCTCCGGAGAATCCGGCGACGGGAACGGGATCGTCCGGCCGACCGGCGGACGGACCGCCGGTCGAGCCGGAGACATGCGTACTCAGGGTCGCTCTCCACGCTTGACCTGCGGCTTCGGCAGCCGGAGGCGACGCATCTGAAGCGTGCGCATCAGGCCGTAGGCGACCGCGCCACGCTTGGGCGTATCGGGGAAGCGCGCGTTGAGCTGCTTCTTCAGGCGCAACGCGAGGCCGATCGAGTCGATCACGATCAGCACGATCACGACGAGCCAGAGCAGCAGCGAGATGTTCTGGATGTTCTGCACCTGGATCACGCTGAGGATCAGAATGATCACGGCGAGCGGCAGGAAGAACTCCGCGATGCAGAAACGCGAGTCCACGTAGTCGCGGACGAAGCGCCGCACCGGGCCCTTGTCGCGAGCCGGCAGATAGCGCTCGTCGCCACTGGCGAGCGCCTCACGCTGCTTGGCCATGTCCACACGGCGCGCTTCGCGCTGCCGCTTCATGGCCTCCTTGCGGTCGAGCGGCGCGCCACTGGAGGCACGACGGCGCTGCGACTGGGCATCGCTGCGCTTGGGGGTGGGGCGACCTTTGGGGGCCTGCGGGTCGCGGGGCTGCGTGGAGAGGTCCGCCGTCACCTTGCCGGTGGGCGCCTTCTCTTCCTTCGAACGGCTACGGAACACAAGGCCCAAGGGTACGGGTTCGATCGCCCCGACCCCAGGCCGGTCGGGAACGATCCGGCAACGGCCTGCGTCCTCGCCGGTGTACCGGCCCGTCCGGTACCTTCGGCGGCACCGGGTCTCCCTGACCTCCGCCTACTCCTTGGGCCGGAGTGGTGACCCGGTGCAGTCGTCCTTGGGTAGGAGCACATCCGTGCTCGAACAGTGCGGTAATAGAGGCAGGGCCCGTACTGTGGGTTCTGTTGGAGTGCTGGAGCTCAGTCCGTCAGAAGGGGGCGCGCGAAGCCCATGAGCGGTGTCATGAAGCGTATGGGGATGATCTTCCGCGCGAAGGCAAACAAGGCCCTTGACCGGGCCGAGGATCCGCGCGAGACCCTCGATTACTCGTACCAGAAGCAGCTCGAACTGCTTCAGAAGGTACGTCGCGGTGTCGCCGATGTGGCGACCTCGCGCAAGCGGCTGGAGCTGCAGCTGAACCAGCTGCAGGGACAGTCGTCCAAGCTGGAGGACCAGGGCCGCAAGGCACTCGCGCTCGGCCGCGAGGACCTGGCCCGCGAGGCGCTGTCCCGGCGCGCCGCACTCCAGCAGCAGGTCACCGACCTGGAGACGCAGCACACCACGCTGCAGGGCGAGGAGGAGAAGCTCACTCTCGCGGCTCAGCGGCTGCAGGCCAAGGTCGATGCCTTCCGCACGAAGAAGGAGACCATCAAGGCCACCTACACCGCCGCCCAGGCGCAGACCCGGATCGGCGAGGCCTTCTCCGGCATCTCCGAGGAGATGGGCGATGTCGGCCTGGCGATCCAGCGGGCCGAGGACAAGACCCAGCAGCTGCAGGCCCGAGCCGGCGCGATCGACGAGCTGCTCGCGTCCGGAGCCCTGGACGACCCGACCGGTACGGCGAAGGACGACATCGCCGCCGAGCTGGACCGGATCTCCGGTGGTACGGATGTGGAGCTGGAGCTGCAGCGCATGAAGGCCGAGCTGGCCGGCGGCTCCACCCCGCAGCAGGCGATCGAGGGCGGCCCGCAGGACGCCGCCCAGCAGCAGTCGTCGCAGTCCCCGCACAGGTTCGACAAGAGTTGAGGCGGCGTCATGATCGTACGGATCATGGGGGAGGGCCAGGTCGCACTGGCCGACAGCCATCTCGCCGAGCTCGACGGGCTCGACGACGAACTGCTCGCCGAGATGGAGAGCGGTGACGGACCGGGCTTCCGTGCCACTCTCCACGCGCTCCTGGCGAGGGTGCGCGAGCTCGGCACAGCGTTGCCGGACGACTCCCTGGAGCCGTCCGAGCTGATCCTGCCGTCGTCCGACGCGACCCTCGAAGAGGTGCGCGCCATGCTCCGCGACGACGGTCTGATTCCCGGCTGACGCCGGTCGTCTCTCCAGCACCCGCACGAACCCGTGCCCCGTGTCCGGTCCGCCGGACGCGGGGCACGGGCGTGTCAGGGCCTGCCGTTCGGATCGTGCAGGGCTCGCGGGGCCCGGCCCGCCGTTCTCCGGTGTGCTCCGCGCGGGACCCGGTCCGATTCCCGCGCGACACGCCGTAACGTAGCTTGACGTGACCACCCTCGGAACCGGGGTCCTGCGCGTCCGGCACTGGCTGCGCGACCACCCTCTCGCGCTGGACGCCGCGCTGGCCCTGGCCGTGCTGATGGCCATGATCATCGGGTCGTTCGTCCACCCGCGCCCGGGGGAGGGGCCCTCCTTCGGAACCCGTCCGCCCGCGGCGAGCGGCGTGCTGCTGATGGTGGCCGGCGCCGTGGCGCTCATCTGGCGGCGGCGCAATCCCCTGGCGGTGCTCGCGGTCACCGCCGGGCTGACCGTCGTCGAGCTGGTGAAGGCAGACCCGCCCGCACCCGTGGTCATGGCCACCGTCATCGCACTGTTCACCGTCGCCGCCCGCACCGACCGGCCCACCGCCTGGCGGGTCGGTCTGCTGACGGTGGCCGTGCTGACGGCCGCGGCGATGCTCTTCGGCCCGGCACCCTGGTACAGCCAGGAGAACTTCGGCGTCTTCGCCTGGACCGGCATGGCCGGCGCCGCGGGGGACGCCGTCCGTTCCAGGCGAGCCTTCGTCGACGCGATCAGGGAACGGGCCGAACGGGCCGAACGCACCCGCGACGAGGAGGCCCGGCGGCGGGTCGCCGAGGAGCGGCTGCGGATCGCCCGCGATCTCCACGATGTCGTCGCCCACCACATCGCCCTGGTCAACGTGCAGGCCGGGGTGGCCGCCCACGTCATGGACAGGCGCCCCGACCAGGCCAAGGAGGCGCTGGCCCACGTCCGGGAGGCCAGCCGCTCCGCGCTCGACGAACTGCGGGCCACCGTCGGGCTGTTGCGCCAGTCCGGCGACCCGGCGGCGCCGACCGAACCCGCCCCCGGGCTCGCCGTCCTCGACGCCCTGGTCGACACCGTCCGCCGGGCCGGGCTCCCCGTCGAGGTGGCCTGCACCGACCGGCGGCCCCCGCTGCCCGCGGCCGTCGACCTGGCCGCGTACCGGGTCATCCAGGAGGCGCTGACCAATGTCCGCAAGCACGCGGGCCCCGGGGCGAAGGCCGAGGTGAGTGTCGTACGGGTCGGGGCCACGGCCGAGATCACGGTGATCGACAACGGCTCCGGCGGGGGCTGCGACGGCGACGGCGGCGGTCACGGCCTGCTCGGGATGCGCGAACGCGTCACCGCGCTCGGCGGCACCCTCACCGCGGGGCCCCGCTACGGCGGTGGATTCCGGGTGCATGCGATCCTGCCCGTCGAGGCCCGCACGGCGGAGTCCGGGAGGCCGGGCGCGGCGGGCCGGACGGGGGAAGACGCATGACGCCGCCCATCAAGGTGCTGCTCGTCGACGACCAGGCGCTGCTGCGCAGCGCGTTCCGGGTGCTGGTCGACTCGGAGGCCGACATGGAGGTGGTCGGCGAGGCGGCGGACGGCGCGCAGGCCGTGGAGCTCGCCCGCTCGACCCGCGCCGACGTGGTGCTGATGGACATCCGGATGCCCGGGACGGACGGACTCACCGCGACCCGCATGATCAGCGCCGATCCGGAACTGGCCGACGTACGGGTCGTCATGCTCACCACCTTCGAGGTGGACGAGTACGTGGTGCAGTCGCTGCGGGCCGGGGCGTCCGGCTTCCTCGGCAAAGGGGCGGAACCGGAGGAACTGCTCAACGCCATCCGGATCGCCGCGGCCGGCGAGGCGCTGCTCTCACCGGCCGCGACCAAGGGTCTGATCGCCACCTTCCTCGCGCAGGGCGGCAGTTCGGAGGGGGACGGGCCGAGCGCCGCGGAGTACTCCGAGCGGCTCGCCGCGCTCACCGGCCGCGAGCGCGAGGTGCTCGTCCTGGTCGCAGGCGGCCACTCCAACGACGAGATCGCCGAACGGCTCGTCGTCAGCCCGCTCACCGTCAAGACCCATGTGAACCGGGCGATGGCGAAGCTGGGCGCCAGGGACCGGGCCCAATTGGTGGTAATTGCCTACGAATCCGGCCTGGTGCGCCCCAGGGTGGAGTGACGGGTGGAGATACGGCGTACTCCACCTGCGGTATGCGCGCCGTGAGGAAGCGACCTGGGGCCGACGCTTTCTCCCTCGCCCGTAGGACATCGTGTAACTGGGCCGGGTCTGTCCCCGAGTGACCCGCCCACCTGCCGCGTAAGCCACAGAAGAGAGACCCACCCATGTCCTGGCTGTCCAGATTCAGCCTCGCGCAACGGGCCCTGATCGGACTGATCTCGATCGTCGCGCTCGTATTCGGAGCGATTGCGATCCCGCAGCTCAAGCAGCAGCTGCTGCCCACCATCGAACTCCCGATGGTGTCGGTGATCGCCCCCTATCAGGGAGCGTCCCCCGATGTGGTCGAGAAGCAGGTCGTCGAGCCGCTCGAGAGTTCCATCAAGGCCGTCGACGGCGTCACCGGCATCACCTCGACCGCCAGCGAGGGCAGCGCCGTCATCATGGCGTCCTTCGACTTCGGCAGCGAGGGCACCAAGCAGCTCGTCGCCGACATCCAGCAGGCGGTGAACCGCGCCCGCGCCCAGCTGCCCGACGACGTCGACCCGCAGGTCATCGCCGGCTCGACCGACGACATCCCGGCCGTCGTCCTCGCCGTCACCTCCGACAAGGACCAGCAGGCGCTCGCCGACCAGCTGGACCGCACGGTCGTCCCCGCCCTGGAGGACATCAGCGGCGTCGGCCAGGTCTCCGTCGACGGTGTGCAGGACCTCCAGGTCTCCATCACCCCCGACGACAAGAAGCTCGCCGACGCCGGTCTGAACGCCACGACGCTCTCCCAGGCGCTCCAGGCGGGCGGGGCGACCGTCCCCGCCGGATCCTTCTCCGAGTCGGGCAAGAGCCGCACCGTCCAGGTCGGCGGCGCCTTCACCTCCCTGAAGCAGATCAAGGACCTGCGGGTCACCGGTCAGGACCCGGCAACGGGCAAGCCCGGTACGCCGGTCCGCGTCGGTGACGTCGCCACGGTGAAGCAGGAGCCGTCCACCGCGGTCTCCATCACCCGTACGAACGGCAAGCCGAGCCTCGCCGTGATGGCCACGATGGACAAGGACGGCAGCGCCGTCGCCATCTCGGACGCGGTCAAGGACAAGCTCCCCGACCTCCGCAAGGACCTCGGCGCCGGCGCCGAACTGACCGTCGTCTCGGACCAGGGCCCCGCCGTCTCCAAGGCGATCTCCGGTCTGACCACCGAGGGCGCGCTCGGTCTGCTCTTCGCCGTCATCGTGATCCTGGTCTTCCTCGCGTCGCTGCGCTCGACCCTGGTCACCGCGGTCTCCATCCCGCTCTCCGTGGTTCTCGCGCTGATCGTGCTCTGGACCCGTGATCTCTCGCTCAACATGCTCACGCTGGGCGCGCTGACCATCGCGATCGGCCGCGTCGTCGACGACTCGATCGTGGTCCTGGAGAACATCAAGCGTCACCTCGGCTACGGCGAGGAGCGCCAGTCGGCGATCATCACCGCGGTGAAGGAAGTGGCCGGCGCGGTCACCTCCTCGACCCTCACCACGGTCGCCGTCTTCCTGCCGATCGGTCTCGTCGGCGGCATGGTCGGCGAGCTCTTCGGCTCCTTCTCGCTGACCGTCACCGCGGCCCTGCTGGCGTCCCTGCTGGTCTCGCTGACCGTCGTCCCCGTCCTGTCGTACTGGTTCCTGCGCGCCCCGGAGGGCGCCGCGGAGAACCCGGAGGAGGCCCGTCGCAAGGCCGAGGAGAAGGAAGCCCGCAGCCGGCTCCAGCTGCTCTACGGCCGGGTGCTGCGCTTCGCGACCCGGCGCCGTATCACCAGCATCGTCATCGCCGTCGCCGTGCTCCTCGGCACCTTCGGCATGGCCCCGCTGCTGAAGACCAACTTCTTCGACCAGGGCGAGCAGGAAGTCCTCTCCATCAAGCAGGAGCTGGCCCCCGGCACCAGCCTGGCGGCCGCCGACGAGGCGTCCAAGAAGGTCGAGAAGGTCCTCGCCGACGACAAGGGCGTCAAGGACTACCAGGTCACCGTCGGCTCGTCCGGCTTCATGGCGGCCTTCGGCGGCGGCACCGGCTCCAACCAGGCCTCGTACCAGGTCACCCTGAAGGACTCGGGCGACTTCGACGCCACGCAGAAGCGCATCGACGCGGCGCTCGGCAAGCTCGACGGCATCGGTGACACCACCATCTCCGCGGGCGACGGCTTCGGCAGCCAGGACCTCAGCGTCGTGGTCAAGGCCGCCGACGCGGACGTGCTGAGGAAGGCGTCCGAAGAGGTACGGGCCGAGGTCGCCAAGCTCAAGGACGTCACCGACGTCCAGAGCGACCTCGCGCAGAGCATCCCGCGGATCTCGGTCACGGCCAACGCCAAGGCCGCGGAGGCCGGCTACAACCAGACCACGCTCGGCGCGGCCGTCGCCGGAGCGGTGCGCGGCACCCCGTCCGGCAAGGCGATCATGGACGACACCGAGCGGGACGTCGTCATCAGGTCCGCCCACCCGGCCACCACGATGGCCGAGCTGAAGAACCTCCCCCTCGGCCCGGTGAAGCTCGGACAGATCGCCGACGTCGAACTGGTCCCCGGACCGGTCTCGATGACCCGGATCGACGGCCAGCGCGCCGCGACCATCACCGCCAAGCCCACCGGTGACAACACCGGTGCGGTCAGCACCGCGCTGCAGACGAAGATCAACGAACTGAAGCTCCCGGACGGCGCCACCGCCACCATCGGCGGTGTCTCCCAGGACCAGGACGACGCGTTCGTGAAGCTGGGCCTGGCCATGCTCGCGGCCATCGCGATCGTCTTCATGCTGCTGGTCGCGACCTTCCGGTCGCTCATCCAGCCGCTGATCCTGCTGGTCTCCATCCCGTTCGCGGCAACCGGCGCGATCGGCCTGCTCGTCATCACCGGCACCCCGATGGGTGTCCCGGCGATGATCGGCATGCTGATGCTGATCGGCATCGTGGTCACCAACGCGATCGTGCTGATCGACCTGATCAACCAGTACCGGACCCAGGGCATGGGCGTCGTCGAAGCGGTCATCGAGGGCGGCCGCCACCGGCTCCGCCCGATCCTGATGACCGCACTCGCGACGATCTTCGCCCTGCTCCCGATGGCACTCGGCGTCACCGGCGAGGGCGGCTTCATCTCGCAGCCGCTCGCGGTGGTCGTGATCGGCGGCCTGGTCACCTCGACGCTGCTGACGCTGCTCCTGGTGCCGACGCTCTACGCGATGGTGGAGCTCCGCAAGGAGCGCCGCGCGAAGAAGAAGGCCGTCAAGCGCGCCAAGAAGGCCGGCCTGCCGGCCCCGGCCGAGCCGGAGGAGACCTCCTCCGAGGAGCCGGAGCCCGCGAAGGCCTGATCCGCCCGGCATGACGAGGGGCCTGTCCCACACGAGCGTGTGGGACAGGCCCCTTCGGGTATCCGCTTGCTGCTTGAGCGCTGCTACTTGAGGGAGGAGACGAACGCGCCCCAGGCCGCGGCCCGGACGACGAGCGCCGGACCGGCGGGGTTCTTGCTGTCGCGTACGGGGACGACGCCGGGGAAGTCGTCGCTGATCTCGACGCATTCGCCCCCATTGGAATTGCTGTAGCTGCTGCTGCGCCAGTGGGCGGTGCTCAGCTCGGGGGAGTGGGTCATGGTCGGTAGCCCTCCATCGCGGTCCGGATCAGTTCCGCCGACTCGGCCAGGGGGAGGGAGTTGGCGCGCAGTACCTCGTACTGCCGCCGCCACTTCTTCACCGCGGCCGGATCCTCGTAGAGATGACCGGCCTGAATGCCCTCCTCGTACGCCACCGAAGTGCCGTCGGGCAGGGCCAGCAGAGTCAGCGCGCCACCCAGGAGCGAGTGGAGTCCCGCACCGAACGGCATCACCTGAACTTTACTGTTCGGAGTATCCACCTGCTCCAGCAGCGAAGCCAGTTGCTCACGCATGCAGGCCGGACTGCCCATCTGCCGTCGCAGCACGGCCTCGTCGACGATCGCCCACCGGAACGGCGGATTCTCCGAACGCTGCCGCTCCTGCCTCGACATGCGCGCGGTGACGCGTTCCTCGACCTGTTCGGCGCTCAGGTCCTCCTGGCAACGGAGAAACGTGCGCGCGTACTCCTCGGTCTGCAACAGCCCCGGCAGCGCTTGCGCGCCGTACTGCTCTATCACCTCGGACCGGAACTCGAAGTCCATGTACCGCTGGTACTGGTCGGGGTGGATCTCGCGCCGGGCGAGCTCGTAGAGCCCGTGGAAGTGGTCATCCGTCCCGAAGGCCATGTCCAGTCGGCTGGGAATGTCCGGCGGCGGCATCAGGTCGGCCGTCTCGATCCGGGCCAGCGTGCTCTTGCTGGAGTTCACGATGCCCGCGAGCTGCACGAGCGACAGGCCCGCCCGCTCGCGGTGGCGGCGCTGCTCGGAGCCGAAGTAGTGGCGGGCGGACAGATAAGGGGTGAGCGGCTGGGGCTTGAACGTCACGGTGCGTGCCTTTCGTGTGTCCCGTTCCCAAGGCCGGGACAGCGGCGCCCTGTTGGGGCGACGTTCCCCAGGGCGACGATTGCGGCACACACCGTAACCACCCTCTCGTGCGGTGCGCCAGAGGGCCTGCTCCGGAGGTAGCGACCGACATGATGTTCGACGGGCAGGGCCGGGCCCTGCGACTGCTCCCGTGGACCAACGAGCGCGGCGGCCCGTGCTGGCTGAGCGCGGCGGACCCGGACAGCCGCCTCTCCCGGATGGCCGACGAACTGGAGGCCGACATGATCGCCTCGGCCGAGTACGTACTGGAGCAGGCCCGGGAGTTGTTGGCGGAGACCGTGGTGGGAGAGCGGGAGCTACGGTTCGCGGGCACCCGGCTCGCCGAGTCGCTGGGGGACACCCTGCGGATCGCGGAGAGCCGGGGCAGGCGGCTGGAGAGCGGCGGGACCGCCGGCTGACGGCGGGGCGGTGAGCCTCAGGCGGCCCCGCTGAGAGCCTGGACGATCCGGAGCCACGCCTCGCCGTGCGGGTGGGCGTGCCACGGAGAGGGCTGTTCGAGTGCCATATGGAGGAAAACGGCCCTTGGGGGCGTTTCGTGCCCGTACGCGAGCGGAAGGCCCCGGCACCGAGGTAACCGGGGCCTTCCTGTACGCCGGGGTCCCTACGGCAGCGCCAGCATCCGCTCCAGCGCGAGCTTGGCGTACTTCTCCGTCTCCGGGTCGACCTCGATCCGGTTGACCAGGTTGCCCTCGGCCAGCGACTCCAGCGCCCACACCAGATGCGGCAGGTCGATGCGGTTCATCGTCGAGCAGAAGCAGACCGTCTTGTCGAGGAAGACGATCTCCTTGTCCTCGGCCGCGAACCGGTTCGCCAGGCGGCGCACCAGGTTCAGCTCGGTGCCGATCGCCCACTTCGAGCCGGCCGGGGCCGCCTCCAGGGCCTTGATGATGTACTCCGTCGAGCCGACGTAGTCCGCCGCCGCCACGACCTCGTGCTTGCACTCGGGGTGCACCAGGACGTTGACGCCCGGTATCCGCTCGCGGACGTCATTGACGGACTCGACCGAGAAACGGCCGTGCACCGAGCAGTGCCCGCGCCACAGGATCATCTTCGCGTCGCGCAGCTCCTCGGCGGTCAGGCCGCCGCCCGGCTTGTGCGGGTTGTAGAGGACGCAGTCCTCCAGCGACATCCCCATGTCCCGGACCGCGGTGTTCCGGCCCAGGTGCTGGTCGGGCAGGAAGAGGACCTTCTCGCCCTGCTCGAAGGCCCACTCCAGCGCCCGCTTCGCATTGGACGAGGTACAGATCGTGCCGCCGTGCCGCCCGGTGAAGGCCTTGATGTCGGCGGAGGAGTTCATGTACGAGACGGGTACGACCTGCTCGGCGACCCCGGCCTCGGTCAGCACGTCCCAGCACTCGGCGACCTGCTCGGCGGTGGCCATGTCGGCCATGGAGCAGCCCGCCGCCAGGTCCGGCAGCACGACCTTCTGGTCCTCGGTGGTCAGGATGTCCGCGGACTCGGCCATGAAGTGCACGCCGCAGAAGACGATGTACTCGGCCTCCGGCCGCGCGGCCGCGTCCCGGGCGAGCTTGAACGAGTCGCCGGTGACATCGGCGAACTGGATGACCTCGTCGCGCTGGTAGTGGTGGCCGAGGACGAACACCTTGTCCCCGAGCTTCGCCTTGGCCGCACGGGCACGCTCCACCAGGTCCGGGTCGGACGGGGATGGCAGGTCGCCGGGGCATTCGACGCCGCGCTCGCTCCTCGGGTCGGCCTCACGGCCGAGCAGGAGCAGGGCGAGGGGCGTCGGCTGGACGTCGAGATCCTGGACGGGGTGGGCCGTGGTCACGTCACGCACCCTTTCTTCTCTGCTGAAAGCTTCTGCGAAAGCCTTTTCGTCTAATTGACGCTATCTATCATATCCGGTTCACGTCACTTTGACGATGGCCATAGTGTCGATGTGACGCATCCCCCCGGCCGACCGGTGTGCGAGCATGATTGGAACAGGCAAGCGCTCGGCCCGGAATGAATCCGCGGTCCCGACGGTTGCAACGTCGGCAAGCAGTCTCCGTACAACCCGGGAGAGAAGCAGATGTCCGTATCGGACGAGACCACCACCGTGAGCGACGGCATCCTCCTGTCCGACGCCGCCGCAGCCAAGGTCAAGGGCCTGCTGGAGCAGGAAGGCCGTGACGACCTGGCGCTGCGCGTCGCCGTCCAGCCCGGCGGCTGCTCGGGCCTGCGCTACCAGCTCTTCTTCGACGAGCGTTCGCTCGACGGTGACGTCGTGAAGGACTTCGACGGCGTCAAGGTCGTCACCGACCGGATGAGCGCTCCGTACCTGGGCGGCGCCTCCATCGACTTCGTCGACACCATCGAGAAGCAGGGCTTCACGATCGACAACCCCAACGCCACGGGCTCCTGCGCCTGCGGCGACTCCTTCAGCTGAGTCCTGAAGGCGGCGCGCACGCCCGAGGGCGGCGCGCGGAACGACACAACGGCGGCGGCCCCGGATTCCGGGACCGCCGTCGTCGTATCCGAGGGTCCGGCTCTCAGCCGCGGGGTACGTCGGCGCCCGACGCCGCGTCGACCACCCTCCGGTCGCCGAGCGGCGCGTCGAGCGTCACCTTCCGGGTCAGCTCCTTGGCGATCATGATGCAGACCTTCTTCCCGGGCTGCTTCGACTCCGTCACCCTCACGGTCACCCGGTCCGCGCCCTCGGTCGCGCTCGCGGTGTACGCACTGCACACCCCGCCCCAGAACGTCACCGACAGGGTCCGCCCGTCGGCGCTGTACGACAGCGACTGGCGGGACTTCTCCGCGTTCCCCGGGGAAGGCGTCGGGGCCGGTACGGGGGCGGTCGTCGAGGGTGCGTTCTTCGCCAGGTACGACGGGGCCACGGCGACCTGCGACACCGTGGTGCCCAGGCCGCCGGCGGCCGGCCGCACCGAGAAGAGCCAGGACGGTACGAGCGTCTGCTTGCCCGCCACGTACTGCACCGCCAGTCCGAACACCGCCTTCTCGACCGTCACGGTCGTCGTCGGCCGCTCCGCCCCGGTCCGCGCCCCGCAGTGGGCCTTCGGCGTCTTTCGGCCTTCGTCCAGTGGTACGGGGGCGGCGCATCCGCCGATGTCCGCGCGCGTACCCGTGCCGGGCGCCGAACCGTTCAGCTGCTCCAGTGCCCCGGCCGCGCCGATCACCGGATAGCTGTCGCCCTTCGCCAGGCCCTTCAACTGCCCGCTGCCGCCGACCACTTCACCGTCCGGGCCCACCTGGATCCCGGTCGACCAGCCGTACGTGGGAAGGCCGTCCACCTTCGGGTCGGCGTTCACCACCCGTACCGAACCCATGAGTTGGCGGGTGTCCAGCGCGGCGTCGTCCTGGCCCGCCGCCTTCAGCACCGGTGTCGCGGCAGCCCTGGCGGCGCTCTCGCTCACCGGGGAGCCGCCGCCCGGAGCCGGCTGCTCGCCCGAACAGACCGTCGCTTTTTGGCAGTTGTCCGTACCGCCGGAGCCGTACCGGGTGAAGCTCCAGGTGCCCGGAGCCTGCTTCTCCACCCGCAGGACCGGGCCCGAACCGTCCCCGTCGGACCCCACCTTCCAGTACGTCTCCTCCGCCTGCGGCGTGCCCGCCAGCCCCAGCGCCTTCGCCAGCCGGGCCACCTCGGCCGCGGAGACGGTCCCCTCCGCGCGCTGCACGGCAGCCGTGCGCGGCCCCTCGGGCAGCTTGCCGGACGCGCGGTAGACCACCCGGCCGCCGTTCGGATCGGGCTCGCCCGGCGCGATGCCCCGTGGGGGGCCTCCGGGACTCTCGGGCGCCGTCGGAGTGCCCGCGTGCCCGCCCAGGGCCAGCGGGGGCGGGGTACGCCGCCCGTCGGCGTCCGCGCTGCCGCCGGACCTGCCGTCGCCGTCGGCCGCGGTCGCCGCCCAGTACGCGCCACCGCCACCGGCCAGCAGTACGGCTGCCGCCACCGAGGCCACGGCGAGCGGCGAACGCCGCCGGGGGCCGGTCACGTCGTTGTCGGGTCGCTCGGTGCTCACCGGATCGCTCCTTCGCCTGCATTGCCGTCACATGCCGTCGCCCGGCCTGTCGTCCGCCCCCGGATCGGGGACAACGATGGGACGGGGCAGCGGCGCGCACGGTTCCCGCAGGTTTCCCGCGCGGGGCGTCAGGCGCGATCGGTACCGGTCTTCGGCGCCTCTCAGTCGCCGTAGTCGGACATGGCGTCGATCAGCCGGGCGGAGGCGGCGGGCACGGTGACCCCGTGAATCCGGGACGGCGCGACCGGAACGGGGGCAGACTTCGGGTGGGCCACCCAGTGCGGAGCCATCCGCGCGCAGTCACCGCGCAGCTCGGCCAGGCTGATCTCGGACTCGCGCGTGGCGATGTGGTTCGACATAACCGCACCGTAGGCACCGCAGGCCACAGGAAGAAAGCCCTACTATCGGGTAGTTTTTCCCCCTTCAGGGCGGGTCCGGGGAACCGGTAGCGTGAACTGTCACGCCGCCCCGGGAACACAGTCACCCGTTCCCCCCGATCTCCGCAGGAGCAGTCTCCCCGTGCGAATCGCAGTCACCGGCTCCATCGCCACCGATCACCTCATGACCTTCCCCGGCCGTTTCGCCGACCAGCTGGTCGCGGATCAGCTGCACACGGTCTCGCTCTCCTTCCTGGTCGACAACCTCGACGTGCGCCGGGGCGGTGTCGCCGCCAACATCTGCTTCGGCATGGGCCTGCTGGGCACGGAGCCGATCCTGGTCGGCGCAGCCGGCTCCGACTTCGACGAGTACCGCGCCTGGCTCGACCGCCACGGCGTCGACACCGGGTCGGTCCGGATCTCCGAGGTCCTGCACACCGCCCGCTTCGTCTGCACGACGGATGCCGACCACAACCAGATCGGTTCCTTCTACACCGGTGCGATGAGCGAGGCCCGGCTCATCGAGCTGAAGGCCGTCGCCGACCGGGTCGGCGGCCTCGACCTGGTCTCGATCGGCGCCGACGACCCCGAGGGGATGCTCCGCCACACCGAGGAGTGCCGCTCCCGCGGCATCCCGTTCGCCGCGGACTTCTCGCAGCAGATCGCGCGGATGGACGGCGACGAGATCCGGATCCTCCTGGACGGCGCCACGTACCTCTTCTCCAACGAGTACGAGAAGGGGCTCATCGAGTCCAAGACCGGCTGGACCGACGAGGAGATCCTGGCCAAGGTCGGCCACCGGGTCACCACCCTCGGCGCCCGTGGCGTGCGCATCGAGTGCGCCGGCCAGGAGCCGATCGAGGTCGGCTGCCCGGAGGAGGAGATCAAGGCCGACCCGACCGGCGTCGGCGACGCCTTCCGGGCCGGTTTCCTCTCCGGTCTCGCCTGGGGCGTCGGCCTGGAGCGCGCCGCCCAGGTCGGCTGCATGCTGGCCACCCTGGTCATCGAGACGGTCGGCACCCAGGAGTACACCCTGCGCCGCACCCACTTCATGGACCGCTTCACCAAGGCGTACGGCGACGAGGCCGCCGCCGAGGTCCGCACGCACCTGGGCTGATCCGGCGGACGGGCTCAGACGAGCCGGCGGACCACATAGGCCGAGCCGCGGTCCGCCGGCTCCTCGCCCACGTACTCCTGCTCGCGCATGGCGCACCAGGCCGGGATGTCCAGGCGTGCCGCCTCGTCGTCGGAGAGCACGGTCACCGTCCCGCCCGGCGGCACCTCCCCGATCACCTTTGCGAGCTCGATCACCGGGATCGGGCACCGCTTCCCGAGCGCGTCGACCACCAGGGACGCGGCCGGGGCGGGGGAGGGGGGCACCGCAGCGGGCGCGCCCAGCCTCTGCCGTACCTCCGCCACCACCCGGGGCAGCACGTCCAGGAAGCGGTCGACGTCCTCCTCGGCGGTGCCGTTCGGCAGCGACACCCGTACGTTCCCCTCCGACAGCACTCCCATGGCCCTGAGCACATGGCTCGGCGTCAGCGTGCTGCTGGTGCAGGACGAGCCGGACGACACGGAGAACCCGGCCCGGTCCAGCTCGTGCAGCAGTGTCTCCCCGTCGACATAGAGACAGGAGAAGGTCACCAGGTGCGGCAGTCGCCGCACCGGGTCGCCGACCACCTCCACATCGGGCACCGTCTCCGCCACCGTGGCCCTGATGCGGTCCACCAGGGCCCGCAGCCGTACGGACTCGGCCGCGGCCTCGGCCCGCACGGCGCGCAGCGACGCCGCCGCGGCGACGATCGCCGGAATGTTCTCGAAACCCGCCGCCCGTCCCGACTCCCGCTCGTCGGCCGGTCCTTGAGCGGCGAACCGCACCCCCTTGCGCACCGCCAGCAGCCCGACGCCGGAGGGCCCGCCCCATTTGTGCGCGCTGCCCACCAGCAGCGACCAGCCGTCCGGCACCGGCTCCCGGCCCAGCGACTGCGCGGCGTCCACCAGCAGCGGCACCCCCGCCGCCCGGCAGACCTCCGCGACCCCGGCCACCGGCTGCTCGGTGCCGACCTCGTGATTGGCGGACTGCAGACAGGCCAGCGCGGTGTCCTCGCGCAGCGCGTCCGCGAACGCCGCCGTGCTCACCGCCCCCGACCGGTCCACCGGGACCTCGGAGACCGATCCGCCCTGGGCCTCATGGGCGGCCGCCGAATGGAGCACCGACGAGTGTTCGACCGAGGAGACGACCAGATGGCGGCCGACACGCCGACGTCCCGCGAGAGCCCCGGACATCCCCGAGTGCACCGCCCGGGTCCCCGAAGGGGTGAATGTGAGCTCGTCCGGACGGCATCCGACGGCCTCGGCGGCGGCCTCCCGGGCGGCGTCCAGCAGCAGCCGGGCCCGCCGTCCCTCGCGGTAGAGCCTGGCCGGGTCGGCCCAGCCCTCGTCCAGCGCGGCAAGCAGCGCCTGACGTGCGACGGGGTGCAGGGGAGCGGAGGATGCGGTGTCGAAGTAGGGCACGCGGCCACGCTAGCCCGAGCCGGGCCCGGACCCGGGGACGGGCCGCCCACGAGGGGGCGTCAGATGGTGCTCGGAGGCCCGTATTCCACCCCTTCGGGGAGTCGGACGGCGCGTTGGGCACCCTCCCCGCGCGACCCCAAATAGCGTCCAGTAGGGTTTGGTCCGCATAAACATCCAAACCCCTGCCCGCGTCAGGGCGGCGACCGACCAGAAAGACGGCCGCGCCGACCGCGCGGGCGAGACTCTCGGGAAGGCGCTACGTGAGTCCCAACGGCTCCGACCGCTCGTCGCGGCGCCCGATGCGGCGGAAGCTGCCGCAGGTGCTGACTGCGGGCCTGATCCTGGCGACCGCCACCGGTTGCACATACAAGGACTTCCCCCGCCTTGGTATGCCCACGCCGGTAACAGAAGAGGCACCACGGATCCTTTCCCTCTGGCAGGGCTCGTGGGCGGCAGCGCTCGCCACGGGCGTGCTGGTCTGGGGCCTGATCCTGTGGAGCGTCATCTTCCACCGGCGCAGCCGCACCAAGGTCGAGGTTCCTCCGCAGACCAGGTACAACATGCCCATCGAGGCGCTGTACACCGTGGTCCCTCTGATCATCGTCTCGGTGTTGTTCTACTTCACCGCGCGCGATGAATCGAAGATCCTTTCGCTCTCTCCGAAGCCGGCCCACACCATCAACGTGGTCGGCTATCAGTGGAGCTGGGGCTTCAACTACATCGAGAACGTGGACGGCTCGACCGCCACGGGCAACGTGATCCCCAAGGAGCTCGATGCCATCCCCAACCGGTTCCAGAAGGACTTCCCCAAGGGTGCGGAAGGCGTCTACGACTTCGGCATCCCGGGAACGCGGAACCCGCAGAACGGCAACCCGGGTCCGACCCTGTGGCTGCCGAAGGGCGAGAAGGTCCGCTTCGTTCTGACTTCGCGGGACGTCATCCACTCCTTCTGGGTGGTGCCGTTCCTCATGAAGCAGGACGTCTTTCCGGGCCACACCAACGCCTTCGAGGTGACTCCCAACCAGGAGGGCACCTTCATGGGCAAGTGCGCCGAGCTCTGCGGCGCCGACCACTCCCGGATGCTCTTCAACGTCAAGGTCGTCTCCCCGGAGCGCTACCAGGCGCACCTCAAGGAGCTGGCGAAGAAGGGCCAGACGGGCTACGTGCCGGCCGGCATCGAGCAGACTGACCCGGCCAGGAATGCGGAGACGAACAAACTGTGAGCATCCTCAACGAACCTCAGGGTGCCGCGGCAGCAGACGACTCGTACGAGGACGAGCTGCCGGTCCGGCGGAAGCAGCCGGGAAACGTCGTCATCAAGTGGCTGACCACCACTGACCACAAGACGATCGGCACGATGTACCTGGTCACATCGTTCGCGTTCTTCTGCATCGGCGGTCTGATGGCGCTCTTCATGCGCGCCGAACTGGCCCGTCCCGGCACGCAGATCATGTCGAACGAGCAGTTCAACCAGGCGTTCACGATGCACGGCACGATCATGCTGCTGATGTTCGCGACGCCGCTGTTCGCCGGATTCGCGAACTGGATCATGCCGCTGCAGATCGGCGCGCCCGACGTGGCGTTCCCGCGGCTGAACATGTTCGCGTACTGGCTGTACCTCTTCGGTTCGATCATCGCGGTGGCCGGCTTCCTCACCCCGCAGGGTGCGGCGGACTTCGGCTGGTTCGCCTACTCCCCGCTCTCGGACGCGGTCCGGTCGCCGGGTGTCGGCGCCGACATGTGGATCATGGGTCTGGCCTTCTCCGGCTTCGGCACGATCCTCGGTTCGGTCAACTTCATCACCACGATCATCTGCATGCGCGCTCCCGGCATGACGATGTTCCGCATGCCGATCTTCGTCTGGAACGTCCTGCTGACCGGTGTGCTGGTCCTGCTGGCCTTCCCGGTCCTCGCCGCCGCGCTCTTCGCGCTGGAGGCGGACCGTAAATTCGGGGCGCATGTCTTCGACGCGGCCAATGGCGGCGCATTGCTCTGGCAACACCTCTTCTGGTTCTTCGGCCATCCAGAGGTGTACATCATCGCCTTGCCATTCTTCGGAATCATTTCCGAAGTGATTCCGGTGTTCAGCCGGAAGCCGATGTTCGGCTACATCGGCCTGATCAGCGCGACGATCGCCATCGCGGGCCTCTCCGTGACCGTGTGGGCGCACCACATGTACGTCACGGGCGGTGTGCTGCTGCCGTTCTTCTCGTTCATGACCTTCCTCATCGCGGTACCGACCGGTGTGAAGTTCTTCAACTGGATCGGCACGATGTGGAAGGGGTCGTTGTCCTTCGAGACACCGATGCTCTGGGCCGTCGGCTTCCTGATCACCTTCACCTTCGGTGGTCTGACCGGCGTGATCCTGGCATCGCCCCCGATGGACTTCCACGTGTCGGACTCGTACTTCGTCGTCGCGCACTTCCACTACGTCATCTTCGGCACCGTGGTCTTCGCGATGTTCTCCGGATTCCACTTCTGGTGGCCGAAGTTCACCGGCAAGATGCTGGACGAGCGGCTCGGCAAGATCACGTTCTGGACGCTGTTCGTGGGCTTCCACGGCACGTTCCTGGTGCAGCACTGGCTCGGTGCCGAGGGAATGCCGCGTCGTTACGCGGACTACCTCGCCGCGGACGGCTTCACCGCGCTGAACACGATCTCGACGATCTCCTCGTTCCTGCTCGGCCTGTCGATGCTGCCGTTCTTCTACAACGTGTGGAAGACCGCCAAGTACGGCAAGAAGATCGAGGTCGACGACCCGTGGGGCTACGGCCGTTCGCTGGAGTGGGCGACCTCCTGCCCGCCGCCGCGGCACAACTTCCTCACCCTGCCGCGGATCCGTTCCGAATCCCCGGCGTTCGACCTGCATCACCCGGAGATCGCGGCGCTCGAGCAGCTGGAGCACCACTCCGAGGATGACAAGGCCCTCGCTGGTGGCAAGGAGGCCGGCAAGTGAAGATCCAGGGCAAGATGTTCATCTGGCTGAGCGTCTTCATCCTCGCCATGGCCGTCACGTACGGCGTGTGGTCGAAGGAGCCGGCCGGTACCACCGCACTCGTCCTGGCCTTCGGGCTGAGCGTCATGATCGGCTTCTACCTGGCCTTCACGGCCCGGCGGGTCGACGCCCTGGCGCAGGACAACAAGGAAGCCGACGTCGCGGACGAGGCCGGCGAGGTGGGGTTCTTCTCCCCGCACAGCTGGCAGCCGCTCTCGCTGGCGGTCGGCGGTGCCCTCGCCTTCATGGGAATCATCTTCGGCTGGTGGCTGCTCTACTTCTCGGCCCCGGTCATCCTGATCGGTCTCTTCGGCTGGGTCTTCGAGTACTACCGCGGTGAGAACCGCACCCAGTGACCTCGCGTCACCGCTCCACCTGACGGGGGGCCCGCACTTCTCCACCGAGAGGAGTGCGGGTCCCCCGTTTGCAGTCACACCGCGCGCTGATACGGATGAACTTTCATAGCGTGGGTCCATGAACCACACGCCGCGCATCCGCCCCGCAGTGGGCTGCACCTTGCTGGTCGTGACCCTGGCCGCAGGCATGACCGCCTGTGGCGGGTCCGGCGGCCATCCGCTCGCGGAGAAGCCGTACGACGCTGTGGACGAGATCTCCTCCAACGCGTCGGACGGCGACGGGAAGGTCGACCCCGGCAAGCCGCTGGAGGTCACGGTCAACGGCGACGACGGCCGGATCACGGACGTGTCGGCCGTCGACACGACGGGCCGCCACCTCGCGGGCGAACTCGACGCCGACGGGAAGCGGTGGCACTCCACCCTCCCGCTCGCCGCCGGCGCCCGGTACACCGTGCGGGTCAGCACGGAGGACGACGACGGCGCTCCGGGCGGCCGTACGCTCTCTTTCGGAACCACCTCCGCCAAGAAGTTCCTGAAGGTCGCCTTCGGCCCCCAGGCGGGCACCTACGGCGTCGGACAGCCCATCACGGCGGAACTCAGCGCTCCGATCAAGGACAAGGCGTCCAGGGCCAACGTCGAGCGCGCCCTCAGGGTCCGCTCGACACCCGCCGTGACCGGTTCCTGGTACTGGGTCGACGACAAGACCCTGCACTACCGCCCCAAGGACTACTGGCCCGCCAGGGCCACCATCGACGTCACCAGCGGCCTGGCCGGGGTCAAGGTCACCGACGCCCTCTACGGCGCCCCCACGAAGGCGCTGAGGCTCACCACGGGCGACCGCATCGAGGCCGTGACGGACGCCGCGGCGCACTCGATGACGGTCAAGCGCAACGGGAAAGTGATCAACACCATTCCGGTCACGACCGGCAAGCCCGGCTTCTCCACCCGAAACGGCGTCAAGGTCGTGCTGGGCAAGGAGTACAACGTACGTATGCGCGGGGAGACGATCGGTATCGCGGAGGGCTCCTCCGACTCGTACGACCTGCTGGTCTACTACGCGACGCGCGTCACCTGGAGCGGCGAGTACGTGCACGCGGCCCCCTGGTCCACCGGCTCGCAGGGGTACGCGAACGTCAGCCACGGCTGTACGGGCATGAGCACCAGCCAGGCCGAGTGGTTCTACAACACCGTGCGCCAGGGCGACATCGTCACGGTCGTGGGCAGCCAGGGCGAGACGATGACGCCGTTCGACAACGGCTACGGGGACTGGAACCTGTCCTGGGCCAAATGGCTGAAGGGCAGCGCCCTGCAGAAGAACACCACGCCGGACCGTACGGACACGATCCAGGCGGCGCGACTGCGCCCCGAGGTCTGACCGGACCGGGGAGTGCGCTGCCCCTCCATGGGGCCACGGACGAAACCGCGGCGGGACTCAGGCGTTCACGCAGTCCCTGCTGCGCAGCAGGGCGGCCAGGGCGTCCGCGAACTCGACCGGTTCGACCGGCAGGGTCACCGCGGCGTCCGCACGGCTCCAGGTGGCCAGCCAGGCGTCCTGGGGGCGCCCGATCAGCAGCAGTACCGGCGGGCAGTGGAAGATCTCGTCCTTGATCTGCCGGCAGACGCCCATGCCGCCCGCGGGCGCCGTCTCGCCGTCCAGCACGCAGACGTCGATGCCGCCGCGGTCCAGCGCCTCCAGCACGGCGGGCAGCGTGGCGCATTCCAGGAATTCCACCGGTGGCACATCGGCCGCGGGCCTGTGCCCGGCTGCCAGCCTCACCTGCTCACGGGTGTTGGCGTCGTCGCTGTAGACCAGGACCGTGGCGGTCGGCTGCATTGTTCCTCCGTGACATCTGTGTCTTCGGGGCTTTCCGGGCATGAACCGATGCGCGGATCGTACTCCGCCCGACGTCCTGTCAGCACCGCCCGGGACAGCGGATCCATGGGCCGTTCGGGGAGGACACACCCGCCTGACACACCGAACGGCACCCCCCGGGGTGAGGGCGGGATAAGCGACCGACATAATGTCGGTCGTGGCGACAGCAACGACAGTAGAAACCGGGCACGCGCACCCGTCGGTCAATCGACCGAACCTCACCAGCGTCGGAACCATCATCTGGTTGAGTTCCGAGCTGATGTTCTTCGCGGCCCTCTTCGCGATGTACTTCACCCTGCGATCGGTGATGGGACCGGACCACTGGAAGGAAATGGCTTCGGCCCTGAACTTCCCGTTCTCGGCGACGAACACCACGATCCTGGTGCTCTCCTCACTCACCTGCCAGCTCGGCGTCTTCGCCGCGGAGCGGGGCGATGTGAAGAAGCTCCGTGCCTGGTTCGTGATCACTTTCGTGATGGGTGCGATCTTCATCGGAGGCCAGGTCTTCGAGTACACCGAGCTGGTGAAGAAGGACGGCCTCTCGCTGTCCTCCGACCCGTACGGCTCGGTGTTCTACCTGACCACCGGCTTCCACGGTCTGCATGTGACAGGCGGTCTCATCGCCTTCCTGCTCGTTCTGGGCAGGACATACGCAGCCAAGAGGTTCACCCACGAACAGGCGACCGCCGCCATCGTCGTGTCCTATTACTGGCACTTCGTCGATGTCGTATGGATCGGCCTCTTCGCCACGATCTACATGATCAAGTAACCGGGCTCGAACCCGAACCACATCCAGCATCGACGCAGAAGATCCTGACACCGGGGTAATCCGTGAAAAAGCTCTCCGCACGACGACGCCATCCGTTGGCGGCGGTCGTCGTACTACTCCTCGCGCTGGCGGCCACTGGGGGGCTGTACGCCGCGTTTGCGCCCGCGAGTAAGGCGCAGGCCGACGAAACCGCCCAGTCCCTCGCCATCGACGAGGGCAAGAAGCTGTACTCCGTCGGTTGCGCCAGCTGCCACGGAACCGGCGGTCAGGGCACCACCGACGGGCCGAGCCTGGTCGGCGTGGGCTCCGCCGCCGTTGACTTCCAGGTCGGTACGGGCCGTATGCCGGCGCAGCAGCCCGGCGCCCAGGTGCCGAAGAAGAAGGTCATCTACAACCAGGCGCAGATCGATCAGCTCGCGGCGTACGTCGCGTCGCTCGGCGCCGGTCCGATCATTCCGACCAAGGACATGGTCAGCCCTGAAGGTGCGGACATCGCCAAGGGTGGCGACCTGTTCCGTACCAACTGCGCGCAGTGCCACAACTTCACCGGTGAGGGCGGCGCGCTGACGAACGGCAAGTACGCGCCCAGCCTTGAAGGCGTGGACCCGAAGCACATCTACGAGGCCATGCAGACCGGCCCGCAGAGCATGCCGTCCTTCCCGGACACGACGATGCCCGAGCAGCAGAAGCGGGACATCATCGCGTACATCCAGACCGTCAACAGCGCCCAGTCGGAGAACCCGGGTGGTCTGAAGCTGGGCGGCCTGGGGCCGGTCAGCGAGGGGCTGTTCGCCTGGATCTTCGGGCTCGGCGCACTGATCGCAGTTGCCATTTGGGTCGCGGCCCACACCGCTAAGGCCAAGAAGTCATGAGTAGCCAAGAGATTCCAGACGAGAACCTGCCCGCTGAGCAGGACACCGCGCACGGCGCGGTAGAGGTCGCGGACGACCCGTTCGCCGACCCGGGGCTGCCGGCCCACAAGCCGCGCATCCAGGACATCGACGAACGGGCCGCGAAGCGCTCCGAGCGCGCCGTCGCGTTCATGTTCACGCTGTCCATGCTGGCGACGATCGGCTTCATCGCCTCGTACGTCATCTTCCCGGTCGACAAGATCGTGTACATCTGGCCCTTCGGCCATGTGAGCGCGCTCAACTTCTCCCTGGGTCTGACCCTGGGCGTGGCCCTCTTCGCGATCGGCGCCGGCGCCGTCCACTGGGCGCGCACGCTGATGTCCGACGTGGAGGTCGCCGACGACCGGCACGCCATCGAGGCCGAGCCCGAGGTCAAGGCGAAGGTCCTGGCGGACTTCGCGGCAGGTGCCGAGGAGTCCGCGTTCGGTCGGCGCAAGCTGATCCGCAACACCATGTTCGGCGCGCTGGCCCTGGTGCCGCTCTCCGGTGTGGTGCTGCTGCGCGACCTCGGTCCGCTGCCGGAGAAGAAGCTCCGCAACACCCTGTGGGCCAAGGGCAAGCAGCTCATCAACATGAACACGATGGAGCCGCTGCGTCCCGAGGACGTCGCCGTCGGTTCGCTGACCTTCGCCATGCCCGAGGGCCTGAAGGAGGACGCGGAGGACTTCCAGAACCAGATCGCCAAGGCCGCGCTGATGATCATCCGTATCCAGCCGGAGAACATCAAGGACAAGCGCGAGCGCGAGTGGGCCCACGAGGGAATCGTGGCCTTCTCCAAGATCTGCACGCACGTCGGCTGCCCGATCAGCCTGTACGAGCAGCAGACGCACCACGTGCTCTGCCCGTGCCACCAGTCCACCTTCGACCTCTCCGACGGCGCCCGCGTCATCTTCGGTCCGGCCGGTCACGCCCTTCCGCAGCTGCGGATCGGTGTGAACAGTGAGGGCAACCTCGAGGCGCTCGGTGACTTCGAAGAGCCCGTCGGTCCTGCATTCTGGGAGCGCGGATGAGTACTGCGACCGACACACAGCGCAAGGCGCCCGCCGGTGAGCGGGTGGCCGACTGGGCGGACGGCCGGCTCGGGATCTACTCCCTGGCCAAGGCCAACATGCGCAAGATCTTCCCGGACCACTGGTCCTTCATGCTCGGTGAGATCGCCCTCTACAGCTTCATCATCATCATCCTCACGGGTGTGTACCTGACGCTGTTCTTCCACCCGAGCATGAACGAGGTCGTGTACCACGGCTCGTACGAGCCGATGCAGGGCATCCGGATGTCCGAGGCCTACGCCTCGACGCTGGACATCAGCTTCGACGTCCGCGGTGGTCTGCTGGTCCGGCAGATCCACCACTGGGCCGCGCTGATCTTCCTGGCCGGCATGTTCGTGCACATGATGCGCGTCTTCTTCACGGGTGCGTTCCGCAAGCCGCGTGAGATCAACTGGCTGTTCGGCTTCCTGCTGTTCGTGCTGGGCATGTTCACCGGCTTCACCGGCTACTCGCTCCCGGACGACCTGCTGTCCGGTACGGGTGTCCGCTTCACCCAGGGCGCGATCCTGTCGATGCCGATCGTCGGCACGTACATCTCGATGTTCCTGTTCGGCGGAGAGTTCCCCGGTCACGACTTCGTCGCCCGGTTCTACTCGATCCACATCCTGCTGCTGCCGGGCATCATGCTCGGTCTGCTGGTGGCGCACCTGATCCTGGTCTTCTACCACAAGCACACGCAGTTCGCGGGTCCCGGCCGCACCAACAAGAACGTCGTCGGCATGCCGCTGCTGCCGGTGTACATGGCGAAGGCCGGCGGTTTCTTCTTCCTGGTCTTCGGCATCATCGCCGTCATCGCGGCCATCGCCTCGATCAACCCGATCTGGGCCATCGGCCCGTACCGCCCGGACCAGGTGTCCACCGGCGCCCAGCCCGACTGGTACATGGGCTTCGCCGAGGGTCTGATCCGAGTGATGCCGGGCTGGGAGATCAACCTCTGGGGTCACACGCTCGTACTGGGTGTGTTCATCCCGCTGATGGCCTTCGGACTGGTGCTCGCGATCATCGCGGTCTACCCGTTCGTCGAGTCCTGGGTCACCGGCGACAAGCGCGAGCACCACATCCTGGACCGCCCGCGCAACGCCCCGACCCGGACGGCCTTCGGCGTCGCCTGGATCACCGAGTACGTCATCGTCTTCATCGGCGGTGGCAACGACCTGTGGGCCACGCACTTCCACCTGTCGCTGAACGCCATCTCCTGGTTCGTCCGGATCTTCATCTTCGTCGGCCCGGTCCTCGCGTTCATCGCCACCCGGCGGATCTGCCTCGGCCTCCAGCGCCGCGACAAGGAGAAGGTGCTGCACGGGCGCGAGTCCGGCATCATCAAGCGCCTGCCGCACGGTGAGTTCGTCGAGATCCACGAGCCGCTCAGCCCCGGGCAGCTGCACACGCTCACCGCGCACGAGCAGTACAAGCCGGTCGAGATCGGCCCGACGGTCGACGAGAACGGTGTCGAGCGCAAGGTGTCGGCCCTGCAGAAGCTGCGGGCCCGGCTCAGCAAGGGCTACTTCGGCGAGGACAACCAGATCGCCAAGCCCACCGCCGAGGAGTACAAGGAGATCACCAGCGGCCACGGTCACCACTGATCGCTTGAACTGATCGCCACAGCAGGAGCCCCGTCCATTCGATGGACGGGGCTCTTTGCCGTCCCCGGCGCTCGATAGGGTGGAGGCATCCCTTTTACCGGCTGTGGACCCAGGAGCGGACCATGAACGTTGTGACCCCGATCGGCGGCGACAGCGTGGCGGACCGTTCCTGGCCCGGCATGCTGAACCCCCTGCTGCGCGGTGAGAACCTCACCGCCGACGACACCGCGTGGGCGATGGACCGCATCATGAGCGGCGAGGCGACCGATGTGCAGATCGCCGGGTTCGCGGTGGCGCTGCGGGCCAAGGGCGAGACGATCGACGAGGTGTCCGGCCTGGTACGGGCGATGTACGAGCACGCCAAGACCATCCACGTACCCGGTCGTACGGTCGACATCGTCGGCACCGGCGGCGACCTCGCCAAGACGGTCAACATCTCCACCATGTCGGCGATCGTCATCGCCGGCACCGGCGCCAAGGTCGTCAAGCACGGCAACCGCGCCTCCTCGTCGGCGAGCGGTTCCTCCGATGTGCTGGAGAAGCTCGGCGTCAACCTGGACCTCTCCGCGCAGCGGGTCGTCGAGGTCGCCGAGGAGGCGGGCATCACCTTCTGCTTCGCGGTGAAGTTCCACCCCGCCCTGCGCCACGTCTCCAGGGCCCGCAAGGAGCTCGGCGCGCCGACGACGTTCAACATCCTCGGGCCGCTCACCAACCCGGCCCGGGTGCGTGCGCAGGCCGTCGGCGTGGCCGACCTGAAGATGGCGCCCATCGTCGCCGGGGTGCTGGCCGGGCGGGGCAATTCGGCGCTGGTCTTCCGCGGCGACGACGGTCTGGACGAGCTGACGACGACCGCGACCTCGCGGGTCTGGGTGGTCCGGGACGGAGCGGTGCGCGAGGAGGCGTTCGACCCGCGCGACGTCGGTCTGGAACTGGTGCCCGTGCAGGCCCTGCGCGGTGCGGACGCCTCGTACAACGCCGATGTGGCCCGCCGGGTGCTGGGCGGCGAGCGGGGACCGGCGCGCGATGCCGTGCTGCTCAACTCGGCGGCGGCGCTGGTGGCGCTGGACGCGGCGGACGGCACGCTGAACGAGCAGCTCGCGGCCGGGATGGCGAAGGCCGCCGAGTCCATCGACTCCGGGGCGGCGGCACGGGTGCTGGAGCGCTGGGTGGCGGCCAGCAACGCCTGAAACAGGCGGAAATGTGGCGCAGGGCGCAGTCCGGATCCTGGACTGCGCCTTGCGCGTCTTTGTGCGTATGGCAAGATGCTGGTCAGGTCATGAGTGACAGCGACTACGGCCCCGGCCCGCTGTCCGGCAACCCTCCGTCCGTGGCGGGGTGCCCCGGGTGAAGACCAGGCCGTAGGCAGCGAGGTCTGCGGCAAGCGCGGGCCCCTCGGCATCTGTGAATGCCAACCCCCGGGGTCCTGGTCCCTAGGGAGTCTCTTGTGAGCACGCGAATGCGATAGGGCCGTCGGCCCTCCTCCGCACACCCCTTTTCTCTCCGCTGCGCTGCCGCGTATCCGCCGGCGCATGCAATTCGCCTGCCTCTTACGGGAGTTCGCCATGTCTGTCTTCACCGCTGCCGCCGACCAGTCGCTTTGTGCCCCTCTGCCGGTTCTGGGTAAGGATGTGACGGTTCCGCTGGTCACGGGTGGTGAGGTCACCTACGCCGCTCTCGACTACGCCGCCAGCGCCCCCGCCCTCCAGCGCGTCTGGGACGATGTCGCCGCGTACGCCCCGTACTACGGCAGCGTCCACCGAGGGGCCGGTTACCTCTCGCAGCTCTCCACGGACCTCTTCGAGAACAGCCGCGCGACGGTCGCGGAGTTCCTCGGCTGCCGCGCCGACGACCAGGTGATCTTCACCCGCTCGACCACCGACTCGCTGAACCTGCTGGCCGCGGTCGTCCCGGCCGACTGCCAGGTCTTCGTGTACGAGACCGAGCACCACGCCTCGCTGCTGCCGTGGCGCGACGCCCGGGTGACCTACCTGAACGCCCCGCGCACCCCCGCCCAGGCCGTCGAGACGCTGGAGCGGGCCCTCGCCGACCGCGACCCCTACGGCCCCGCGCTGGTCTGCGTCACCGGTGCCTCCAACGTCACCGGCGAGCTGTGGCCGGTGAAGGAGCTGGCCGCCGCCGCGCACGCGCACGGTGCCCGGATCGTGCTGGACGCCGCGCAGCTCGCCCCGCACCACCCCGTCGACATCGCCGAGCTGGACGTCGACTGGGTCGCCTTCTCCGGACACAAGCTGTACGCGCCCTTCGGCTCGGGCGTCCTCGCCGGCCGGTCCGACTGGCTGCAGCAGGCCGAGCCCTACCTCGCGGGCGGCGGCGCCTCGCGCAAGGTCGCCCGTCGCACCGACGGCGGCGTGGACGTCGAATGGCACTCCACCGCCGCCCGCCACGAGGCCGGTTCCCCCAACGTCATCGGGGTGTACTCCATCGCCTCCGCCTGCAAGGCGCTCACCGAGGCGGGCTTCGACAACCTGGTCGCCCGGGAGCAGCACCTCGTGGGCGCGGTCCGGACCGGCCTGGCCGAGGTCCCCGAGGTCAAGGTGCTCTCGCTGTTCGGCGACGAGGCCCCGCGGGTCGGCGTCATCTCCTTCGTGGTGGAGGGCTGGAACAGCTCGCACTTCGCCGCCGCCCTTTCCGCCGAGTACGGCATCGGGGTCCGCGACGGACTCTTCTGCGCCCACCCGCTGGTCCGCACCCTGCTGGGCAGCGACCCGCAGGAGGTCGGGGAGTGCGGCGCGCCGGAGGCCGGGCCGGGCGAGCTCTCGCTCAACGCGATCCGGGTGAGCTTCGGCGCCGGTACGCCGGACGAGCACATCGAGCGTTTCGTCCGCGCGGTCAAGGAACTGGTGAGCAAGGGCGCCCAGTGGAAGTACCGCACCGAGGACGGCCGCTGCGTCCCGGACCGGGGTGCGGCGCAGCTCTGACGGGCACACAGCACTTCGGCGGGGGACGGGCAGCCGAGCCCGTCCCCCGCCGAAGTGTCACGCCGTGGGGGTGTGCCTACGCGTCGAGGCCGATGGCGAAGGCGGCCTCCAGGTCGTGCTGCGAGTAGGTACGGAACGCCACATGCGTGTCGGTGGCCTCGACGCCGGGGATCTTGCTGATCCGGCCGGGGATGACGTCGGCCAGATCGTCGTGCTTGGCCACCCGGACCATGGCGATCAGGTCGTACGTACCGGTGACCGAGAAGACCTCGCTGACGCTGTCCAGCGCGGCGATGGCCTCGGCGATCTCGGGAATCCGGTCCACGCTGGTTTTGATGAGCACGATCGCGGTGATCACGGCTGGCTTTCTCCCTCGGTGGCCGTGGCTGGTGCCTTCACTCTATCCGTACGCCGGTAACGCCCCCAGGCGTAGAGAAAGCCCAGGGCGAAGCCCACCACATGGGCCAGATAGGCCACGCCCGGCCCCCCGCTGCCCGCGCCCCGGAACGCCAGCCACTGCAGGACGAACCAGAAGACCAGCACGATCCAGGCGGGGAAGCGCAGCGGCAGGAAGAAGAGGAACGGGAACAGGCTGGTGACCCGGGCCCTGGGGAAGAGGTACAGGAACGCCCCGAGCACCGCCGAGATCGCCCCCGAGGCGCCCACCAGCGTCTGGTCGGACGTGGCGTGGGCGGCCGCGTAGGCGACCAGGGCGAGATAGCCGCTGATGACGTAGAAGAAGGTGAACCCGATCCGGCCCATGCGCTCCTCGGTCATCGCCCCGAACACGTACAGGAAGAGCACGTTGCCGAGCAGGTGCAGCCAGCTGCCGTGCACGAAGAGGGCGGTGAGCGGGGCGAGCAGGGCGTGTGCCGAGCCGTCCCACAGCTCGCTCGGGATCACGCCCCACCGTTCGAAGTACCCCGCCTGGGCGGCCAGCAGGGCGTCGGCGGTTCCGGGGACCGGGTTGAAGCCGGACAGCGGGCTGATCACGAAGACCAGGGCGCAGACCGCGATCAGGGCATGGGTCACCAGTGGTCCACCGGTGACCGTCCGTAGCAGTCCGCCGGACAGTCTGCCGGCCACAGCTCGCCGATCGATCATGAACAGAGCATGACGCAACCGGAGGGAACGGGACAGACCGCCTCGCCGTGTCGGGGGGACGCGGTGAGGCCGTAGGGTTACGGCAGGACATCCGCAGTTCGACGGCGCACCGCGAGATCCTTGAAGCAAGGCAGCAAGAGGCTCGACGAAAGAGGACGCAACGATGACGACGGTTCCCCAGCCGACCGACGGGACTCGCTGGCGCTGCACGCTCTGCGGAAATCTCACGCGCTTCGACGTGACGCGCTCCTCGAAGGTCGTCGAATATGTCCATCTCGACCTGGCCGGTGAGTCCAGCGTCGAGGAACGCGAGGTGGTCAGTGAGACCATCGAGTCGGTGCGCTGTCGTTGGTGCAATGCGGTGGACCAGATCGAACTGGTGGACAGGCCGGGTGCCGACTCCTGACGGAGCCGCGCCCACAGACATTTGGGGTGACGGATGGTGGAGCAGCCCGATAGCGGCGCCGAGTCGGCCGAGGCGGCCGACGACGCCGTCGAGGCGCTCGACCGCCCGCTGCCCGAAGGCGTACGGCGGCGGGTCGTCGCACTGGTCTCGGACGCGTTCGGCGGCCTGACGGTCACCGAACTCCCGGCCCAGCTGCGGCAGTACGCCCGTTTCACCCCGACCCGGCGGGCCAAGTTCGCCGGGAACGCGATGGCGGCCGCCCTGGAGAACGACGCGCTGTTCCGGCAGCGCATCGGCGAGCGGCTCAAGGAGGGGCAGCCCGAGCTGACCGCTGCCCTGGAGGCCGGTGCGCCGCCTGCCGCCGCCGACCCCGTCGATGTGGCCGCGGCGGCCTATGTGCTGCGTCCGTCGGGCTGGGTGAAGCTGGTCGCCGCCGCCGGCGAGGAGGCCCAGCGCGCGGACGCCGAGCGCGCCGACGAGGAGAGCCGCCGCGAACTGGAGCGGCTGCGCGAGGAGCTCGTCCGGGCCCGCTCGCAGACGAAGAGCGAGACGGAGCGGCTGCGCGCCGAGCTGGACGCGGCCCGCAAGGAGGCCGAATCCCTCCAGCGCAAGCTGCGCAGCGCCGTCAACGAGGTCAGGCGCGGCGAGGCCGCGCTGCGCCGCAGCCGTGCCGAGACCGACGCCGTACGGTCCGAGACGGCCGCCCAGGTCTCCGCGGCCGAGAGCGAGAGCCGTCGGCTCAAGGCGCGGCTCGGTGAGGCCGAGGCGTCCGTGGAGGCGGGCCGCCGGGCCGCCAGGGAGGGCCGCTCGGTCGAGGACATGCGGCTGCGGCTGCTGCTGGACACGGTGCTCGACGCGGCGAGCGGGCTCCGGCGCGAACTGGCCCTGCCGCCCTCCTCGATCCGTCCCGCCGACAGTGTCGACGCCGTCGAGCCGGGCCGGATGTCGCCCAAGGACATTGCCGCCAGGGCCCTTTCGGAGACCGACCCGGCCCTGCTCGACCAGCTGCTCGCGCTGCCTCAGGCGCATCTGATCGTCGACGGCTACAACGTCACCAAGACCGGCTATCCGCAGCTGCCGCTGGAGAAGCAGCGGCTGCGGCTGCTGGGCGGCCTCGCGGTGCTCGCGGCGCAGACCGGCGCCGAGATGACCTGTGTCTTCGACGGGGCCGAGCTGGCGGCCCCGGTGCTGCTCGCACCGCCGCGCGGGGTCCGGGTGCTGTTCAGCAAGCCCGGCGTGACCGCCGATGAACTCATCCGTCAGCTGGCGCGCGCCGAACCTCCGGGCAGGCCCGTCGTGGTGGTCTCCACCGACCGCGAAGTCGCCGACGGAGTGGCGAAGGCGGGCGCCAGGCCCGTTGCGTCCGTCTTGCTCCTCAAGCGCCTTTCGCGCGTCTAGCGGCACTTGCCGGGTCTCGGTGGAATTGAGGGAACGGACCGTCAGGTCGCCGCTACACCCCGTGCGTCAAGGGTAAAGAAGTGCGGTCTGTGACGAGATTTTTCTGGTGAGGATTTGAACTGATCACAAGTTGGTCACTAGGGTCGGGCCTCGAACCTTCGCACGGTTGATCACCCATCCGGGGTGACGGCGAAGACACCGCCGAGTCCGTGACGTGCACGGAGCCGGGGATTCGAATCCCCCACAGCCCGGTAGGCGGCTCGAGGAAGAAGGAGCTCGCCTTCGTGGCGTCCCACCGTCGTCCCAAGCAGCCGAGCCGCGCCCGTGTGACCGTGCTCACCGCGACCGCCGCCGCGGCCGTGGCCCTGACCTCCCAGGCGGCCCACGCCGACCCGAAGCCCTCCAAGGGCGAGGTCAAGGCGAAGGTCGAGAAGCTCAACCACGAGGCCGGCGCCGCCAATGAGCAGTACTACGGCGCCAAGGAGAAGCAGCAGAAGCTGGAGAAGGAAGTCGGCGCGCTGCAGGACAAGGTGGCCCGCGGTCAGCAGGAGATCAACAACCTGCGCAACGGCCTCGGTTCGCTCGCCGCCGCGCAGTACCGCTCCGGTGGCATCGACCCGTCGGTGCAGCTCTTCCTCTCCTCCAACCCGGACAGCTTCCTCGACGAGGCCTCGGCCCTCGACCAGTTGACGGCCAAGCAGACCGAGGCCCTGGGGAAGATCCAGGAGAAGCAGCGGGTCCTCGCGCAGGAGCGCAAGGAGGCCCAGGACAAGCTCGGCGACCTCGCGGACGTGCGCAAGACACTCGGCGCGAAGAAGAAGAAGCTCCAGGACAAGCTGGCCGAGGCGCAGCGCCTGCTCAACACGATGACCCAGGCCGAGCGCACGAAGATGCGCAACGACGAACAGCGCGCCAGCCGCGCCGCGAGCGACCGGGTCGACCTGGGCAAGGAGGTCCCCGCCTCCGCCTGGGGTGCCGCCGCCCTGAACGCCGCCGCCACCCAGGTGGGCAAGCCGTACGGCCGCGGCGGCACCGGCCCCGGGTCCTTCGACTGCTCCGGGCTGACCCAGTGGGCCTACGCCCAGGCCAACGTCCAGATCTCCCGGGTCACGTACACCCAGGTCAACGACGGCGTCCACATCGGGCGCAGCGCGCTGAAGCCGGGCGACCTGGTCTTCTTCAACAACACCGAGCACGTGGGCCTCTACGCGGGCAACAACACCGTCCTGCACGCCCCGTACCCGGGCACGTTCGTCCGCTACGAGTCGATGAACACCATCGGCAGCTTCCAGTTCGGCGTGCGCGTCGGCTGACGACGCCCGAACGGGCGAATTCCCGCGCCCGCGCAGACAGCCCGCCCCGCCGGAGACCACAGGTCACCGGCGGGGCGTCGCCTTTTCCGCCGCCCTTCCGTACGGCGCGGTCGTTGGTCGCTCCGTGATCGTCCGACTACTGTCTGCCTGCCGTGCAGCTCCCGGTCGTCGGTCCGCCCGCCCCGGGCGGCAGGGGCTGCGCGCGTCTGCGTACCGCGGAAGGGAGTGCGGCGTCCTGTGGTGTCCCATCGCCGTTCCACACAGCCCGGCCTCAACCTCGGGGTCCGGGCCACCGTTCTGTCGGCCGCGGCGGCGACCGCGGCCGCCACTCTCGGGGCGGCCACCGCGAACGCCGATCCGCAGGACACCCCCCGGGCCGCCAAGGCCCGCGTCGGCCGGCTGTACACCGAGGCCGAGCGGGCCACCGAGCAGTACAACAAGGCCGGTGAGAACGCCGGCCGGCTGCGCGGCGAGGTCGGCCGGGCCCAGGACCGGGCGGCCCGCGGCCAGGAACGGCTCAACCGGATGCGTACGGCGCTCGGTTCGGCGGCGAGCGCGCAGTACCGTTCCGGCGGCATCGACCCCTCGCTCGCCCTGCTGCTCTCCTCCGACCCGGACAGCTACCTCGACCGGGCGGCCGTACTGGAGCGGCTGACCGACCTTCAGGCCGCCGAGCTGCGGGAACTCCAGCAGATCCAGCGCGGGCTCGTGCAGACCCGCGCGGAGGCGGCCCGCGCGCTGGCCGAGCTGGAGCGCAACCGGGCGGACGCCACCCGTCACAAACGCACCGTCGAGCGCAAGCTCGCCGAGGCCAGGAAGCTGCTGAACGCGCTGCCCGGCGCCGACCGGGCGGAGTTCCAGCGGGCCTCGCGCTCCGGCCGCGACGGCGCGTACCCGGCGATGGCCGATCTGCCGGCCGGCTCCGCGCGCGCGGCGGTCGCCGTCATGGCGGTCCGGCAGGCACTGGGCCGCCCGTACATCTGGGGGGCCAACGGGCCGGCCGGATTCGACTGCTCCGGGCTGATGCAGTGGGCGTACGCCCAGGCCGGGGTCAGCCTGCCGCGGACCTCGCAGGCCCAGCGGTACGCGGGACACATGGTGCCGCTCTCCGAGGCCCGCCCCGGCGACCTGGTCGCCTACCGCGCGGACGCCGGCCACATCGCGATGTACGTCGGCAACGGCCAGGTGATCCACGCCCCGTACCCCGGGGCCCCGGTGCGCTACGACCCCGTCGGCATGATGCCCGTCTCGTCGGTCACCCGCGTCTGACCGTACCCTCGATCGGGTGAACGAGCGACGGGGACGGAACGGCGGGCGGCGCGCGGCGGGAACGCTGCTCGCCGGACTGCTGCTCGCCTCCGGCTGCGCGGCCCCCGACGACGGCGCCGCCCCGGACGAGACCGCCCGCGCCGTCCGCGCCACGCTGGACCGCCGGGCGGCCGCCGTGCTGGACCACGACACGGATGCCTACCTGGCCACGACGGACCCCGAAGCCACCGGGCTGCGCACGGCCCAGCGCCGGGAGCTCGCCAACCTCGCGGACATACCGCTGAGCTCGTGGACGTACCGGCTGCGCGACGTGACCGCGCGGGGCACCGACCGGGCCACCGCGGACGTCGAGCTGCGCTACCGGATCAAGGACTACGACGCCGCCCCGGTCGCCGCGGACCGGGTGTTCGACCTGAGACGGGACCGGGCGGACGGCCGCTGGTACGTCGTCGGGGACCGGGCGGACGGGGACGGCGTCCGGCAGCTCTGGCAGCAGGGCGATGTCCGGGTGGTGCCCGGGAAGCACAGCCTCGTGCTCGGCGTCGGCCGCACGGAGCAGGAGCTGCGTGCCATCGCCCGGACCGCGGACCGCGCGGTGCCCGCCGTGTCCGACGCCTGGCCGGAACGCTGGGCGGGCCGCGTGGTGGTGCTCGTACCGCGCACGGTTCAGGACATGGCGGGGCTGCTGGGGTCGGCGGCGGCGGACTACCGGGGCATCGCCGCCGTCACCACCGGGCAGACCGGCGGCGCGGGCCGGACCCCCGCGGACCGGGTGATCGTCAACCCGCAGGCGTACGGCACCCTCGGCACCTTCGGGCAGCGGATCGTTCTCACCCACGAGACCACCCACGTCGCCACCCGCACCCGCACCTCCGCCGCGACCCCGACCTGGCTCTCCGAGGGCTTCGCGGACTGGGCGGCCTACCGCTCCGAGGACCGCACCGCCGGACAGATCGCGCCCGAACTCGCGGACGCCGTCCGGCGCGGCGACCCGCCCGCCGAGCTCCCCACGGACGAGGACTTCGGCTTCGCGGGCGACCCGGCGCGCCTGGCGAGGGCGTACGAGGGCGGCTGGGCGGCCTGCGAGCTGATCGCCGACCACTGGGGCGAGAAGAAGCTGTTCGCCTTCTACCGGGCCGTCGGAGGGCACCGGGGACGGGACGGAGCGGTGGAGCAGGCCATGCACGAGGTGCTCGACACGACCCCGCAGGACTTCACCGCGCTCTGGCGGGGAGAACTGCGCACCCGGCTCGGCTGAGCGCGGCGCACGGCTCAGGAGCCGACCGGCTCCGCCTCCCGGCCGAGGCCGGACCGGTCGGCCGAGCCGTCGCCGTCGCGCGCCGCCTTGGGCACCGTCCGCCGCCACAGCCGGCGGCAGGCGATCAGCGTCGCCGCGACCAGCAGGCCGTTGCGCAGGAACATCAGCGTGACGCCGGTCGCGTCGCTGGTCACCACATGCGTGAACCCGAACGGGAACTCCCACTGGGTGAAGCCCGTCGCCAGCAGCACCAGGCCGGCCGGCAGCACCATCCGGCTGTCGCGGAACACCAGGCAGACCGCCGCCAGGCCGACCAGCCACAGCATGTACTGCGGGCTGATCACCCGGCTCGTCGTCGTGAACAGCAGCACCGCCGCGAACGCCGCGTCCGCCGGGGTGCTCACGCCGAACTCACGGGCCCGCAGCCGCCACACCACCAGCCAGCCGAACGCGAGGACGGACAGACCGAGGGCCAGCGTGCTCACCAGCGGCACGTACGGACCCAGAAACTCCATCGAGCCGTAGTGGAACTCCACCCGGCCCTGCCAGCCGAACTGCCGCGCCACGTGGAAGACCAGCGCGCCCAGCGACTCGACCTCCGTGCCCCGGTCGCGCTGGGAGCCGATGAAGGCCAGCGCACCGGGCATCGCCACGGCGCACCCCACCAGCAGCCCGGCCGCCGTCACCGCCGCGGCCGTCCACGCCGACCGCGTCCGCCGGCCGCGCGCCGTACCGGCCAGGATCAGCGCCGGCCACACCTTCAGCAGCGCACCGACGGCGGCCAGCACCCCCAGCACCCGCGGATGCCGCAGCCCCGCCAGGAGCGCCGCCACCGCCACCGCCGTGACCATCACGTCGTAACGGGCGTACGCGGTCGTGCCGAGCAGCGGCACCCCCGCCACCCACACCCAGGCGCCCGCCACCGACCGGCCGCCGCCCCGGCCCGCGTAGAGCAGCAGCCCCAGCACCAGCAGGTCGCACACGAACGCGAGGACGAAGAAGGCCGAGGCGTAGTCCAGGAACGGCAGCAGCGCGGGGGAGAGGATGGCGAGCGCGGCCAGCGGCGGGTACTGCCAGGTGACGTCGGACTGCGGATACGTACCGGTCTTCAGGACCTCGGACCAGCCGTGGTAGATCACCGAGACATCACTGGTCACGTCCGGTCCGGACAGTGTGATCACCTTGGTGACGCAGAGCAGCAGCGCGACCCTGGTCAGGGCCCACACCGCGACAGCGAGCCGCGCGCCGGTCGATCCCCTCATGACCGCCTCATCCGTTCTCATCAGTGGGCACCCGGTGGGTACTCGGTGGGTACGAGGAGACATGATGCCCGCGCGGCCGGTGCCGGAGCCATTGGGCCCGGACCGCCCGGTACTGTCGGCCGGGATGGACAAGACCCTGATCGTGACCAACGACTTCCCGCCCCGCCCCGGCGGCATCCAGGCGTTTCTGCACAACATGGCACTGCGCCTGGACCCCGGACAGATCGTCGTGTACGCCTCGACCTGGAAGCGGACCTCCGAAGGCGTCGCGGCCACCGCCGCCTTCGACGCCGAGCAGCCGTTCACCGTCGTGCGCGACCCGACGACGATGCTGCTGCCGACCCCGCGGGTCACCCGGCGCGCGGTACGGCTGCTGCGCGAACACGGCTGCAGCTCCGTCTGGTTCGGCGCCGCGGCCCCGCTCGGGCTGATGGCACCGGCGCTGCGCAGGGCCGGCGCCCGCCGCCTGATCGCCACCACACACGGGCACGAGGCGGGCTGGGCCCAGCTGCCCGCGGCCCGGCAGCTGCTGCGACGGATCGGCGAGGGCACGGACACGATCACCTACCTGGGGGAGTACACCCGCTCCCGGATCGCCCCCGCGCTCACGCCCGGGGCCGCGGCGCGCATGGCCCGACTGCCGCCAGGCGTCGACGAGAAGACCTTCCACCCGGGGTCGGGCGGGGACCGGGTCAGGGCCGGGCTCGGCCTCGCGGACCGGCCCGTCGTCGTCTGCGTGTCACGGCTCGTGCCGCGCAAGGGCCAGGACACGCTGATCCTCGCGATGCCCGCGATCCTGGCGCAGGTGCCGGACGCGGTGCTCCTGATCGTCGGCGGCGGACCGTACGCCGAGGAGCTGAAGCGGCTGGCCGGGGAGACCGGGGTCGAGGAGTCCGTGCGGTTCACCGGACCGGTGCCGTGGGAGGAGCTGCCCGCCCACTACGGCGCGGGCGACGTCTTCGCCATGCCGTGCCGCACCCGTCGCGGCGGCCTGGACGTGGAGGGCCTCGGCATCGTCTTCCTGGAGGCGTCCGCGACCGGTCTGCCGGTGGTGGCGGGCGACTCGGGCGGCGCACCCGACGCGGTGCTCGACGGCGAGACCGGGTGGGTGGTGCGCGGCGGCAGCGTGGAGGAGTCGGCCGACCGGATCGTCACGCTGCTGCGTGACCCGGAGCTGCGGCAGCGGATGGGGGAGCGGGGGCGGGCCTGGGTCGAGGAGAAGTGGCGCTGGGACCTGCTGGCCGAGCGGCTCCGGGCGCTGCTCTGACGACCGGGACGTACGCATGAGAGGGGCCCGCACATGCCGTGCGGGCCCCTCTCTCGCGTGTACGTCCCGGTCGTCAGCCCCGGTAGATCGCCTCGATCTCGTCCGCGTAGTCCTTCGCCACCACGTTCCGCTTCAGCTTCAGCGACGGCGTGATGTGGCCCGCCTCCTCGGTGAACTGCGAGTCCAGGATGCGGAACTTGCGTACCGACTCCGCCTTGGACACGGCCGCGTTCCCGTCGTCCACCGCCCGCTGCACCTCGGCCAGCAGCTCCGGGTCCTCGCGCAGCGAGCGGGCCGTCGAGCCGGCCGGCTTGCCGTGCTCCTCGGCCCAGCGGCCCAGGAACTCCTCGTCCAGGGTGACCAGCGCGCCCACGAACGGCCGTCCGTCGCCGACCACCATGCACTCGGCGACCAGGGCGTGCCCGCGGATCCGGTCCTCGATCACCGCGGGAGCCACGTTCTTGCCGCCCGCCGTGACGATGATCTCCTTCTTGCGGCCGGTGATCGCGAGATAGCCGTCCTCGTCGAGGGTGCCGATGTCGCCCGTGTGGAACCAGCCGTCGGCCAGCGCGTCGGCCGTCGCCGCCTCGTTGTTCCAGTAGCCGGTGAACAGGTGCTCGCCGTGCAGCAGCACCTCGCCGTCGTCCGCGATCCGCACGACCGAACCGGGCAGCGGCTGGCCGACCGTACCGATCTTCTGCCGGTCCCACGGGTTGAAGGCGGTGGCCGCGCAGGTCTCGGTCAGGCCGTAGCCCTCCAGGACCGTGAAGCCGATCCCGCGGTAGAAGTGGCCGAGCCGTTCGCCCAGCGGCGCGCCGCCGGAGATCGCGTACTCGCCGCGCCCGCCGAGCACCGCCCGCAGCTTGCCGTAGACCAGCCGGTCGAAGACCTTGTGCTTCAACTTCAGGCCCAGGGGCGGGCCCTGGGGGGTGCCCAGCGCGCGGCTGTAGGAGATCGCCGTGTCGGCGGCCTTGTCGAAGATCTTTCCCTTGCCGTCGGCCTGCGCCTTGGCGCGCGCCGCGTTGTACACCTTCTCGAAGACCCGCGGCACGCCGAGGATCAACGTCGGCCGGAACGAGGCCAGTTCGTCGGTGAGGTGCTTGATGTCCGGTACGCAGCCGAGCTTGATCGGGGCCATCACCGAGGCCACCTCGACCAGCCGTCCGAAGACATGCGCGGCGGGCAGGAAGAGCAGCACGGAGCACTCGCCGGTACGGAAGAGCGGCTTCAGCCGTTCCACCACGTTGCCGCACTCGGCGAAGAAGCTGCGGTGCGTGAGCACACAGCCCTTGGGGCGGCCGGTGGTGCCCGAGGTGTAGACGATGGTGGCCGGGTCGTCCGCCTTGGCGCTCACCATCCGCAGGTCCAGCGTCTCGTCCGAGACGTCCTCCCCGAGCGCCGTCAGCCGGCGGATCGCGTCGTCCTCGATCTGCCAGATGCCCTTCAGGGCCGGCAGGTCCGCCTGGACGGAGACCACGGAGGCCCGGTGCGCGCCGGATTCCACGAGGCACAGGGCGGCGCCGGAGTCCCCGAGGATCCACTGGATCTGCTCGGGCGAACTGGTCTCGTACACCGGGACGGTGACCGCGCCCGCGCTCCAGATCGCGAAGTCGAGCAGTACCCACTCGTAGCGGGTGCGCGAGAGCAGGGCCACCCGGTCACCGGCGTCGACGCCCGCGGCGATCAGGCCCTTGGCGACGCCTCTGACCTCGGCCAGGAACTGCGTGGCGTCGACGTCGGTCCACGTACCCCCCACCTTGCGGCTCATCACCGCGGCATCGGGATGCTGAGCGGCATTGCGGCGGATGAGATCCGTCAGGTTGCCGTCCGAGGGGACCTCGTACAGGGCCGGAAGGCTGAACTCGCGCAAGACTGCTGCTCCTCATCGGGCTCCGGTGCCACGGCTCTGTGTGACGCACCGGCTGCGGTCCAAGATTGGCAGGTGCTCAGTGGGGTGAGCACGACTGGACTGCCCGGACGTTACCCACGAGTACTCGGTTCCCGATAGGGGGTTCCGGCCAGATGTCTTATGCGTCACACACCACGCTGATCCTTGGGCGCACAGTAGTCCACCCGTGTGACCGGGCGGCGATATTCGCAGGTCCGACGGCCTCTACCGAGGTGACCGGCAGAGTTCTAAGGTGATCGTCATGCGAGCCGGACCGGACAGCCCAGGCACATCGACCCGACAGCGCACCCGCATCCACGTCGTCAGCGACGTGCACGGCAACACCGAGGCGCTGGCCCGTGCCGGGAACGGCGCCGACGCACTGGTCTGCCTCGGTGACCTGGTGCTCTTCCTCGACTACGCCGACCACTCGCGCGGCATCTTCCCCGACCTCTTCGGGGTGGAGAACGCAGACCGGATCGTCGCACTGCGCACCGCGCGCCGCTTCGAGGAGGCCCGCGAGTTCGGCCGCGGCCTGTGGGCGGGCATGGACCGCAACGCCGCGATCGTCTCGGCGGTGCGCAAGCAGTACGCCGCACTCTTCGCGGCCTTCCCCACACCGACGTACGCCACCTACGGCAACGTCGACATCCCCGGCCTGTGGTCCGAGTACGCACACCCCGGCACCACCGTCCTGGACGGCGAACGGGTCGAGATCGGCGGCCGCGTCTTCGGCTTCGTCGGCGGCGGCCTGAAGACCCCGATGAACACCCCGTACGAGATCGGCGACGAGGAGTACGCGGCGAAGATCGAGGCGATCGGCCCGGTCGACGTGCTCTGTACCCACATCCCGCCCGAGGTCCCGGAGCTGACGTACGACACGGTGGCGCGCCGCTTCGAGCGCGGCAGCCGGGCCCTGCTGGACGCCATCCGCCGCACCCGCCCGCGGTACGCGCTGTTCGGCCACGTCCACCAGCCGCTGGTCCGCCGGATGCGGATCGGCGCCACCGAATGCGTGAACGTCGGCCACTTCGCGTCCACCGGCAGGCCCTGGGCCCTGGAGTGGTGACAACACCGGCACGGACCCTGGAACGAGGCGCCGCGCGCACGCGATAGCCTTCTGACGGCAGGCCTCTGCCGACGCACCGGTACACCGCACTGGAGGAGCCACGGCGATGGCTGAACACACCAGCTCGAGCATCACGATCGAGGCGGCACCGGCCGACGTCATGGGAGTGATCGCCGACTTCGCCCGCTACCCGGAGTGGACCGGCGAGGTCAAGGAGGCCGAGGTCCTCTCCACCGACGACCACGGCCGCGCCGAGAAGGTCCGCCTCGTCCTCGACGCCGGAGCGATCAAGGACGACCACACGCTCGCCTACACCTGGATCGGCGACTACGAGGTCAGCTGGACCCTCGTCAAGTCCCAGATGCTGCGCGCCATCGACGGCTCCTACGCGCTGGCCCCGCTCGGCGACGGCGACCGCACCGAGGTCACCTACCGGCTGACCGTCGACGTCAAGATCCCGATGCTCGGCATGATCAAGCGCAAGGCGGAGAAGGTCATCATCGACCGGGCACTGGCCGGTCTGAAGAAGCGCGTCGAGTCCGTCCCGAAGGCCTGACCGGATGCGTACGGTCCTCGTCACCGGCCCCGGCGGCGCCGGCCGTACCACCGTCGCGGCGGCGACCGCGCTGGCCGCCGCCCGCCGCGGCAGGCGCACCCTGCTGCTGACGGCCGACGGCATACCCGGCTTTCCCGACAGCACCGAACCCACCGAGGTCACCGACGGGCTGTGGTCCGCCCGCATCGACTCCGGCGAGCACTTCCGCGGCGAACTCCTCGCCCTCCAGGACCAGGCCTCCGCCGTACTCGACCTGCTCGGCGGGAACCGGCTGGACGGCGAGGAACTGACCGAGCTGCCCGGCAGCTCCGAGCTCGCCCTCCTGCACACCCTGCGCCGAGCCGCCGAGGGCGACTGGTCGCGCCGCGGCCACGACCTCCTCGTCGTCGACCTGCCACCACTGCGCGAAGCCCTCGCCCTGCTCGCCCTCCCCGAGCAGCTGCGCCGCTATCTGCGCCGGCTGCTTCCCCCGGAACGCCAGGCCGCCCGCGCCCTGCGCCCGATGCTCGCCCAGCTCGCCGGCGTGCCCATGCCCGCCCAGTGGCTGTACGAGGCAGCCGCCCGCAGGGACGCCGAGCTGGCCGCCGTCCAGGCCCTGATCGAGGACCGCAACACCACGCTCCGGCTGGTCGCGGAGCCCGGCCCCGCCGCCGAGGAAGCCCTGCGCACCGCCCGCACCGGCCTCGCCCTGCACGGACTGCGGGTCGACACCCTGGCGGTGAACCGGGTGCTGCCCAGGCACTCGGCCGACCCCTGGTTCGCGGAGCTCGCCGCGCAGCAGGAGAAGACCGTCGACCGCTGGTACGAGGAATGGGTGCCCGGGGCCGCGCTGTGCGAGGTGCCCCACCTCGGCCGCGACCCGCGGGGCCTCGACGACCTCGCCCGCCTCGACACCACGGCCGCCTGCACCGTCTTCGAGACGGCCGGTACCGGTGGCGGCCTCTTCGAGGGCGACGGACTGGCCTCGGAACTGGACGGGCGGAGCCCCGGCCGGGCCGACGACCCCTGGTGGATCGAGAGCCCCGACGTCCCGGACGGCCTCGACGGACTGCTGCCCGGCGGCCGGATCGTGACCGCCCCGCCGTCCGGCGACGGCGACCCGGTCCTCGTCTGGTGCCTGCCGCTGCCCGGCGCCGTCAAGAAGGACCTCCAGCTGGTCCGCCGCGGCGACGAGCTGCTGCTCACGGTCGGCCCGTTCCACCGGATCGTCCCGCTGGAATCAGGACTGCGCCGCTGCACCGTCTCCGGCGCCGCCCTCACCGACGGGGTGCTCCGGGTCCGGTTCACCCCGGACCCCGGACTGTGGCCGAGGACGGGCTGAACGGCGCCCCACGGTTCGGGTAACGTCGGTAGTACGTGCCCCGTATGCCGGGCCGCCGGCACACCACGTCGCAGGAGTCCGCCATGAGCGATGCCACCGATCGTCCCGTCGACGACGACGCGTGGGCGAAGGCCTGCGCCGAGGACCTCGAAGCGGAGAAGGCCCGCCGCCGAGCCCAGTACGGCCCGCCGCCCGGCTCCGCCGCCGAGGAACTGCGCAAGCTGGTCGACGCCGTGGCCGACAAGGTCTCGTCCCTCCAGTCGCCGCTGTTCGGCGCGGCGGCCCAGGGCACCGTGCAGCAGATCATCAAGCAGGCGAAGTCCGCGGTCGAGCCCGTCATCGAGCGCAATCCGGACGTCTTCGAGCACATCGCCGCGGCCGGCAGTGAACTCCTCGCCGCCTACCGCTCCGCCGTCGAAGGCCAGGAACGCCGCTGGACCCAGGGCGCCGGGGACCCAGCAGGCAACGAAAAGAAGGCGGACGACCCCTCCGACCCCCGTGACGAGGGCCCCGCCGCGGGCGAACACATCGACCTGGACTGAACGGCCCCGAAGGACCGGTCCCCCGGCTCGGGTACGGTTGGCCCCAGCGGGGCTCGACCGGAACTGAGGGATTCATGGGACTCACCATCGGCGTCGATATCGGCGGCACGAAGATCGCGGCGGGAGTGGTCGACGAAGAGGGCCGGATCCTCTCGACGTTCAAGGTGCCGACCCCGCCGACGGCTGAAGGCATCGTGGACGCCATCGCGTCGGCCGTGTCCGGCGCGAGCGAGGGCCACCAGATCGATGCCGTCGGCATCGGTGCGGCCGGATACGTCGACGACAAGCGCGCCACGGTGCTGTTCGCGCCGAACATCAACTGGCGGCACGAGCCGCTGAAGGACAAGGTCGAACAGCGCGTCGGCCTTCCAGTCGTCGTCGAGAACGACGCCAACGCCGCCGCCTGGGGCGAATACCGCTTCGGCGCCGGACAGGGCCACGACGACGTCATCTGCATCACGCTCGGCACCGGCCTCGGTGGCGGGATCATCATCGGCAACAAGCTGCGCCGCGGACGCTTCGGCGTGGCCGCCGAGTTCGGCCACATCCGGGTCGTCCCGGACGGTCTGCTCTGCGGCTGCGGCAGTCAGGGCTGCTGGGAGCAGTACGCGTCCGGGCGCGCGCTCGTCCGGTACGCCAAGCAGCGCGCCAACGCCACCCCGGAGAACGCCACGATCCTGCTGTCGCTCGGCGACGGCACGGTGGACGGCATCGAGGGCAAGCACATCAGCCAGGCCGCCCGGCAGGGCGACCCGGTGGCGGTCGACTCGTTCCGCGAGCTGGCCCGCTGGGCCGGCGCCGGACTCGCCGACCTCGCCTCGCTCTTCGACCCGTCCGCGTTCATCGTCGGCGGCGGCGTGTCGGACGAGGGCGAGCTGGTGCTCGACCCGATCCGCAAGTCGTTCCGGCGCTGGCTGATCGGCGGCGAATGGCGCCCGCACGCCCAGGTGCTCGCGGCCCAACTGGGCGGCAAGGCCGGGCTGGTGGGCGCGGCGGACCTGGCCCGCCAGGGCTAGGGTCGTTCGTTTGGGCCGAGCCGGATCAGCGCGCGTGCCAGACCTCGCGAGCCCGGCATGATCCGAACGAGAGGCCTTGGGGCCGGTCCGGGCCGACCATGATCGGACCGAGCCGGACGCCCGTCGCGCCCCTGTGGGAGCGGCGGGCGTCCGTCGTATCGTGAGACACATGGTCCTGACGCCACTGCCCGACTCCCGTACCGAGCCGGATGGTTCGGCCGTCATCCGAGTGCTCAGCTACAACATCCGGTCGATGCGCGACGACCGCGAGGCACTGGCCCGCGTCATCAGCGCCTGCGCCCCCGACCTGGTCTTCGTCCAGGAAGCCCCGCGCTTCTTCCGCTGGCGCAAGCGCGCGGCCTGGCTCGCGGCCCGTACCGACCTGGTCCTCCTCAGCGGCGGTGCCACGGCGGCCGGGCCGCTGCTGCTCTGCTCGCTGCGGGCCACCGTGGAGCGGACGGAGGACGTACTGCTGCCGCTCACCCCCGGACTGCACCGCAGGGGCTTCGCCACGTCGGTGGTGCGGATCGCGGGCACCCGGATCGGTCTGCTGAGCTTCCATCTGAGCCTGCAGCGCGACGAACGTCTGGCCCAGTCGGAGCTGATGCTGGAGCGGCTGGAAGCGATGGGCGTCGAGCACGCCATCGCGGCCGGTGACCTCAACGACGTGCCGACCGGGAGTGCCTTCCGGCGGCTGGCCGAGCGGCTCCAGGACTGCTGGGCGGTCCGGCCGTGGGGCGAGGAGAACACCTACGCGCCGGACCACCCGCGACGGCGCATCGACGCGGTCTTCGCGACGGACGGGATCGAGGTGCTCGGCTGCGGTGTCCCCGCCGGGCTGCCCGGTGTCACCGACGCGGACCTGCGGGCGGCCACCGACCATCTGCCGGTGCTGGCGGCGCTGCGGGTGCCCGCGATCAGGCCCTGAGCGGGCGGCGGCCCGCCCGCCGCGGCGCCCCGGCCTCAGAGGCTGTCAGGTGACCTCCGACCGGGCGGCCACGCGCTGGTGCGCACGCACCGGACCGGGTCCGCGCCCCGGTCCGAGGTCACCCGACAGCCTCTCAGACCACCGCCCCGCTCCCGGGGTCGTCGCCGTCCTCGTCGTCGTCGTTCATCCGCGCCACCAGGGTGACGAAACCGCCCAGGAAGCCGCCGATGCAGATCGTCGTGAGCCACCAGGTCATGTCCCACCGCAGCAGCACCGCGAGCAGCATCAGCACCGGACCGCCGACGACCGCGAGCCAGGCGAACTTCGCCGTGACATCGGCCTCCGGCAGCGGCGGCGGCTCCGGGGGGACGAAATGCCCCTCGTCGCTCCCGTCGAGATCGTCGTCCTTCGGCTCCGCGACCTCGTAGTCGCGCGGGCCCCCGACGCCGGGGGCGAACACGATCGAGCTGCCGAGCGGCTTCTCCGGCGGCTTCGCGGACTTCTTCCCGAGCCCCTTGTCCGGATCCAGGACGTCGGGCTGGTCGTCCTCCGGCAGCGCGAGATCCTCGATCGACCTGAACGGCTTGGCGCCCGGCGGGTCCGGCGGCTCCTCGCCGTACCCCGCGATGATCGCCTGCCACGCGGCGTCCTCGTCGACCGACGGCTCGGACCGGCTGCCGTCGGCGCCCGCCGCCTCCCGGGCAGCGGCGTCCTGCGGACCCGTGCCGTCGTCGGGCACGGCCGCTCCCTCCGCGGGAAGGGGCTCGCGCTCCTCCTCGCTGCCCGCGCGCTCCGCGTCGTGCTCAGCCACCTGACGTGCTCCCCTTCTTTCCGACGCTCGGGGCGAGGCGGCCGATGAACCGGTAGCTCTCGTCGAAGATCCGCTCCGCATCGTGGTCCAACGTCGCGACGTGGTAGCTCTGTTCCAGCAGGATCTCCTCGACGTCCGTCGAGGACACCCGGCTGAGGATGCGGGCCGAGTCGGCGGGCGGCACCACATGGTCCTGCGGGCTGTGCAGCAGCACGATCGGCTGGGTGACCTGGGGCAGCTCGGCGTCGACCAGGCGGAAGAACTTCCGCAGCGAATGCGCCGCGTGCAACGGCACCCGGTCGTACCCCACCTCGTCGGAGCCCGGCAGGGCGATGTCGCTCGCCAGCCCCTTCGTCGTCCGCACCAGATGGCGGGCGACCGGCAGCGCGTACGCCGACAGGCCGTGCACCTTGTTCGCCGGGTTGACCAGCACCAGACCGCTGATCGCGTCCCCGTGCTTCGCCGCCAGCCGCAGCGTCAGCGCGCCTCCCATGGACAGTCCGAAGACGAAGACCTGGCCGCACCGCTCCAGAAGGGCGCGCAGCTCCCGGTCCACCTCCGCGTACCAGTCCTGCCAGCCCGTGAGCTGCATGTCCTCCCAGCGGGTGCCGTGCCCCGGCAGCAGGGGCAGCGAGACGGTGAGCCCGCGCTCCGCCAGGTATTCCGCCCAGGGGCGCAGCGACTGGGGGGAACCGGTGAATCCGTGGCAGAGGAGGACGCCGACCTCTCCGCCCTCGTGGCGGAACGGCTCGGCTCCAGGAAGGACCGGCACCGGGGTCTCCTGTTCGTGAGGCTCGAAGGGGAGCGAAAGGGGGGAGTGCAGAAGGATTACTTCACCGTACGCGACCGGGCTGACACCGACCAGGGCCGTCACCTCCTCCGGCCGCCGCATCGGCTCCCTGCCGGGCGGGAGCGGGGGGCGGCCCACGGGTTAAGGTCTGTCGGACAGCACACAGGAGGCACCCGAGTTGATCTACGGCGCAATGAAGTTCTCCATCGGCGGCTCGCTGAAGCTTGCCTTCCGGCCCTGGGTGGAGGGCCTGGAGAACATTCCCGCGCAGGGACCGGCGATCCTCGCGAGCAATCACCTGTCGTTCTCGGACTCCTTCTTCCTGCCGGCCGTCCTGGACCGCAAGGTCACCTTCATCGCCAAGTCGGAGTACTTCACCGCACCCGGCGTGAAGGGCAAGCTGACCGCGGCCTTCTTCAAGGGCGTCGGCCAGCTCCCGGTGGACCGCTCGGGCGCCCGCGGCGCCGGTGAGGCGGCCATCAAGGCGGGCATCGAGGTCATCGAGAGCGGCGGCCTCTTCGGCATCTACCCGGAGGGCACCCGTTCGCCCGACGGCCGTCTCTACCGGGGCAAGCCCGGCGGGCTCGCCAGGGTGGCGCTGGCCACCGGAGCGCCCGTCATCCCCGTCGCGATGATCGACACGGAGAAGATCCAGCCGCCCGGCCAGGTGATGCCCAAGCTGATGCGCCCGGGGATCAGGATCGGCAAGCCGCTCGACTTCAGCCGCTACCACGGCATGGACGGGGACCGCTTCATCCTGCGCTCGGTCACCGACGAGGTGATGTACGAGATCATGAAGCTCTCCGGCCAGGAGTACGTCGACATCTACGCGACGGCGGCCAAGCGGCAGATCGCGGACGAGGCGAAGCGCCGCGCCGAGGCGGAGAAGCACAAGGGCGACGAGTCCGGAACGCAAGGCTGAAGGAACGGTACGGCGCGCGCGAGCGTGCCGGTGCCGTCCGGGGGGTGGGGGACATGGCCAGGCGCGAGCGCGTCGTACGGATGTCGGTCGAGGAGCCGCTGTGGAGTGCGCTGACGGCGTACCGCATCCTGACGATGCTGTACGCGGTCCTGCTCTCCGTCTTCGGCCGGGAGAAGTACGACCGGCCGTGGGTGGCCATCGCCTTCCTGGCGGTGATGGTGGTCTGGACGCTCGCCACCCTTCCGAAGGTCTCGGGCGCCGCCGCCTGCACCAAGCGTTTCCTCGGCGCCGATCTGACCATCGCCCTGGCCGGGATACTCCTCACCCCGCTCGCCGACTTCGAGGCCCAGCAGGTCGACGGCCCGACGCTGCCGTCGATCTGGACCGCGGGTTCCGTGCTGGCCTTCGCGATCAAGGGCGGCTGGCGCTGGGCGGCCTTCGCCTCCACCTTCGTCGCCGTCGTCAACATCATCGAGCGCGGCAACCCCAGCCGGGACACCTTCCACAACGTGCTGCTGGTCTGGGTCGCCTCCATGGCGATCGGGTACGTCGTCGAGGTCGCCAGGGCCAGTGAGCGGACCCTCGCCCGCGCCCTGGAGATCGAGGCCGCCACCCGGGAGCGGGAACGGCTGGCCCGGGACATCCACGACAGCGTGCTCCAGGTCCTCGCGATGGTGCAGCGCCGCGGCACCGCGCTCGGCGGGGAGGCGGCCGAGCTGGGCCGGATGGCCGGGGAACAGGAGGTCGCCCTGCGCACCCTGGTCTCCAGCGGCCTCGTTCCCACCACCCGGGTCTCCGAGGACGCCGCCGAGGGCGCCGTGGTCCGCAGCGTGGAGGTCGACGACGAACCGTCCGGCCGGGCCGACTGCGATCTGCGCTCCCTGCTCGCCCCGCACGTCGGCTCCCGGGTCAGCTTCGCGGAGCCGGGCGCCCCGGTGCTGCTCGCTCCCGCGGCCGCGATGGAGCTGGCGGCCGCCGTCAGTGCCGCCCTGGACAATGTCAGGGTCCACGCGGGGGAGAATGCCCAGGCCTGGATCCTCGTCGAGGACTGGCCGGACGAGGTGATCGTGACGGTCCGGGACGACGGCCCGGGAATCCCGGAGGGGCGGCTCGCCCAGGCCGAGGGGGAGGGACGGATGGGGGTGGCCCTGTCCATCCGGGGGAGGCTGCGCGACCTGGGCGGTACGGCGGAGTTGATCTCCGTGCCCGGCCAGGGCACCGAGGTCGAGTTGAAGGTTCCGAAGGTTTCACGGGGGAAGGCAGGATCAGCGAGATGAGCACGGAGAACACCCAGGGCGCCGAGGAGCGGGCCATCAGGGTGATGGTGGTGGACGACCATCCGATGTGGCGCGACGCCGTCGCCCGTGACCTTTCCGAGTCGGGCTTCGACGTGGTGGCGACCGCCGGTGACGGACCGCAGGCGGTCCGCAGGGCGAAGGCCGTCACCCCCGACGTCCTCGTGCTCGACCTCAACCTGCCCGGTATGCCCGGCGTCCAGGTCTGCAAGGAGCTCGTCGGCTCCCACCCCGGGCTGCGGGTGCTGGTGCTCTCCGCGAGCGGTGAGCACGCCGACGTACTGGAAGCGGTCAAGTCCGGCGCCACCGGCTATCTGCTCAAGTCGGCCAGTACGCAGGAGCTGACCGAGGCCGTGCGGTCCACCGCCGTCGGCGACCCCGTCTTCACACCGGGCCTGGCCGGACTGGTCCTCGGCGAATACCGCAGGCTCGCCTCCGACCCCACGCCGGCCGCCTCCGACGAACCCAAGGCCCCGCAGCTCACCGAGCGCGAGACCGAGGTGCTGCGGCTGGTCGCCAAGGGGCTCTCGTACAAGCAGATCGCCGAGCGGCTGGTCATCTCGCACCGCACCGTGCAGAACCACGTGCAGAACACCCTGGGCAAGCTCCAGCTGCACAACCGGGTGGAGCTCGTGCGGTACGCGATCGAGCGCGGCCTCGACGACGCCTGAGCACCGCGGCCCCGGTCGCCGGCCGGCCCGTTCGGCCGAGCGGCGCGGCAGGGGCAGGGGCCGTATATTCGCGAGGACCGGCCCCTGCCCCTGATCCGCTGATCCGTGCGACGAACGGGAGAAGTCGTGGAAATCCTGGCATTCGGCGTGCAGTCCGACGAGAAGCCGCTGATCGAGAAGGCCTTCGCCGGGCAGCACGAGGTCCGTTGCCTGGACGTCTTCCTGAACAAGGACACCGCCCCCATCGCGGCGGGCTACGAGATCATCTCCACCAGCGTCAACGCCGACCTGGGCACCGGCGTCCTGCAGACCCTGGCGGCGGGCGGCACGCAGATGATCGCCCAGCGCTCCACCGGCTTCAACAACATCGACCTCGACGTCGCCGAACGCCTCGCCCTGCGGGTCGCCCGGGTCTCGTACTACTCGCCGTACTCGGTCGCCGAATTCGCCTGGACCCTCGCGATGGCCGTCAACCGCCGGATCATCCGGGCCGCGAGCCGCACCCGCGACTTCGACTTCCGGCTCGACGGACTGCTCGGCCGGGACATGCGCGGCCGTACGGCGGGCGTGATCGGCACCGGCAAGATCGGCGAGGCCTTCACCCGTATCGCCCACGGCTTCGGCATGGAACTGCTCGGCTGGGACGTCGCCGAGAACCCCGCCTGCCTCGCGCTCGGCATGAAGTACGTGGAGAAGGAGCGACTGCTCGCCGAGTCCGACCTGATCAGCCTGCACGTCCCGCTGCTGCCCGCGACCCACCACATCATCGGCGAGGACGCCCTGGCCCGGATGAAGGACGACGCGATCCTGATCAACTCCAGCCGCGGCGGACTCATCGACACCACGGCGCTGGTCACCGAACTGCGCGCGGGCCGCTTCCTGGGCGTCGGACTCGATGTGTACGAGGCGGAGGCCGGGCTCTTCTTCCTCGACAAGTCGCTGGAGGGCGTCGACGACGACACCCTGGCCCGGCTCGTCACCTTCCCGAACGTCATCGTCACCTCGCACCAGGCGTACTACACCGAGGACGCCGTGGGGCAGATCATCGACGCCACCGTGCAGAACGTCGCCGACTACCTGGCCGGCCGGCGCAGCGACAACGTCCTGGTCCCGGCGCTCCCGGCGAGCTGAGACCCCGGATCGCCCCGGGGTCCCGTCCGCCCCTTCAGCCGGCCACCGGCAGCCCCGCCAGCAGCTCCGCGACGATCGTCGCGCCGCGCAGCGTCAGCACCGACTCCGGGTGGAACTGCACCGAGGCGAAGCCCGGCCCGCGCAGCGCGTGCAGCTCACCGGTGGCCGCGTCCACGCTCGCCCCGACACCGTGCGCCGCGAGCTCGGTGACCACCGCCTCGTCGCAGCGCGCGGTGAAGCTGTTGTAGAAGCCGACCGTCTCCGGCCGCCCGAACAGCTCGATCCGGGTCTGCGCGCCCTGGTGCGGCACGGTCTTGCGGACGATCTCCAGACCCAGCTCCGCCGCGATCAGCTCATGGCCGAGGCAGACCCCCAGCAGGCCGTGCCGGTGATCACGGACCAGCTCCGCGGCGAGCCCGCGCAGCAGCCGCATCTTCGGATCGGCGGTGTCGCCCGGATTCCCCGGCCCGGGACCCAGCACGACCGGCCCCTCGTGCGCCCGCACCCGTTCGCGCAGCCCCGGCTCGTCGTAGCGGTGCACCGACACATCGAGGCCCGAGGAACGGAGCAGATGCGCCAGCATCGCGGTGAAGGTGTCCTCCCCGTCGATCACCAGCGCCCGCCCGGACAGCTCGTGCGTACGCTCCTGCATCCGCAGCCAGAACGGCGCGAGACCGTCCCGCCGGGCGTCCAGCGCGGCCTGCACGCGCGGGTCGCCCGCCAGCCGCGGCCGGGCCGCCTCGTCCCGCGGACGGCCGGGCCGCACCCCCAGTGCGGCGAGCACGCCGGCCGCCTTCGCATGGGTCTCGGCGACCTCGCCGTCCGGATCGGAGTGCCGTACGAGCGTCGCCCCGACCGGCACCCGCAGCTGCCCGCCGGCCGAGATGTCGGCGGTACGGATCAGGATCGGCGAGTCCAGGGTCTGCGCCCCGCCCGGCTCCTGCCGCAACAGCGCCAGGGCCCCCGCGTAGTAGCCGCGCCCGCCGGGCTCGTACCGCTCGATGACCCGGCAGGCGTTCTGCACCGGGGAGCCGGTGACCGTCGCCGCGAACATGGTCTCCTTCAGCACCTCCCGCACATCCAGCGAGGAGCGCCCGCGCAGCTCGTACTCCGTATGGGCGAGATGGGCCATCTCCTTGAGCCGCGGCCCGATCACCACCCCGCCCATGTCGCCGACGGTGCACATCATCTTGAGCTCCTCGTCGACCACCATGGAGAGCTCCTCGGTCTCCTTGCGGTCGGCGAGGAAGGCCAGCAGACCCTCCGCGGTCGGGCCCTCGGCGGGGTAGCGGTACGTCCCGCTGATCGGGTTCATCACGACCGTCCCGCCGGACATCCGCACATGCACCTCGGGACTGGCGCCGACCAGCGTCCGCCCGCCCGTCGCCCGCCGTCCCGACGGGGATGGCCCTTCGGGTCCGCTGTCACCCGTGTGCACGACGAAGGTCCAGTACGCGCCGCGCTCACCGGCCAGCAGCCGCCGGAAGAGGGCCAGCGCGTCGGCCCGGCCGAAGCCGGGGATCTCCCCCCGGAAGGTCCGCCGGATGACGAAGTTCGCGCCCTCGCCCTGCCCGATCTCGTCCTCGACGACCCGCCGGACGATCCCCGCGTACTCCTCGTCCCCGACGTCGAACGCACCGCCCTCGACCCGCACGTCCCGGACCGGCAGACGGTCCAGCACCTCGGCGAGCGGCAGCTCGTACGTCTCGTCCGCGACCAGCACGGACAGCGGTGTCCCGTCGTCGCGCACATCGAAACCGCGCTCGGCGATCTGCCGGAACGGCACCAGGGCGAGCGAGGGCAGTTCACCTACCGGGAGATCGGCGAGCCGGTCCACTTCCCGCACCCGGCCGATCAGCACCTCGACGGTGTCCTGGTCGCGGCCGGGGGTGCGCCTGCGCAGCAGCGCGAACGGCGGGCAGTCGTCACTCAGGAGCCTGTGGACGACGGCGTCGGTGCGGTGAGGCATGGGGGTGTTCCTTCCGGATGGAGGAACGGCTCCCGAAAACGCGGAAAAGGCCGCCCCTCGGGCGGCCTTCGCGTGGTCTGTCGCGCGCGATTGTCAGTGGGCCGCCGGATGAGCGGTCCACCACCAGTTCTGGTTTGTCTGCGCGAACATGCCCTGAACCCTAGCGGACGCCGATGACGTCCGAGCGCGCGTCTCATCTATTGAGCTCGCGGATGGACGCACCGCCGGAACCCGTAGTGTTGAGGTTGTGACCGTGAACGCCAATACCTCCGTCGCCGGTGGCAACACCTGGCGAGACCTTCCCGCGGCGCAGCAGCCCGAGTACCCCGATGCCGAGGCTCTGCGCGATGTACTCGCGGACCTCGCGTCGTATCCGCCCCTCGTCTTCGCGGGCGAGTGCGACCAGCTGCGCGCCCGCATGGGAGCCGTCGCCAAGGGCGAGGCGTTCCTGCTGCAGGGCGGTGACTGCGCCGAGGCCTTCGACGCCGTGTCGGCCGACCACATCCGGGCCAAGCTGAAGACGCTGCTCCAGATGAGCGCCGTCCTGACGTACGCGGCCTCCGTGCCCGTCGTCAAGGTGGGCCGGATCGCCGGGCAGTACTCCAAGCCGCGCTCCAAGCCGACCGAGACCCGCGACGGCGTCACCCTGCCGACCTACCGCGGCGACTCCGTCAACGGCTTCGCCTTCACCGAGAAGGACCGCGTCCCGGACCCGGACCGGCTGAAGCAGATGTACCACGCATCCGCTTCCACGCTGAACCTGGTCCGCGCCTTCACCACCGGCGGTTACGCCGACCTGCGCCAGGTGCACGCCTGGAACCAGGACTTCGTGAAGTCGTCCCCGTCCGGCCAGCGCTACGAGGCGCTCGCCCGCGAGATCGACAACGCGCTGAACTTCATGAAGGCGTGCGGCACGGACCCGGCCGAGTTCAAGGCGGTCGAGTTCTACTCCTCGCACGAGGGCCTGCTGCTGGACTACGAGTCGGCGCTGACCCGCACCGACTCGCGCACCGGCGAGCTGTACGACACCTCCGGCCACATGGTCTGGATCGGTGAGCGCACCCGCCAGATGGACGGCGCGCACATCGAGTTCGCCTCGAAGATCCGCAACCCCATCGGGATCAAGCTCGGCCCGACGACCACGGTCGACGAGGCGCTCGGCTACATCGATCGCCTCGACCCCGAGCGCGAGCCCGGCCGGCTGACCTTCATCGTCCGGATGGGCGCCGACAAGGTCCGCGACAAGCTCCCGGCCCTGGTCGAGAAGGTCACCGCATCCGGCGCCACCGTGGCGTGGGTGACCGACCCGATGCACGGCAACACCTTCGAGGCCGCCTCCGGCCACAAGACCCGCCGCTTCGACGACGTCCTGGACGAGGTCAAGGGCTTCTTCGAGGTGCACAAGGGCCTCGGCACGCACCCGGGCGGCATCCATGTCGAGCTCACCGGTGACGACGTCACCGAGTGCGTCGGTGGCGGACACGAGATCTTCGTGGACGATCTGCACCAGCGCTACGAGACGGCCTGCGACCCGCGGCTCAACCGCAGCCAGTCCCTCGACCTGGCGTTCCTGGTCGCCGAGATGTACCGGGACCAGTAGGCGTCACCGCAGGTGGCGCGCGTACGACTGTGGGGCACGGATCGATGTGATCCGTGCCCCACAGGGCGTTCGGGGGCTTTCAACGCCTTCCGGCGCCGGGTAAGGTTAGGTTAGCCTCACCGATAGACGGGGTGGCAGCCAACGACGACCGATCCCGCCGGGAGGTGAACCGCGTGTACGTCTGCTCGTGCTTCGGCATCACGGAGAAGCAGGTCAAGGAGCATGCGGACGCCGGGGCGTGTACACCCCGGCAGATAGCCTCGGCCTGCAAGGCGGGTACCGACTGCGGCGGCTGTGTCCGGGCCATCCAGGCCGTGCTCGGCCGTGGCGCCTGCCCGCGCCGCGAACTGCTCGACCGGAAGCGGACCCCCGGCACCGCCGACGAGACCACCACGGGCGCCGGATCCGGGACGGAGCCGGGCATCGCTCCCGGCATCGCCCCGGGCGTGGCGCCGGGAATCCCGCTCCCCGACGCGGCCTGATCCAAACGAGAAATCCTAGCTGTCCGGCTGCTCGATCAGCTGGGCGATGTACAGCGGCTCGCCGAGCTTCTCGACCAGTTCCAGCTGGGTGTCGAGGTAGTCGATGTGGTGCTCCTCGTCCGCCAGGATCGACTCGAAGATGTTCGCGGACGTGATGTCGCCCTTGCCGCGCATCAGCTCGATCCCGCGCTTGAGGCGGTCGATCGCCTCCACCTCGACCTGGCGGTCGGCCTGGAACATCTCGGTGACGGTCTGGCCCACCCGTACATGGAACAGCCGCTGGTAGTTGGGCAGTCCGTCGAGGAAGAGGATGCGGTCCGTGAGGATCTCGGCGTGCTTCATCTCGTCGAACGACTCGGAGCGGGTGTACTTCGCGAGCTTCGTCCAGCCGAAGTTGTCCTGCATCTTCGCGTGCAGGAAGTACTGATTGATGGCAGTCAATTCTGCGGTCAGCTGCTCGTTCAGGAACTCAAGGACCTCGGGGTCGCCCTGCATCGCAGAGGCTCCTTCCAACCGGTGAACTGGGCAAGTTGGCCGCATCCTGTCATCGCACCCGATGGCCGTCCAGTAAGTACAGACTTACTGCGAGTTGTCCGGATTGCCCCCTGCCCTGGTCAGGACCACCCCTGCCTGTCTGTCACCATGGAGTCATGGGTCAGCCGGAAAGCCGGGAACAGCGCGCGTCAGAGCAGTCCGAGCTTCCGCCGGGACAGCGACTCCAGCGTGGTTGGCCGGTTACCCACTACGGGCCCGTGCCCAAGTTCAAGCCGGACCGCTGGGAGTTCCGGGTCTTCGGGGCCACCGCCGACGGCGAGAAGCACTGCTGGAACCACCAGGAGTTCTCGGTGCTGCCGTTCGCCTCGGTCGTCGCCGACCTGCACTGCGTCACGAAATTCAGCATGATCGGTGCCGAATGGGGCGGAGTCCTGGCCCGCACGGTGCTGGAACTCGCGCCGCCCGCGCCGAACGTCACCCATGTGATGGTCTGGGCCGAGTACGGATTCAGCTCCAACCTGAGGCTCTCCGACTTCGCCTCGGACCGAACACTTTTCGCCACTCACAAGGGCGGTGAACTGCTCACCGCCGAGCACGGATTTCCGCTCCGCCTCGTCGTGCCGCATCTCTACGCCTGGAAGGGGCCCAAGTGGGTCCGGGGCGTCGAGTACATGACGGCCGACCGCCGCGGCTTCTGGGAGGAGCGCGGCTATCACAACATCGGTGACCCGTGGAGCGAGCAGCGGTACTCCTACCAGGAGGAGCCCGGGGACGGCCCCGAGCTCTGACCTGATGGCTCCGGGCCGGCCCGGCCCGTTCCTCAGTGGTGGTACTGGTGCACCACCGCGTGCCCCTTGCCCCGGCCGATCATCCACTTGTTGACCGGTGTGGTGACGACGAAGGCGACGGCGAGCGAGAGCGCGAGCGCGCCCCAGAACAGCGCGTCGGAGAGGGTGGCGTCCATGGCGCCCGGCCACAGCGCGATCACGCCGTTGTCGATCAGCTCCATCACCGCGATGGACAGGGTGTCGGCGGCGAAGGCGACCCGCAGGGCGGTGCGGAAGTCGACGCCCGCCTTCAGGATCGAGCGCAGGGTGAGCGTGTAGCCGAAGAGGAACGCCAGGACGATGGCGAGCACCATCGTCGCCATGTTGCCCCAGCCGAGCGCCGTGCCGATCACCATGCCGAGGATCTCGCCGACGGCGCAGCCGGTGAGGCAGTGCAGCGTGGCCCGAGCGGCCATGGCCCAGTCCACCTTGCCGGGGTGATGGCCGGCGTGCCCGGCGTGGTCGCCGTGGCCTGAGTGACCGGCATGATCCGAGTGACCCGCGTGATCTGCATGGCCCGAGTGGGCCGTGTGGTCCGCGTGGCCTGAATGGGTTGCATGGTCCGCGTGGTGGCTGTGCTGCCCCTGGTGTGTGTCGTGCTGCATGGCGATCCCCCGATGCCGAGTAGCGGTTCCTGCCGACAGCAAGAACCGTATACCCCCATGGGGTATTCCTCAATGGGGAATCAGGTGTCGCGCAGCCCCTTCAGCCGGGCCACGTCCGCCGCGTGGCCTTCCTTGCCGCCCGGCGTCTCGATGATCAGCGGCACGCCCGCGGTCGCCGGATGCGAGAACAGCTCACGGAACGGTTCCTCGCCGATGTGCCCGGCGCCGATGTTCTCGTGCCGGTCCTTGTGGGCTCCCACCACGTCCTTGGAGTCATTGGCGTGGATCAGTTTCAGCCGGCCCTCGCCGACCGTCGCCACCAGCAGATCCAGCGTCTGCCGCATGCCCGCCGGGCCGGTCAGATCGTGGCCCGCCGCGTAGATGTGGCAGGTGTCGAGGCAGATGCCGAGCTTGGGGTGGGCGTCGAGGGCGTCGAAGTACGGGCCGAAGTCCCACGTGCGCGAGCAGAGCGAGAACCCCTGCCCGGCGGTCGACTCCAGCAACAGATACGGGTCGTCGTCATGCGTCAGCTCGTCCAGGAGCGGCCGCATGTGCGTGCGTACCTGCGCGAGGGCCTGCTCGCGCGGCCGGCCGCCGGTCGCCGATCCGGTGTGCACCACGACGCCCAGGGCGCCGATCTCGCGGGCGCGGCGCAGCGAGTGGCGCAGCGAATCCACGGACTTCTCGACGGTCGCCTCGGTGTGCGATCCGAAGTTGATCAGGTACGGGGCGTGGACGTACGCCGGTATGGATTCGGCGGCGCACTCGGCACGGAACCGCTCGTCCTGGGCCGGGTTGCCGGCGGGGGTCGCCCAGCCGCGCGGGTTGGCGACGAAGACCTGGACGGCCTCCGCCCCCATCCCGCGGGCGTAGGGGAGGCCGACCTTGGCGAGGCCGCCGGCCACCGGAACATGGCCGCCGACTGGGTTGCGCATGTGGATCTAGAGTCCCTTGGTCTTGATGGTGATGGTGCTGCCTTCGGGGGCCTGCTTGCCGCCGTCGACGGACTGACTCGCGACGGTGTCGCTGAAGGACAGGAACGGGCGGTCGACCTTGACCTCGAAGCCCGCGTCCTTCAGTGCGCTCGTGGCTTCGTCGACATCCTTGCCGGTGACGTCGGGGACGTCGATCATGCGCGGCCCGTCGGAGACCGTGAGCTCGACGGTGTCGCCCTCGGCGGCCTCGGTGCCCTCGCCCGGCGACTGCCGGGCGACGTCGCCCGCGTCCTCGGCGGAATCGACCCGGTCGGGCAGCACCTTTGCCTTCAGCCCCTCGTCCTCCAGCGCGGCGGTGGCGTCCTCGACGGACAGCCCGGTGACATCGGGGACGTCCACCGGAGCGCCCTTGCTGACGAAGAGGGCGACCGCCGAGTCCGGGTGGCGCTCGGTGTCCACCACGGGGTCCGTACGGATCACGTCGCCCTGTGCCGTCTCCTCGCTGAACTCCTTGGTGACCATGCCGGGCACCAGACCGGCCTTCTTCAGCTCACGCCTGGCGTCGGCGAGCGAGAGGTCCTGGACATCGGGCACCTTCACGATCTCGGGACCGCGCGAGACGACGAGCGTCACCGCGTCATTGCCCCTGACACGGGCGCCGGAATCCGGGTCGCTGCTGATGACCTTGCCGCGCTGCACCGTGTCGCTGTAGGCCCGCTTGACGCCCTTGAGGTCCAGACCGGCGTCCGAGAGCCGCTGCTCGGCGTTCTTCTCGGTCTGGCCGAGCAGCGGGGGCACCCGGGTGAACTGCCCGGAGTTGATGTACCAGACACCGGTACCGATCCCCAGCGCCAGCAGTACGGCGACGACCGCGGCTATGACGGAGCGCCGCGGTGCGGGGCGGCGCCGGCCCTGCGACGCGGTCCGCGGCGGCTCCGGCGGGGGCATTTCCAGCCGGCTGGTGTGGTGCGAGACGCCCTGGTCGGCCGGGAGCAGTCGCGGGATCACGCTGGTGCGGTCCTCGGCGGCGTCGTGCACCTCGGCGGTGGCCTGCGGCGGTACGGCGTCCAGCTGGGCGTCGGTGAGGCCGGAGCGGGCCTCACGGGTCTCGGCGAGCAGCGCCACCGCGTCGAACGGGCGGACCTCGGGGTCGCGGGCGGTGGCGCTCGCCACCAGGCCGTCGAGCTCCGCCGGAAGCCCCGGGACGGCGGCCGACGGCGGTGGGACGGCCTCGTTGAGGTGCTGGTAGATGACCTGGGCGGGGGTGTCGCCGCCGTGCGGCTTGGACCCGGTCAGCATTTCGTACAGGACGACGCCGCAGGCGTACACATCGGTGCGGGTGTCCGCCGTGCCGTTCTCTATCTGCTCGGGGGCGAGGTAGGAGACCGTGCCCAGGACGGACCCGGTGGTGTTGGTGACGGTGCCCACCGCCCGTACGAGTCCGAAGTCGGCGACCTTGACCCGGCCGTCGTCCCCTATCAGGACGTTCTCCGGCTTCATGTCGCGGTGCACGAAGCCCGCCCGGTGCGCCGCGCCGAGGGCGGCGAGGACCGGCTCCAGGATGTCCAGTGCGGCCCTCGGCTGAAGCGCGCCGCGATCACGCAGCACGTCGCGCAGGGTGCAGCCCGCGACGTACTCCATGGCCAGGTAGACGTACTGCCCCTGGGCGCCCTGGTCGAAGACCGCGACCACGTTGGGGTGCGCGAGCCGGGCCACGGACTTGGCCTCGCGGATGAAGCGCTCGACGAACGAGACGTCGGTCGCCAGCGCCGGGTGCATCACCTTGAGGGCGAGCACCCGGTCGAGCCGGGTGTCCACGGCCCGGTAGACCGTGGCCATGCCGCCCACGGCGATGCGGGCATCGACGCGGTAGCGGCCGTCGAGCAGCTGCCCGACAAGAGGGTCCTGGAGGGTCGTATCCACGCAGGTGAGTCTACGAGCCGCCACGGACACGGCCCACGGGCCGGGGCACTCCCGGGGCCGTACTGCAGCCGAGCCGTGACAGGAACATGCGCTGTCCGCCGTACCGGCGGCTCAGAAGGCCGGGCGCTCCGGGTCCAGCACCGCGCGCCCCTCCACCGGCGACGAGGCCTCGGCGAAGTGGCGGCGCGGAATCCGGCCGGCCCGGTACGCCAGCCGCCCGCCCGCCACCGCGTGCCGCATCGCCGTGGCCATCAGCTCGGGTTCCTGGGCCCGGGTCACCGCGGACGCCAGCATCACCGCCGCGCACCCCAGCTCCATCGCGAGCGCCGCGTCGGAGGCCGTCCCGGCGCCCGCGTCGAGGATCACCGGCACCCGGGCCTGCTCGACGATCAGCTGGAAGTTGTGCGGATTGCGGATGCCGAGCCCGGAGCCGATGGGGGAGCCGAGCGGCATGACCGCCGCGCACCCCACGTCCTGGAGCCTGCGGGCCAGCACCGGGTCGTCATTGGTGTACGGCAGCACGGTGAAGCCGTCGTCCACCAGGATCTCCGCGGCGTCCAGCAGCTCGATCGGGTCGGGCAGCAGGGTCCGCTCGTCGGCCACCACCTCCAGCTTGATCCAGTCGGTGCCGAGCGCCTCGCGGGCCAGCCGGGCGGTCAGCACGGCCTCGCCCGCGGTGAAGCAGCCCGCCGTGTTGGGCAGGACGCGGATGGAGAGCCGTCGCAGGACGGAGAGCACCGAGCCCTGCACGGTCGGGTCGAGGCGGCGCATCGCGACGGTGGTCAGCTCGGTGCCGGACGCGGTCAGGGAGCGCTCCAGCACATCGAGGCTCGGCGCCCCGCCCGTGCCCATGATCAGCCGGGAGCCGAACGTGGTGTCGCCGAGGGTGAAGAGGTCGTCCGGCATGGTCAGCCTCCCTGGACCGCGGTCAGGACCTCGACGCGGTCCCCGTCGCGGAGTGCGGCGGCGGACCACTGGCCGCGCGGTACGACGGTCTCGTTGACGGCGGCCGCGACGCCGGAGCGCGCGGCGGTCAGGGTGGCGACCAGGGTGTCCAGGGTGGTGCCCGCGGCGAGGAGCCGCACCTCGCCGTTCACGGACACGGACACGGCGGGGGGTACGGGCTCGGCGGTCATGCGGGCTGCTCCTGACGTACGGGGGCGGCGGCGGACGGGAAACGGCGCGGGGTGAAGGGGCGGGCCGGCTCGGGCGGCTCGCCGCCGGTGAGGAGCTCCGCCATGACGTCACCGGTGATGGGGGTGAGCAGCACCCCGTTGCGGTGGTGGCCGGTGGCGAGGTGGAGGCCGGGCAGGGCGGTGGGGCCGAGCAGCGGGGCGTTGTCGGGGGAGGCGGGGCGCAGGCCGGCCAGGGTCTCGGTGAGCGGCAGCTCGGTGATGCCGGGTACCAGCTCGTGGGCGTCCCGCAGCAGCTCATAGACGCCGCCCGCGGTGACGGTGGTGTCCCAGCCCAGCTCCTCGCTGGTGGCGCCGACGACCAGTTCGCCGTTCTCGCGCGGCACCAGATAGACATGGCTGCCCCGGACCACGGCCCGTACCGTCCGGCTCAGGAACGGTGCGTACGGGGCCGGCACGGTCAGCCGCAGCACCTGGCCCTTCACCGGCCGGACCGGCGGCACGACCTCGTCCGGCAGCCCCGGCAGCCGGCCGCTGAGGCTGCCCGCGGCGAGCACGACCTGGTCGGCCGCGAGCTCCGTGCCCGCGGCGAGCACCGCTCCGGCGGCCCGGTCGCCCACCACGCTCAGGCGCTCCACCCAGCCGCGGTGGAAGACCACCCCGGCCCGCTCGCAGGCGGTCAGCAGGGCGGCGGCCAGCCGGCGGGGATCGATCTGGTGGTCGCCGTCGACCCGCAGACCGCCGCGGACGCCCGGCGCGAGCATAGGCTCCAGCCGGCGGCACTCACGGCCGGTGAGCCACTCCGACTCCAGGCCCGAACGCCGCTGCAGGGCGTGCAGGTCCCGCAGATGGGCGCGGTCGTCGGAGTCCAGCGCGACGGCCAGGGTGCCGCAGGCGCGGAAGCCGGTTTCCTGCCCGCTCGCCGCCTCCAGCTCGGCCGCGAAGGCCGGATAGCGGGCGGCGGAGGCGACGTTGAGGCCCAGCAGGAGCTGTTCGCCGTAGTGGAGTTCGGTGACGGCGGCCAGCATGCCGGCCGCCACCCGGGCGGCCCCGCCACCCGGTTCGGGGTCGGCGACCGCGGTGCGCAGTCCGCGTTGCGCGGCCCGCCAGGCGATCACCAGGCCGATGATCCCGCCCCCGATGACCAGGACATCGGATCCGTTTCCGTTCCGAGAAGAACGCATGGGCTTCCAGCCCCTCCCTTCGCCGGCATGACCCGGATCAGGTTCGTACGGTCGGAGGCCGCCCAGCCTCCCTCTCAGCCCGGTGCGTCCGGGCTCCCGCGAGTGCTTTACGTCGGCCACCCTAAACCCCGTCCCCCCCCGGCCCGGTAAGGGAGCGGCCGCCGTGGCCCGTTCGCCCGGCGGATTCGCCCTGTCACCGGTGGCCGGCCGGGTCGGCACCCGGACCGGCGGCACCCCCGACCTCCTCCCCGTGGGAGTCGCAGGAGGGCGGTGGGACGAGCGCGGTCGGAGAACGCACCCTTTCCTGACGATCTATCAGGTGCTTAAGGTGTACAGGTGAGCGAGCAGCAGCAGTCGGAGCAGCCGGAACGGCGGGCGGGACGCCGCGTCGTCATCGTCGGTGCGGGCATGGCCGGGGTGCAGACCGCGGTGGCCCTACGGGAGCAGGGCTTCACCGGCCCCGTCACCCTGATCGGCGCCGAACCGCATCAGCCCTACGACCGGCCTCCGCTGTCCAAGGCGGTGCTCCTCGGCAAGGCCGAGGACTCCGCCTTCGACATCGACTTCGAGGCGCTGGAGATCGATCTGCGACTGGGCCGCGACGTCACCGGTGTGCGGCCCGCGGCGCATGAGCTGGACACCCTGTCGGGACCCGTTCCCTACGACGTCCTGGTGATCGCGACCGGTGCCGAACCGGTCGTCCTGCCCGGGTCCGAGGGCGTCCCCGGCGTCCATCTGCTGCGCACCCTCGACGACGCGGCACGCCTGCGGCCGGTCCTCGACGAGCAGCACGGCGTCGTGGTCGTCGGCGCGGGCTGGATCGGTGCCGAGTTCGCCACCGCGGCCCGTGCCGCGGGCTGCGCGGTCACCGTCGTCGAGGCCGCCGACCGCCCCCTCGCGGGCGCGCTGCCCGCGGAGGTCGCGGCCCCGATGGCCGCCTGGTACGCGGAGAGCGGCGCCGAACTCCTCACCGGAGCCCGGGTCGCCCGCATCGAGCCGGGCCGGGTGGTCCTCGCGGACGGCCGTACGGTCCCGGCCGGAGCGGTCGTCGTCGGAATCGGCGCCCGGCCCGCCACCGGCTGGCTGGCCGGCTCCGGCATCGCGCTCGGCCCCGACGGATCGGTGACCGCCGACGGGGCGCTGCGCACCTCGCTGCCCGATGTGTACGCGGTCGGCGACTGCGCCTCGTTCCCCTCCGCCCGGTACGGCGAACGCCTGCTCGTCCACCACTGGGACAACGCGCTCCAGGGCCCGCGCACCGCCGCCGCCAACATCATCGGGGCAGCCGCCGCCGACGGCCCGGCGCCGATGACCTACGACCCCGTGCCGTACTTCTGGTCCGAGCAGTTCGACCGGTTCGTGCAGTACGCGGGCCACCACGGGAGCGCCGACACCCTGCTGTGGCGCGGCGATCCGGCCGAAGCCGCCTGGTCGGTGTGCTGGCTGCGCGAGGGCGTGCTGGTCGCGGTTCTCGCCGTCGGCCGGCCGCGCGATCTGGCGCAGGGGCGCAAGCTCATCGAGGCGGGGGCGCGGCTCGATCCGGCGCGGGCCGCCGACCCCTCCGTACCGCTGAAGTCGACGATCCGTCAGTAGCGGGGCCCGCGGGGCGTGCGGAGTGTCCGGTATGCGGGCGGCCCCTTGGACGGCGGCCGAAATTGGTGCACTGTACATCTTTTGGATCACCGATTCCGGATCACTGAATCGGGATCACCGACTCGTTTCCCGAAGGAAGTACATGTCCCGACACAGATGGGTCCGCGTCCTGCGCAGGATCTCCGTGGCCTCGGCCTCGATCGCCCTGGCCGGCGGCGCGCTCGTCGCCCCGGCGAACGCGGGCACCGCCCCGAAGCCAGGATCCAATCCGGCCGTCGACTACCAGGACCCGGTCGACGCGCTGCCGCCGGTCTCCCGTCCCGACACCGGGCACTGCGCGGTGACGGCCGTCGAGCACGACTTCGGCAACACCCTCGGCGGGCCGCCGTACACCACCACGCTCACCCCGCCCGACAAGTGCAAGGGCCCCTGGAACAAGGTCGTCCTCGACTGGTCGGCCAGCGTGAAGGGGCGTCAGTACGACCGTCTCGCCGCGGTGTTCGTCGGCGGCGCGGAGATCTTCCGCACCAGCACCGCCGAGCCCGACGAGGACGGCATCGCCTGGCACGTCGCCAAGGACATCACCGACTTCGCGCCGCTCCTCAAGGACCCGCAGAAGCTCCAGCTGGACCTCGGTAACGTGGTCAACGACACGTACACCGGTGTGTACAAGGTCAAGCTGACGATCACGTACTACCGGGCCGACAAGCGCCACCCGGCCGCACCGACGGCCGACCGGATCGTCCCCCTCGGCGACACCGGGTCCACCGGCGCCCCCTGGATGAGCGTCGGCAAGGGCGGTTCCACCAGCACCGACGTCACCTTCCCGCGCAATCTGACCGCCGCGCGCCTTCAGGTGTACGCCCGCGGCGGCGGCTGCGACGAGCAGTGGTTCGACGCGGTCCCCAGCGACCTCGCCGCCACCGCCCCGGACTACCTCTGCGGCGGCGGCCCCTACCGCGAGGTGCAGATCACCGTGGACGGGCGGCCCGCGGGTCTCGCCCAGCCGTACCCGGTGGTCTACTCCGGCGGCATCGTGCCGACCCTGTGGCGGCCCGTCCCGGCCATCGACCAGTTCAGGACCGAGGCGTACGACATCGACCTCACCCCCTTCGCCGGTGAACTGGCCGACGGCGAACCGCACGCCATCGGCATCACCCCGTACGGCGCGGCCGACAGCTGGATCGTCGACGGTTCGCTCTTCCTCCGCACGGACGCGCACGCGGCCCGTACGAGCGGCAGGGTCACCGTCGACACGCTCACCGACGAGCCCGTGGTGAAGACCGTCCAGACCCCGCGCGGCGACGGCTCCACCCATGTCGCCGTGTCGACCGGGCGCTCCTGGAAGATCTCGGGCTACGTCCGGACCTCGAAGGGCCGGGTCACCACCACCGTCGAGCAGAACTTCTCGTACACCAACGAGGACACGGTCTCCAGGACCGGCCAGCAGCAGACGATGCACCAGCGCGACCACGGCGCGACCACGGTGACGACCAGGACCGGCGGGCACACCGAGGCCCGGCGGCACGCCTGGTCCTACCCCATCGACGTCGACATGGACACCCCGCTCTACGGCGACTACAACAACTACGAGCTGAACGCCGCCGTCACCCAGCGCCGCGTGCTCCTCGACACGTCCAGGACGGGCTCCGCGCACCACTGGCGCACGGACGCGGTCACGGACGACACCGTGGACTCGACCGGAAGCCTCGCCCGCGAGAACGGCGCCGTCCGGGCCGCCGACGGCGCGTCGTCCGAGACGTACCGGGGCACCACCGACACCGGGGCCTGCTACGCGCGCTCCCTGACGACCGCGCACGGCTGGGTCACCGGTGACCGGCAGAGCCGCTGCCGGGTCGCCGACGTGGTCCGCGAGGCCCTGAAGGGCTGACTCCGGGTATCGGCTGTCGGTCCGGGATGGCAGGCTTGTCCCTGTGACCGAGATTGACGCAAAGATCGATGCTCTCGTCCCCGCCTGGCTCCACCTGCCCGACATCGCCGAAATGCTCGATGTCGAGGTGACGCGCGTGCGGCAGCTGGTCAAGGAGAGCCAGCTGATCGCCGTACGACGTGGTGAGAACCGGACACTTCAGGTGCCTGCTGCCTTCATCGACGGCAACAAGGTGGTCAAGGGCCTCTCCGGCACCCTGACGCTCCTGAGGGACGACGGCTACAACGACGAAGAGATGCTGGAGTGGCTCTTCACCCCCGACCCGAGCCTGCCGGGCACCCCCGCCCAGGCACTGAGCGAGAATCGTGGCACGGAGGTGAAGCGCCGCGCCCAGGCGCTCGCCGTCTGACCGCCGGCCGTATGTGAGGGGCGGGCCGCGCGACACCGCGCGGCCCGCGCCCCCGCACCGCCCGGCGACAACCGCTCCACGTTGCTCTCCCAGGGGGGAACCGCACCATGCCCACGCCTCGCGCGCTGCTGTCCGATGCCCGGCTCTATCTGTGCACGGACGCCCGCAGGCGCCAGGGCGACCTCCCCGAGTTCCTCGACGCCGTCCTCGCCTCCGGGGTGGACATCGTCCAGCTCCGCGACAAGGGCATGGAGGCGGCCGAGGAGCTCGACCACCTGGCCGTCCTCGCCGAGGCCTGCCGGCGCCACGGCAAGCTCCTCGCGGTGAACGACCGGGCCGATGTCGCCCATGCCATCGGCTCCCACGTGCTGCACCTCGGCCAGGGCGACCTGCCGGTGCCCGCAGCCCGAGCCGTACTCGGCGAGGACGTGCTGATCGGCCGCTCCACGCACGCCGGGTCCGAGGTCGACGCGGCCGTCGCCGAGCCCGGCGTGGACTACTTCTGCACCGGCCCCTGCTGGCCCACCCCGACCAAGCCCGGCCGGCACGCCCCGGGCCTGGACCTGGTGCGGTACGCCGCCTCGCTCGACCAGCCGCGCCCCTGGTTCGCCATCGGCGGGATCGACGCCGGCAATCTCGACGAGGTGCTGGACGCCGGAGCCCGCCGGGTCGTCGTCGTAAGGGCGATCACCGAGGCCACCGACCCGGCCGCCGCCACCGCCGAGCTGGCCGGGAGGATCCGGGCGCGCGCCACGGCGTGATCAGGCCAAGTGTCCGAAGGATGGACAAACAACCAGTCAATTCGGGCAATTCGCGCTGGTCCGGTCCTTCGGTCGTCGTGCTCTGGTTAACCTGCCCATATGGCCCTTGGCACACCATCCACCAGGACAGATCACGCACGCACGGTGCGTGAGCTCCTCGCGACCGGCAAGACCTCGTACTCGTTCGAGTTCTGGGCGCCCAAGACCGAGAAGGGCGAGCGGAACCTCTGGAACGCGCTGCGCCGGGTCGAGGCGGTGCGGCCGAGTTTCGTCTCCGTGACCTACGGGGCCGGTGGCTCCACCCGGACCGGGACGGTGAAGGCCACCGAGCAGATCGCGGCCGATTCCACCCTCACTCCGGTCGCCCACCTCACGGCGGTCAACCACTCCGTCGCCGAGCTGCGCAACATGATCGGGCAGTACGCGGACGCCGGGATCCGGAACATCCTCGCCGTGCGCGGAGACCCGCCGGGCGACCCGATGGGCGAGTGGATCGAGCATCCGCAGGGCGTGCGGTACGCGGCCGATCTCGTCCGGCTCATCAAGGAATCCGGCGATTTCTGCGTCGGCGTCGCGGCATTTCCCCAGATGCACCCGCGCTCGACCGACTGGGACACCGACATCCGGCATTTCGTGGACAAGTGCCGCGCCGGTGCCGACTATGCGATCACCCAGATGTTCTTCAATCCGGAGGACTATTTGCGTATGCGTGACCGTGTGGTCGCTGCGGGTTGCGAAACCCCGATCATTCCCGAGGTCATGCCGCTGACCAGCGTCAAACAGCTGGACAGGTTTGCGCAGCTCAGCAACGCGTCTTTCCCCTCGTCCCTGAAAGAACGCATCCTCGCCGCCAAGGACGATCCCGCCGCTGTACGCTCCATTGGCATCGACTTCGCAACGCAGTTCTGCGCGAGGCTGCGATCCGAGGGTGTGCCCGGATTGCACTTCATTACGCTCAACAACTCGACGGCGACGCTCGAAATCTACGAGAATCTCGGACTGCACAAGCAGTCGTGACCGGCCGTACCCGCCGCGATCCGGGGCGGTGGCCGTAGAAGGGGGCGGGCATGGGCTGGACGGTCCTCTACATCGCGTTCGGAATCGTCGCGCTGTGGCTGCTCGGCGAGGTGCTCCTGCAGTACAAGGCGCGCCTTCGCTGGAGACTGCTCGCCTTCGGGGGCTTCGGCTGCGTGGTCGTCGGCGTGCTGATCCCGTCGGTGTTCGTCATCGTCCTCGGCACGATCGCCTTCGCGACCGGCCAGACATACGTCACGCTCTCCTTCCGGCGCGGCTTCTCCACAGGCTGGGCCATAGGTGGCAGGCCCGGCGCGAGCCGTCGTCGCCGGGGCGGCGGCGACCGGGAGGGCCGCGGGCCCACGCTCCAGGTGTCGGACGTGGAGACGGCGTACGACGGGCAGGCCCCGCAGCGCGCGGACGCCGAGGCTCCGGCGACCGCGGTCTACGAACCCGAGCCGCTGCCGGACGACACCGGGCAGTACGGCGTCTACTCCGACCACCACCGGTCGCAGCAGGGGCCGGGCCAGGAGGGGCAGCCCCAGCCGCAGTACGCCGCGTACGACCCGTACACCACCCCCGCCCCTGCCTCCGCCGCGTACGGGGCGGAGGGCCAGGACCCGTACGCCGGTCAGGACCCGCTCGCCGGGCAGTACGACTACGGCACCGAGCGGCAGCAGTACGCCGCGTACTCCGACCCGTACATCGGGACCGGCACCAACGGCGGTCCCGCGCAGTACGAGGCGTACGACAGCTACGGCAACGGCTACGACAGCTTCGGTGGCCGGCAGCAGTACGACCCCGACCCGTACGCCCAGCAGCACGCTCCCGAGACCCCGCCCGGCGGCGTCTGGGTGCCTCAGCAGCGCGAGGGAGAGCAGTACCCGGTCACACCGCCGGAACAGCCCGCGCAGCCCGCCCCGTTCCCGAACGGCTACAACAACGGCAACGGCTACGACGAGCAGCAGTACCGCTACTGACGACGGGGCGGGCGGCCCGATCGCCGACGGGCCCGGCAGACGGCTCTCCCGGTCACTGGGAGCCGCGGAAGCCGTCACCCTCCACGATCAGCCCGGCGACCAGCGCTCCCGACATGCCCGCGTGGGCGAGCCCGCCGCCCGGGTGCGCCCAGCCGCCCGCGGCGTAGAGCCCCGGCAGCCGGGTGCGATTGCCCGGGTGAAGATACGCGCCGCCCGCCCCGGCCAGCGCGGGCGCGGGCACCGAACCGCCCTCGGCGCCGGTGTCGGCAGCGGTCTCGGCCGGCGTCCGCACCTCGGCATGGAGCAGCCGCTCCCGTATCCCGGGCACGGCCGCGGCCGCCGCCTCGATCAGCGCATCGGCGCACCGCTCGCGCGCCGCAGGGTCCGTCCAGTCCACCGCGCCGTGCGGGGCGACCGTCGCCATCAGCGTCACCGCCTCGTGCGCGTCGTCGGGGCGGGTCGACGGGTCGTCCGGGCGCAGCACCGTCACCGTGGGGCGCTCGGCGAGCCTTCCGCCGAACACCGCCGCGCGCTCCGCCGCGCCGTCCTCGGGATGCACCAGCGTCCGGTGCACGGCATCCGCGGGCCGGGCGCCGCGCAACGAGAGCAGAACCAGGAACCGGCCCGGCACCACCCCTTCTCCGGGCCGGGGCCGCACCGCCACGTCGCCGTCCTGCCACAGCTCCTGACCGGGCACCAGCCCCGGCCACGGCCGGGCCCCCAGCACCACATGGCCGGCCTCGGCGACCGTACCGTCCATCAGCTCGACGCCCGCCGCCCGGCCGTCCTTCTCGACGACCCGGGCCACCTCGGCGCCGAAGACGAACTCCACCTTCCGGGCCAGGCACCGCTCGTACACCGCCTGCGCCAGGGCCCGCATCCCACCGGCGACGTACCAGCTGCCGAACGTCTCCTCCATGTACGGCAGCAGGGCGGCTGCCGCCGGGGCGCGCAGCGGATCGAGCCCGTACGACAGGGCGTACCCGTCGAGGAGCGCGGCCAGCCGGGGGTCCGCCAGCTCCCACGCGCCGACCTCCGCGACCGTGCCCGCCTGTCGGTCGGAGCGCAGCAGGCGGCGCCGGCGGAGCGCCGGATACGGATCACGGCCGAGCACCTGCCGGTCGGGACGCAACGGCTCCTCCAGGAGCGGACGCCGGGACCGGTCCCAGGCGTCGCGCGCCCGGTCCAGGAACTCGCCCCAGGCCGCGCCGGCGCCGCCACCGAGTGCACCGTCCAGCGCGGAGACGACCCCGGCCCGTGAGGCGTTCGGCAGCGAGACCGCCGTGCCGTCGGCGAACAGATGACGGCTCGCCGGATCGACCTGGGTCATGGTGACGCACCGCTCCAGCGGCTCCTTGCCGGTCTTCACGAACAAGTCGCGGTAGACGGCGGGCAGATGCAGCAGCGTCGGGCCGGTGTCGAAGGCGAAGCCCTCATGGGCATGCCGGCCGACCGAACCGCCGAAGGTCTCCGACCGCTCGTACACCGTCACCCGGTGGCCTGCCACGGCAAGCCGGGCGGCCGCCGCCATCGCGCCCATCCCGGCGCCGATCACCGCAATACGTGCCATGTCAGTGACCTTAACGGCCGCCACCGACAGTCAGTCCGGCGGCCAGTGCGAACCCTTCCCGGCCAGGCGTTTCTCCTCCCGCCGCTGAGCCCTGCGGCGCAGATACCGACGGATTCTGGAGGCCAGGAAGGCCAGTATCACGATGCCCAGCAGCAGCAGCGTCCCCGCGATGACCGCGGCCACCACCGGATGGAATATCGCGAAGGTGACGATCCCGGCGACGCCCAGGTCCTCCGCGATGCTCACGGCGACATTGCTGAACGGCTCGGGGGAGGAGTTGACGGCCATTCTGGTGCCCGCCTTCACCAGATGGCTCATCAGCGCGGTGGAACCGCCCACCGCCGCGGCGGCGAGCTGCGGCAGCGAACCGCTCTCGCCGGCCAGCAGCGCGGCCACGACGGCACCGGCGACCGGTCTGATGACGGTGTGCACCGAGTCCCAGACCGAGTCCATGTACGGGATCTTGTCGGCCACCACCTCGCACAGGAAGAGAACGCCGGCCACCACGAGGACGTCGGTGCGTTGCAGCGACGCTGGCACCTCGTCGGTCAGACCGGTCGCGCCGAAGACACCGAGCAGCAGGACCACCGCGTAGGCGTTGATCCCGCTCGCCCAGCCGCTCGTGAACACCAGGGGAAGTACGGACACGGACGAGATCGTAGGCCAGATGGCGCAACGCCCGGGGTGGGTTCGGCACGCAGCTCTGAGTATCCGTACCTAGGCGACGAGATGAGTAGATGCGCGGATGGGCTCCCACCTGTGCGGACGGGAGAGTGGAACGCACGGAGAGGGCGCGGCTCCGGCACCGCCGACACGGGGCGGCGGAACGGTCGCGGCGTTCCTTCCAAAACGGGGGAGCACGAAGGAGAGCCCGGGGACCACGGGGGAACGAAGGTCACGGGGGAAGGCTCTCCGGCAGTACGGAAGACGCCGGTCCGGCGCAGGCTCGGGGGGATCGAGCCTCACCGGACCGGCGTCTTTTCCGTGCGGCCACGCACCCGGCCGGGCGGATCAGCGCCCGCTGACCCGCCCGTGCAGGAGCAGCGACAGCGCCGAGTGCACATCGTCGATCGAACGCTCCGGCTGGAACGCCTGCCAGTCCAGGGCCGCCACCAGCACCATGCCGACCAGCGCGGCGGCCGTCAGCGGGATGTCGATCTCCTCGCTCAGCTCACCGTTGCCCACACCCCCGCGCAGCACCTCCTCCACCACCGCGACGGCTTCCTGACGTACCACCAGGAGGGTCCCCTGCCAGGCACGGTTGGTGCGCCACAGCTCCGCGACGTACAGCTGGGTGAAGGCCGGATAGCGGTCGATGAAGACCAGACCGGCCCGGATCATCGCGTCCAGGGCCTCGACCCGGGTGCCGCCGCGCTCCTCGGTCTCCTCGGCCGCGGAGCGCAGCGAGGCCGTGAGCAGTCCGACGCCGTGGCGCAGCAGCTCCTCGAAGAGCTCGGTCTTGCTCTTGAAGTTGTAGTAGACCGTGCCCTTGGCGACCCCGGCGCGCTCGGCGATCTCGTCCACCGTGGTCGCCGAGAAGCCCTTCTCGGCGATGAGGGTCACGGCCGCTTCGTAGAGCTTCTGCCGGGTGGCCCGGCGACGCGTGGTGCTACTGCTTTCCATGCCCCCGATTCTCACAGGTTCCGGCGTGCTCACAGGCTCAGCTCCGGGTGGAGCCGGTCCAGGGTCCACACCTGCTTGCGGCGTGCGGCGACCGCGGTCAGGGCGAGTGCCCCCGCCGTGAAGGCCAGCAGCACCGCGCTGCCCTGCCAGACCGGGCCCAGGCCGCCGCCCGTGATCAGCCGGCGCAGCCCCTCGACGATGTAGCTCATCGGCAGGTAGGGGTGGATCGCGTTGAAGAATCCGGGGCTGGTCTGGACGGGATAGGTTCCCCCGGCCGAGGTCAGCTGGAGCATCAGCACAGCCAGTACAAGGATCCGTCCCGCGGCTCCGAACCGGGCGTTCAGCCACTGCACGATCGCCGCGAAGCAGCAGGTAACCAGCGCCAGGAAGCCGACCGTTCCGGCGGCGCGGGCCATCTGCAGACCGAGCCCCCAGTGCAGTACGGACATCAGGGCGGCCACCTGGAGCAGACCGATCGCGGCCACCGGCAGCCAGCCCGCGAAGGCGATCCGCCAGGCGGAGGCCCCGGCGGCGAGCGCGCGCCGGTTGAGCGGCTGGATCAGCATGTAGGCCACCATCGCGCCGACCCAGAGGGAGAGCGGGATGAAGTAGGGCGCGAAACCGGTGCCGTAGTTGGGGGCCGCGTGCAGCGACTGGGAGGCCAGCTGCACCGGGTCGGCCATGACTCCCGTGCGGGCGTCGCGGTCCTTCTTGTCGTAGTCGGGGATCTGGCCGACGCCTTCGTTGAGCCCCTGGGCGAGGGTGGTCGAGCCGTCGCCGAGCCGGATCAGCCCGCTGTCCAGGTTGGTCGCGCCCTTCTTGAGATCGCTCACGCCGGTGTCCAGGTCGGCGGAGCCGGTCCTGGCGGTGGCCAGGCCGGTGTGCAGATCGTCGGCTCCCTTCGCGACCTTGTGGGCACCGGTGTTGAGCGCGTTGACCTTCTTGACGGCGGACTCCAGGTCCTCGTCCAGATGCGGCGCGTGCTCGGCCAGGTCATCGGCCTGCCGCTGAAGCGTGGTCAGCTGGGTGCGCAGCTTCTTCAGATCACCGTTCTGGTTCGTGACCAGCACGTTCACATCGTCGGCGACAGCGGCGACGTCGGCCGCCGCGGTCTTGGCGCGCTTCAGCGGCGGGCAGACGGTGGAGTCGGGCACCGGCTCGTCCGTGCAACTGGTGCGGTAGATCTCGGCCAGGTCGTCGGAGGCCGTGTGGGCGGCGGTGGCCGCGGTGGGCGCCGCCTTCACCAGCAGGTCGAGGTTGTCCCGCACGGTCTTCGAGGAGTCGGAGACCAGCCGGGCGGTGTCGCCGATCGACTTGCCGTTGTCCTTCAGGAACGGACGGACATCGGCTGCCACCCCGTTCACCTTGTCGGCGAGCTGCTGAGTGCCGTCGGCCACCTGCCGGGAACCGGTTTCGAGGTCGCCCGCGCCCTTGTCCAGCTTGACGATCCCGCCGGCCAGCCTGCCGCTGCCGTCCTTGGCGTTCTTCAGGCCGTCCGCGAGATCCTGCGACCCCTTCTTGGCCTTGCCGATGCCGCCCTTGAGATCGTCGGCCCCCTTGGCGGCCTTCGCCGTCGCGTCGTGGAGGTCGGAGAAGTTGATGAAGATCCGGTCGTAGAAGCCGCGCGAGGCGTTGGTCGACGCGGCGGTGCGCACCTCGGAGAACACCGTCCGGGAGATCTGCCCGACGATGTAGTTGTTGGCGTCGTTGGTCCGCACCTGGAGGGCGCCGGTCTCGGGGGAGTCGCCCGAACTGGACGCGATCCGCTTGCTGAAGTCCGACGGCATGGTGAGCGAGAGGTAGTACGTCCCGTCCTCGACACCCTTGTCGGCCTCGGCGGAACTCACCTCGTGCCAGTCGAAGACCTTGGAGTCGAGGAGCTTGCCGGTGATCTCGTCGCCGGCCGCGATGCGCTTGCCCGACGCGGTGGCGCCCTTGTCGTTGTTGACCAGCGCGACGGGGATCTTGTCGAGGCGGCCGTACGGGTCCCAGAAGGACCACAGGTACAGGGCGCCGTACAGCAGCGGCAGGAGCAGCAGCGCGACCAGTGCGGCGCGCGGCAGCTTTCCCCTGCCGAAACGCTTGAGCTCAAGCGCGGCCAGTCTCGGCGAACGCATCGGCCGTTCCTTCCTCGGTCGTGGATTCCCCGGTCGTGGTCTCTGCGGTCTCCGCGGTCTCCGCGGTCTCCGCGGTCTCCGCGGTCTCTGCGGTCTCTGCGGTCGCGCCGTCCGTGCCGTCCGTGTCGTCCGTGCTGTCCGTACGCAGGGTGATCGCCTCCTCGGGCGCCTGACTGCAGACGGCCAGCACGGTCGTGCCGTTGTCCGCGATGGACCGCAACAGCTCCCAGGCCTCGGCACGTTCGGCGTCGGAGAGCTTGAGATCGGTGTCGTCCACCGCGAGCAGTCGGGGGCTGCCGATCAGCGCGAGGGCGATGGAGAGCCGCAGTGCCTCCAGCCGCTCCAGATCCCGTACGGAGGTCCGCCCGGCCTTGGGCAGGGTGTCCGGGTCGAGTCCGGCGGCGTCCAGCGCCGCGTCGATCCGTTCCTGGGCGGTGGCGACCCGCTCGGCGCGCGGGCGCAGCAGGGCGCGCAGCGAACCGTCGAAGCGGCGCTGCAGCAGGGCCCGCTCGCGCAGGTGCTCGGCGACGGTGAAGGCCGGGTCGAGCTCGCTGACCCCGGGGACCGGGCCCAGTGCGGCGATGCGGCGTACGGCGGCCATCTTGCGCGGCAGACGCAGCCCGCCGACCTTCGCGTGGCCCTCGGTGGGGCGCATCCGGCCGGTGAGAGCGAGCAGCAGGCAGGTGCGGCCCGAGCCGGACGGGCCCTCGATCGCCACCAGCGAACCGGGTCCGGCATCGACGCCCAGGCCTCGGAAGGCCCAGCCGCGCGGCCCCTTGAGGCCGAAATTCTCGGCGGTGACGGATGCCCCGTGCGGGCTGTCCACAGGCCCTCCCCCTTGTTTTGAACTGACCGGTCAGTTCAAAAAGGTAGCCCGAACTTGCGAACGAAGCAAAAGCGCAGGTCGGAGAGGGGTTCGGGTCGATTGTCAGTGGTGCCCCTCACGATGGATACATACGGCCACGGAGCCGTTACACGAGACAGGAGGTTTCGTCATGGCCCACTCGTCCGCAGCAGCCGCACCCCGGCGCCGCGCAGACGGCCCTGCCCCCTCACTGACCGGCCCGGCAAGCGATGTCCACCCCGTTCTGCGCCGCACCACGGCGCCGCCCGCCGCCCTCGATCTGCTCGCCCAGGCCCGCACCGGCCTCGACGAGGCCGCCGTTCTCGATGTGCCGAACGAGCGGTATGCCACCGCCCACCTCGCAGCGCTGCGCACCGCGGCCGCGGTGCTCGCCGCACGGGGCCGCCCGGAGACGTCCAGGCGGCGCCGGGAGCGCATCCGCAGCGCCTGGGAGGTCCTGCCCGAAATAGCCCCCGAGCTGACCGAATGGAGCGCGCTGTTCGCCTCCGGCGCCCGCCGCAGGGCCCGCGCGGAAGCCGGGATACCAGGTGCGGCCAGTCGGCGGGACGCCGACGACCTGCTGCGTGACGCGGCGATGTTCCTGCGCCTGGTCGAGCGGCTGCTGGTCCTCCAGCCGGTGCTCCCGCAGGCCAGGAGGGAGCGGCCCGACGCGGGATGAGGGCGGCGGCGGCGCGAGGCAATAGGGTGGGCATCGCTCGTACCACCTGCACCGTTCACGCTCCGCCGTCAGAGGCGGCACCGTGCCGAGGAGTCATCTGCCGTGTCGGACCAGCTGCGCCCCCGCGCCTCCCTCCGTACCGCCGTGGTCTGGGAGGTCCTCAAGGACGCCCTCGACCGCCGGGTGAAGGCGACCGGCAGGGACGCCCTGGACGTCCTGGACACCGGCGGCGGCACCGGCAACTTCGCGGTGCCGGTCGCCCGTCTCGGCCACCGCGTCACCGTCGTCGACCCCAGCCCCAACGCGCTCTTCGCGCTGGAGCGCCGCGCGGCCGAGGCCGGGGTCGCCGACCGGGTCCGCGGTGTCCAGGGCGACATCCACGGCCTGTTCGAGGTGGTCGAGCGCGGGGGGTACGACGCGGTGCTGTGCCACGGCGTCCTGGAGTACGTCGACGACCCCGCCGAGGGCGTGCGCAACGCAGTGGAGGCGCTCCGGCCGTCCGGTGCGCTCAGCCTGCTCGCCGCCGGGCTCGGCGGTGCCGTCCTGGCGCGGGCGCTCGCCGGTCACTTCACCGAGGCCCGGCAGGCGCTCAGCGACCCGGCGGGCCGCTGGGGAGAGGGCGACCCGGTGCCCCGGCGCTACACCGCGGAGCAGCTCACCGAGCTGGTCTCCGGGGCCGACGTCGAGGTCGGGGCGGTCCACGGTGTACGGGTCTTCGCCGACCTCGTGCCGGGCGTCCTGGTGGACACGGAGCCCGGTGCCATGGAGGCCCTGCTCAAGCTGGAGTCCGCCGCGGCCGAACTGCCCGCCTTCCACTCGGTCGCGACGCAGCTGCACGTTCTGGGCACGAAGCGCGCCTGAGCGCGGTCCGGTCCTGCGGTTGCTCGGCCGTAGCGCGGCTGATCAGCGACGCAGCGGCAGACGGAGTACGCACCGGGCCCCCCGATCGGGGGCTCCGCCCCGTATGATCGGGGGACACCATCCGGCATGACGGATCGGAGGTTGGGGAATCAACGCCTCAGCAGCTGAGCCGTTGTGGCGGCCCGGACTGGCTGATGGGCAAGAAGGCGGGTTTCACGGGGGCGATTCCCTGCCTATCCTGGAAGGGCCGCATACCGGCCGCCCCCCGCGGCCGACGACGAGGAGGACTCCGTGCCGCTCTCGGAGCACGAGCAGCGAATGCTCGAGCAAATGGAGCGAGCGCTGTACGCCGAAGATCCCAAGTTCGCGACAGCGCTCGAGGGAAGCGGGCTGCGTACGTACACCCGGCGACGGGTCTACCAGGCGGTCGCAGGCTTCCTGGTGGGTATCGCGCTCCTCATGGCCGGAATGGTCGCCCAGCAGATCTGGATCAGCGTGGTGGGTTTTCTCGTCATGCTGGGCTGCGCGGTCCTTGCGGTCACTGGTTGGCGCAAGGCGCCCAAACCGGGCGAGCATCCGGCAGCCGGAGGCGGCGGCGAGCGCAGCCGGCCCAGGCAACGCCGGACCGTGATGAACCGCATCGAGCAGCGGTGGCAGCGCCGCCGCGACGAGCAGGGTCAGTAGACCCTCGGACACACTTGGGTGAGGGGCGGCCGCGTCTTCGCGGCCGCCCCTCACGTGTGCCGGGGACGGGCCACCGCAGGTGGCCGTCGGCCTGACTTCTTCAGGGCGGGCCTTCCGCGAGGGCGTTCATGCGGGTCTTCGCGCGGGCCTTCGCGTGGGCCTTCGCGCGGACAGACCCGAGGGAGCCCCGGGTCCGCCCGCATGAACGCCCGCTGCGGGGCGAAGGCGGCCGGTCGGCCGGGCCGGCACAGCTACCGGAGCCGTCCCGCGCCCGCGACCGGTAGCGGGACGCAGACCGCACCCACGCCCACGACTGCGACCGGTGGCGGGAGGCAGACCATGCCCGCGACCGCGCCCGGTGGCGGGCCGTGGCGGACCACGGCCCCGGTCACCCCTGCTGGCGCGACGGCCGTCGTGGCCATCCCGCCCACCGGTCCCGGCTCCACAGCGCCGTCCACCGGCCGGTGATCGCCGCCCAGCGGTCCGAGGCCGCCCAGATCACCCGAACGGCCGAGCGCGGAGCCACGACCGCTCTGATCCGGGTGAGCCGGTCGGCAGACGCCCGCAGACCGGCTCGTACCGCCTCCACGTCCTCGGCCAGCCCGGTGCTCGCCCGGGGCTCCGGGGCGTAGAGGACCTGCTCCACCGCCCCGGCCACCCGGTGCACCGCGGCCGCCGCATCGGGGTCGAGCCGACCCAGCCGCACCACCCGGGCCGCCGCCTTGCGCGGGGTCCGGGAGTCGTCCGGCTCGATGCCGTGGTCCCAGGCCGTGTCGGTGATCTCCTGCCAGGCCGCGAGCGTTCCGGTCGTCGCGTACACCGGTGTGCGGCCCGATGCGATGCCGTGGTCCAGGTCGGTGGCGGTGGCGCCCTGCCCCGTGGGTGGCGTGCGCCCGGTGGAGAGACTCAGCCTGCGCCGGCGTGCCCGGAGTCGCCAGAGCAGCGGCAGGAGAGGCAGCGCAAGGATCACCACGGCGAGCAGGACCAGACCGGCGACGGTGCTCGTCGGTGTCCCGGAATCCGTCGGCGCCGCCGCCCCCGGTGCCGCCGTGCTGCCGCACTCGCCCTGCTTGCGCATCTGCGCCGGGCAGCTGTCCGGGACGGACGGCGCGACCGAGGGAGCCGCCGAGGAGCCCTTCTCCGGCTGGGCCGGGACGTTCGTGTCACCCGCGGGGATGTCCTGCTGGGTGTACGCCGGAGTGCTGCCCCGCGTCGGGGTCGGCTCGAAACGGGTCCACCCGACGCCCTGGAAATAGAGCTCGGGCCAGGCATGCGCATCGCGCAGCCCCACCGAGACCGAACCGTCCGACTGCTCGGTGCCGGGAGTGAAGCCCACCGCGACCCGGGCCGGAATGCCCAGCGTCCGTGCCATCGCGGCCATCGCGAAGGAGAAGTGGACGCAGAAGCCCTGCCTGTCCTTCAGGAACCGGGTGATCGCCGCGCTTCCGGTGCCCGAGTTCACCGAGGTGTTGTAGCTGAAGCCGCCGTCCGAGGCGAAGTAGTCCTGCAGCTTCACCGCCCGCTCGTAGTCGTTGGCGGCGCCCTTGGTCACCCTGTTCGCGGTCTCCTCGACCACCTTCGGCAGGGTGCCGGGGACGCGGGTGTATTCGCGCCGCAGAGCGGCCGGAGCCGGGCCCGCCGCGGCGAGCTGTTCGGCGGTCGGCTCGACCACCAGACTGGTGACCTGGTACTGCGCACCGCGGGTCGTCTCCCCGCGGTCACCGACGAGCGTCCGTCCCACCGGTTCGTACCGCCAGCGCCCGTCGATCCTGACCTCGGTCGCCGGGTAGGGGAGCGGTAGATAGGTCTGCTGGTAGGAGCGGGACGCGGAGATGTTCGACCTGATCTCCGTGACCGCCACGTCCGGGCCGAGGCCCGCCGGATCCGGGAGCCGCTTCGGCACGTCCTTCAGACGGCGCGTGGAGGGCCGCCACTCGCTCCCGTTGAACTGGTCCAGGGCCAGAATGCGCAGATAGAAGCCCTGTGGGGCGCCGGCATTGGTGCGGTAGGACATCACCTGCCGGTTCTCCGGCTGGTTCAGGTTGTCCTGCAGCGAGACCAGCGGGTTCACCGCGGAGATGGTGCCGCCGCCACCCTTGCCGCTCCCGCTGCCGCCCGTACCGATCAGCATTCCGCCGTCGAGCGCCGGCAGGGCCGCCGGGACGAGCAGCGAGACACCCAGCGCCAGCGCGCCGATGCGGCGCCCGGTACGGACCGGGGCCGTCGGCCGGCTGCTCGAAAACACCGCACCGACCGCCGGACCTCCCGGGGACCTGGCGGCCCCGCCGCTGAAGACCCGCCCCCACTGGGAGAGCCGGTCCCGGCCCTCGGCCAGCAGAAGCAGCAGATAGCCACCGGCCGCCAGCAGGAACCAGAGCCAGTCCGCCCCGCCCTCGGACAGCCCCGCGGCCACCGAGTAGAGCGCGAGGAGCGGCAGCCCGGCCGGGGCCGCGCTGCGGAACGTCACAGCGAGTGCGTCCACGGCCAGCCCGACCAGCAGCACACCGCCGATCAGCATCAGCCGGATGCCGTCCGTCACGGGAGCCGGAGCGGCATACCTGCCGACGTCCTCGGCGCCCGACGTCAGCAGGTGCGCGAGCCGCTGGACGGCCTCCGGGCCGGGCAGCAGACCGGCCAGCGCCTGCTCCCTGGCGAACACCACCGTCAGCAGGACCAGCGTGACCAGCGCCTGCGCAGCGACGACCAGCGCACGGGGTACGGGCGCCCGGCGGACGAGCGCACCCGTCCCGCTCTGGACCGCCAGCACGAACGCGGCCTGCAGGATCCACCCGGCCGGCTCGACCAGCGGCAGCATCGAGGCCGCCGCCATCAGCGTCGCCGCAAAGGCGCACAGCGTCAGCCGACCACGACTGCTCATGACCATCCCCCGGAGAAACCTGTCGTGCCGGCCGCGCCACCGACGGCGGACTGCGCCGCCACGTCCTGGTGCCCCGCCTGCTGCCAGTAGCGGGCGAGACCGGTCCCGGGCGCCACCGCCACAGCCGTCCAGCCCGATTCCCGCAGCAGCCGCAGCCGCCGCTCGGCCGCCGCCTTTGCCCCCGCGGGCAGGACATCGCCCTGTGCCCAGGCCGTGCTGTCCAGGACGAACGCTACGGCGCCACCGCTGCGCTGCCGCATCCGCGCCGCCACCGCAGCCTGCTCATCGTCCAGATCACCGAAGAACGCGATCAGCAGACCCTCGTTGCCGCCGCGCAGCACCTCGTACGCGCGCGACAGACCGCTGCCGTCGGAGTGGTCGACCACCGCCAGGGTGTCCAGCATCAGACCCGCCGAATCGGCGGACTCCTGCGTCGACCCGGTGAAACCGCCCGCGCCCTCGCCCGGAACCGCGTTCCCGTCGTCGGTCAGCAGCCGGACGGCGAAGCCGCGCTCCAGCATGTGCATCAGCGCGGACGCGGCCCCGGACACCGCCCACTCGAAGGCGGAATCGGGCCCCGTCCCCTGGTAGGCGATCAGCCGGGTGTCCAGCAGCACCGTGCACCTGGCCCGCTGCGGCTGCTCCTCGCGGCGCACCATCAGCTCGCCGTAGCGCGCGGTCGAGCGCCAGTGGACCCGGCGCAGGTCGTCGCCGTGCCGGTAGCCGCGCGGAATCACGTCGTCGTCACCGGCCAGTGCCAGTGAACGCTGCCGTCCCTCGCCGTACCCCGAGGCCTCGCCGGCCAGCCGCACCGGCGGCAACGGCTCGGTCCGCGGAATGACGACGAGGGTGTCGTACGCGCTGAACGAACGGGTCAGCTCGCACATCCCGAACGGATCGCTCAGCCGCAGCTGCAACGGCCCGAGCGGATAGCGCCCGCGCAGATCCGACCGCACCCGGTAGGACACCTCGCGACGGCCGTCGGCCTCCACCCGGTCCAGTACGAACCGGGGCCGCGGCCCGAGCACATAGGGCACCCGGTCCTGGAGCATCAGCAGCCCGGTGGGCATCCGCGACACGTTCTCCATCCGCAGATGGACCCGCGCCTCCGTGCCCGCAGGGACCCGGGACGGCGCGAGCCGCCGGGTGCCCGCGACGCGGTAGCGGGTGCGGACGAGCACCACCACACAGACCAGCGGCAGTGCGGCGAGCAACAGCCCGACCCGCAGCAGATCCGCCTGTCCGAGCACATAGGCGCAGATCGCCGCGGCGATACCGGCAGCCAGAAAGGACCGCCCACGGGTGGTCAGCCCGCTCAGAGCGGTCCGCAGACCGCCCTTCTCGTCGCCGTCGTCCATCGCGGCCGGCCCCCCGGCGGCCATCACACCCGCCGTGCGCCGGGCTGCTGCCGGCCGTACGCCGCACGGCCCGGCTGGTGCTGGGGACGGACCTGGGTGACGCCACCGCTCGCGGTCGGAACCGGTGTCTGCTGGAGGATCTCCAGCACGACCTGCTCGGCGGTACGGCGGTTCAGCTGGGCCTGTGCCGTCGGCAGCAGCCGGTGCGCGAGCACCGCGACCGCCAGTGCCTGCACATCGTCCGGCAGGCAGTAGTCCCGGCCGCTCAGCGCCGCGGAGGCCTTCGCCGCGCGCAGCAGATGCAGGGTGGCCCGGGGCGAGGCGCCGAGCCGGAGATCGGGATGGCTGCGGGTGGCCCCGACGAGCTCCACCGCGTACCGCCGTACGGCGTCGGCCACATGGACCGTCCGCACCGCGTCGATCAGCTTGACGATGTCGTGCGCGTGCGCCACCGGCTGGAGGTCGTCGAGCGGTGGGAGACCGCCGTGCACGTCGAGCATCCGCAGCTCGGCGTCGGCACTCGGATAGCCGATCGACACCCGCGCCATGAACCGGTCGCGCTGGGCCTCGGGCAGCGGATAGGTGCCCTCCATCTCCACCGGGTTCTGGGTGGCCACCACCATGAACGGGTCGGGCAGCTCGTAGCTGTGCCCGTCGATGGTGACCTGGCGCTCCTCCATGGACTCCAGCAGCGCCGACTGGGTCTTCGGCGAGGCGCGGTTGATCTCGTCGCCGATCACGATCTGGGCGAAGATCGCGCCCGGTTTGAATTCGAAGTCACGCCGCTGCTGATCGAATATGGACACGCCGGTGATGTCCGAAGGCAGCAGGTCCGGCGTGAACTGAATGCGCCGTACCGAGCAGTCGATGGACCGCGCCAGCGCCTTGGCCAGCATCGTCTTGCCGACTCCGGGGACGTCCTCGATGAGCAGATGCCCCTCGGCCAGCAGTACGGTCAGCGAAAGCCGTACGACCTCAGGCTTGCCCTCGATCACACTCTCCACCGACCTGCGCACCCGCTCCGCAGTCGTGGTCAGATCTGTGAGGCTCGCTCGATCGTCATAGGTCGTCACCCGGCCCTCCTCGGCCCTGCCCCACGCTCACGAGGAGCAGGGGATACCCCATTCACGGGCCGACTCGCGCGCAGCGGTCCGGCCCACCCCGAAACACGGACACCCCATCCGGAAACGTCCGGCGGGATGTCACATGCGCATTCTTGTTGCCGTTACCGCTTCGTGTCACTCGCCTGTGGACAAGTGGGGGCGATATGCCGGTTTCGGTGGGGTTTTCGGTTCCGGAAGGGCGGCGTCCGGCCGGTCAGGCGGCGGGAAGGATCTCCCGCAGCAGGCCGGTGGTCACGTCGAAGACGAAGCCGCGGACGTCGTCGGTGTGCAGCAGGAACGGCGAGGTGCGCACGCGCTGCATCGACTGGCGTACGTCCTGGTCGGCGTCCTTGTACGCCTCGACCGCCCAGACCGGACGCTGGCCGACCTCCACCTCCAGCTCCTGGCGGAACTCCTCGGTGATCGACTCCAGGCCGCAATTGGTGTGATGAATGAGTATGACGCTGCGCGTGCCGAGGGCCCGCTGGCTGATGGTCAGTGAACGGATCACGTCGTCGGTGACCACGCCGCCCGCGTTGCGGATGGTGTGGCAGTCGCCGAGCGCCAGGCCGAGCGCGTCGTGCAGGTCGAGCCGGGCGTCCATGCAGGCGACCACGGCGACGCGCAGCACCGGCTTGGCGTCCATGCCCGGGTCTTCGAATTCGGCGGCGTACCGGACGTTCGCCTCGACGAGACGATCGGTGACCGTGTCTCCGGTGCGGGCCCGGTCGGCTGTGGGCGCGGAAGGCCCGGCGGTGGAGTGCGCGGAAGTCGACATGGATATGACGTTAGCTCCCGCACCTGCTCCCGTCGTGCTGTGGGAAGGGACAAAGAACGTCAACGAGACTTGTTGTGAGGTAACCCACAAGCCTCACGATCGTTCGTCCGGGCGGGTGAACGGAGGGCGGGGCGACGCGCAACCGGGTTGATTGATCGGGAATCGATCGACTGGCAGGGTGGACTAAAGTGACGGGAAGTTACCGACACCCTGCACATTCCGTAGATTTCCCCTGTGTGTGCGGCGTACGTACGGGCCCGGCCCTCTCCCGCTCGCCGGTCGGCCGGTGCCCCTTCCCCGGCGCCGCCGACCTCCCCTTCTGAGCGGGTGGGGACCAGGCCGTACGTGCGGCCACACGGGACCTGAGCCTGAGAGGGCGCATGAGCCAGACCCGACACGTCCCGGTGATGCTCCAGCGGTGCCTGGACCTGTTGGCCCCGGCTCTGGAGGCGCCGGGCCCGCAGGCGCCCGTGGTCGTCGACTGCACCCTCGGCCTCGGCGGGCACAGCGAGGCGCTGCTCTCCGCCTTCCCGTCCGCACGGCTGATCGGGCTGGACCGGGACAAGGAGGCGCTGCGGCTCTCCGGCGAGCGGCTCGCCCCGTACGGCGACCGCGCCACCCTGGTGCACGCCGTCTACGACGAACTGCCCGAGGTGCTCGACCGGCTCGGCATCCCGAAGGTCCAGGGCGTCCTGTTCGACCTCGGCGTCTCCTCCATGCAACTGGACGAGGCCGACCGCGGATTCGCGTACGCCCAGGACGCCCCGCTCGACATGCGCATGGACCAGACGACCGGCATCGGCGCGGCCGAGGTGCTCAACACCTATCCGCCTGGCGAACTGGTCCGGATCCTGCGGGCGTACGGCGAGGAGAAGCAGGCCAAGCGGATCGTCTCCGCGATCGTGCGCGAGCGCGAGAAGGAGCCGTTCAGCAACAGCGCCCGGCTCGTCGAGCTGATCCGTGACTCGCTGCCCCAGGCCGCCAAGCGCACCGGCGGCAACCCCGCCAAGCGGACCTTCCAGGCGCTGCGCATCGAGGTCAACGGCGAACTCACCGTCCTGGAGCGGGCCATTCCGGCTGCCGTGCAGAGCCTCGCGGTCGGCGGCCGTATCGCCGTCCTCTCGTACCACTCGCTGGAGGACCGGCTGGTCAAGCAGGTGTTCGCGGCGGGCGCCGCCACCACGGCGCCGCCCGGACTGCCGGTCGTCCCCGAGCGCTACCAGCCCCGGCTGAAGCTGCTGACCCGCGGCGCGGAGCTGCCCACGGAGGAGGAGGTCGCCGAGAACCGGCGCGCCGCCCCCGCCCGGCTGCGCGGCGCCCAGCGGATCCGCGAGGAGGAGCGGTGAGCGCCCGGCATCCGGGAACCCGGAAACCGGTGAGGCGCGGGGCGGCGCGGTGAGCAGACCGGCCGGGCAGTTGAAAGGGCGCGCCGCGCGGCTCGCCCGGCTGATGCCGTCCGGGCCGGGCAACGCGGCCCGCACCCCCTTCGTCCTGCTGGTCGTGGTGCTTCTCGGCGGCGGCCTGATCACGCTCCTGGTGCTCAACTCGGCCCTCAACGAAGGATCGTTCAGGCTGAGCGAGCTCAAGAAACGGACCACGGAGCTCACCGACGAGCAGCAGGCCCTCCAGCACGACGTCGACAACTACTCCAAGCCGGACGCCCTCGAACGGCGCGCCCGCGAGCTGGGCATGGTGCCCGGCGGCAGCCCCGCCTTCCTGAACCCGGACGGCACGGTCCGCGGCGTTCCCGCCGAGACCACCGCCGAGCCCGGCCCCGTACCGGCGCAGCCGAGGAGCAGTCCGCCGGCGCCCCCCGCGACCACGCCCGCCACCGGCGCCCCGCCCCGGACCACCGCCCCGGCCTCGCCCGCTCCGCCGGTATCGGCCGGCCCTCCGGGCGCCGCCGCGCCGCCCAGCACCTCCGCGACCCAGCCCGCCGGGCCGCGTACCCCGGCAGACCAGCCCTCGACGAGCCTCGGCAGGTGACGCAGTGCCGCCCAAGGAACCACCGCGCCGGCGGGTCCCCGGTCCCGCACGCCCGCGCAGCGCCGCAGGCGGCCAGGGGCGCCCCCGGCCCGCGGCCCGCCGCCCGTCCGCCCCGGCACGACGCCCCCACCCGCCCCGCGGACGGACCGCGCGCCCCCTGCGGCTCGGCAACCCGCGCCCCCGGCTCCGTCTGGTCAGCCTCGCCCTGACGCTCGTCATGCTGGCGTTCGTCGTCCGGCTGCTCCAGGTCCAGGCCGTCGATGCCAACGCGTACGCGGCCAAGGCCAAGGAGAACCGCTACCTCAGCTACACGATCTCCGCCGAGCGCGGCGAGATCACCGACCGCAGCGGGATCGCCCTGGCCACCAGCGTCGACGCGTACAACATCACCGCCGACCCCTCGATGTTCACGCCCGAGTTCAGCAAGGCCCCCGACGCGCCCCAGCAGGCGGCGGCGCTCCTCGCCCCGATCCTCGGCACCGACGCCACCGAGCTGACCCGGAAGCTGTCCGGGAAGGGCCGCTACGTCGTCCTGGCCCGCCGCCAGACCCCGCAGGTCTGGAACCAGATCAAGGACCTCAAGTCCGTCTTCGCCGAGAAGGCGGGCAAGGACAGGGCGAGCGGCGGCGCGGGAGCCAATGTGCTGACCGGGGTCTTCCAGGAGACGACCACCAGACGGGTCTACCCCAACGGGGGGCTCGCCGCCGGGATACTGGGATACGTCAACGCCGACGGCAAGGGCGCGGGCGGCCTCGAATCTCAGCTGGACAAGGAGCTCACGGGCGAGGACGGCAAGATCAGGTACGCCCAGGCCGGCGGCCGGCGGGTGCCCACCGCGGGCACCCAGGAGGTCCCGGCCGTCCCCGGGGCCGACATCGAGCTGACCATCGACCGCGACATCCAGTGGGCCGCCCAGCAGGCCATCACCGACCAGGTGAAGAAGTCCAAGGCCGACCGCGGCTACGTGGTCGTCCAGAACACCAGGACCGGCGAGGTCCTCGCCATGGCCAACGCGCCCGGCTTCGACCCCAACGACCTCTCGCAGGCCGACGCGGCCTCGCTGGGCAACGCCGCCCTCCAGGACGTCTACGAGCCCGGTTCCACCAGCAAGCTCATGTCCATGGCCGCCGTGCTGGAGGAGGGCGCCGCCACCCCGGGCACCCATGTCACCGTCCCCAACCGGCTGCACCGCGGCGACCGGCTCTTCAAGGACGACATCGACCACCCCACCTGGTACCTGACGCTCAACGGCGTACTCGCCAAGTCCAGCAACATCGGCACCATCCTGGCCACCGGCGAACTGGGCAAGACACAGGCCCAGGCCAACAAGGTCCTCTACTCCTACCTGCGCAAGTTCGGGATCGGCTCACCGACCGGTCTCGACTACCCGGGCGAGACCCCCGGCATCCTCGCCAAGCCCAAGGACTGGTCGACCTCGCAGCAGTACACGATCCCGTTCGGCCAGGGCCTCTCGCTCAACGCCATGCAGGCCGCCTCCATCTACTCGACGATCGCCAACGACGGGGTCCGCGTCGCGCCCACGCTGGTACGCGGCACCAAGGGCGCCGACGGCCACTTCGAGGCCGCCGCTCCACCCGAGCGGACCAGGGTGGTCAGCGCGAAGACCGCCAAGTCGCTCGCCACCATGCTGGAGTCGGTGGTCGGCGACGAGGAGGGCACCGGATCGAAGGCCAAGATCCCGGGGTACCGGGTGGCGGGCAAGACCGGTACGGCCAACCGGGTCGATCCGGTACGCGGCGGCTACCACGGCTACACCGCCTCCTTCGCGGGCTTCGCGCCCGCCGACAACCCGCAGGTCACCGTCTACTGCGCGATCCAGAACCCGACCAAGGGCAGCTATTTCGGCGGCCAGATCTGCGGACCGATCTACAAGCAGGTCATGGAGTTCGCACTCAAGACCCTCCAGACCCCACCGTCCGGCAGCGAGCCAGCCCGGCTGCCGGTGTCCTTCCAGCCCGGCGAGTGAACTCGGGGAAACCATCCAGTGACAACCATCACGCCCGATCCCGGGAACCGGAACGGGAACCACCGGAACCCCGGCCCCTCGCTTCGCGAGAGGCCGGGTGCGCCGGGTACGCTCACCGCCGTGCCCCACGCTGATCAGTCCCAAACCACCCAGAAGGCCGCCCCTGTGAACTACCCGGGAGCGCCCCGCCCGGACCGGATCGGGCCGACCGCGCTCGGCGAACTGGCAGCCCGGCTGGGAGTCGAGCCGCCGGGAACCGGCGAGGTCACCGGCATCACCCACGACTCCAGGGCGGTACGCCCCGGCGACCTCTACGCGGCCCTGCCGGGCGCCCGTCTGCACGGCGCCGACTTCGCGGCCCAGGCGGCCGACCTCGGCGCGGCGGCGATCCTCACCGACCCGGCGGGCGCCGAGCGCGCCGCCGCCACCGGACTTCCGGTGCTGGTCACCGAGGACCCGCGCGGCCGGATGGGCGAGCTCGCCGCCGAGATCTACGGACGGCCCGGCGCCGACCTCCTCCAGATCGGCATCACCGGAACGTCCGGCAAGACCACCACCGCCTATCTGATCGAGGGCGGCTTCCGCGGCGCCGGGCGCGCCACCGGGCTCATCGGCACCGTGGAGACGCGGATCGGCGACGAGCGCATCAAGTCCGAGCGCACCACCCCCGAAGCCACCGATCTGCAGGCCCTGTTCGCCGTCATGCGCGAGCGCGGCGTCGACTCGGTGACCATGGAGGTCTCCAGCCACGCCCTGGTGCTCGGCCGGGTCGACGGCTGCGTCTTCGACGTCGCGGTCTTCAACAACCTCAGCCCGGAACACATGGAGTTCCACTCCGGGATGGAGGACTACTTCCAGGCCAAGGCACAGCTCTTCACCCCGCGGCGCAGCCGGCAGGGCGTCGTCAACTTCGACGACGCGTACGGCCGCAGGCTGATCACCGAGGCGTCCGTCCCGGTCGTCACCTTCTCCGCCGAGGGCCACCCGGACGCCGACTGGCGCGCCGAGGACGTCGAAGTCGGGCCGCTCGGCTCCGCGTTCACCGTCGTCGGCCCCAAGGGCGAGCGGATCGCCGCCAGGGCCCCGCTGCCCGGCCCGTTCAACGTCGCCAACACCCTCGCCGCGATCGTCACGCTCGCCGTCGCGGGCATCGACCCGCAGACCGGGGCCGACGGGGTCGCGGCCGTCCCGGGCGTGCCCGGCCGGCTGGAGCGGGTCGACGCCGGACAGCCGTATCTCGCGGTCGTCGACTACGCGCACAAGACCGACGCCGTCGAATCCGTGCTGCGTGCCCTGCGGAAGGTCACCAAGGGCAGGCTGCACATCGTCCTCGGCTGCGGCGGCGACCGCGACACGACCAAACGCGGCCCGATGGGCGCCGCCGCGGCCCGCCTCGCCGACACCGCCGTACTGACCTCCGACAACCCCCGTTCCGAGGACCCCCTCGGAATCCTCGCCGCAATGCTCGCGGGCGCCGCCGAGGTGCCCGTCCACGAGCGGGGCGACGTCCTGGTCGACGCCGACCGGGCCGCCGCCATCGCCTCCGCGGTCGCCCGCGCCGAGCCCGGTGACACGGTGCTGATCGCCGGCAAGGGCCACGAGCAGGGCCAGGACATCCACGGCGTGGTACGCCCCTTCGACGACCGCGTGGTCCTGCGCGCGGCCATCGAGCAGTCCCTGGGGCACCGGCGCGCCGAGAGCGCCGACCACCGCGCCCACACCCACGAGAACAACAGTCAGGGATGACCAAGTGATCACCCTTTCCCTCGCCGAGATCGCCGAAATCGTCGGCGGGCAGTCGCACGACATACCCGATCCGGCAGTAACCGTCAGCGGGCCGGTCGTCATCGACTCCCGGGAGGTGAAGCACGGCAGCCTGTTCGTCGCCTTCGCCGGCGAGCGGGTCGACGGCCACGACTATGCGCAGCGCGCCGTCGAGGCGGGCGCGGCAGCCGTGCTGGCCGCCCGCCCCGTCGGCGTTCCGGCGATCGTCGTCGACGACGTCGTGGCCGCTCTCGGGGCGCTCGCCCGCGCCGTCGTGGGCCGCCTCGGCACCACCGTCGTCGCGCTCACCGGCTCCGCGGGCAAGACCTCCACCAAGGACCTCATCGCCCAGCTCCTCGAACGCAAGGGGCCCACCGTCTACCCGGCGGGCAACCTCAACAACGAGATCGGCCTGCCGCTCACCGCGCTGCGCGCCACCGAGGACACCCGCCACCTCGTCCTCGAAATGGGTGCACGCTACATCGGCGACATCCGCTACCTCACCGGTCTCGTCCCGCCCCGCGTCGGCCTGGTCCTCAACGTCGGCACCGCCCACATCGGCGAGTTCGGCGGTCGCGAGCAGATCGCACAGGCCAAGGGCGAGATGGTCGAGTCGCTGCCCGAGGACGGCGTCGCCGTACTCAACGCCGACGACCCGCTCGTACGCGCCATGTCCTCCCGCACCAAGGCCCGCGTGCTGCTCTTCGGTGAAGCCGCGGAAGCGGACGTACGGGGCGAGAAGGTCCGTCTCACCGACGACGGACGCCCCGCTTTCCAGCTCCACACACCCACCGGGTGCAGCGACGTGACCATGCGCCTGTACGGTGAGCACCACGTGTCGAACGCGCTCGCCGCGGCCGCCGTCGCCCATGAGTTGGGCCTGTCCGCAGACGAGATCGCCGAAGGGCTCTCCGAGGCGGGCACCCTCTCCCGCTGGCGCATGGAGGTCACCGAGCGTCCGGACGGCGTGACGTTCGTCAATGACGCCTACAACGCGAACCCCGAATCCATGAAAGCCGCGCTGCGCGCGCTGGCCGCCATGGGGAAGGGCCGGCGTACGTGGGCGGTGCTCGGCCAGATGGCCGAGCTCGGCGACGCCTCGCTCGCCGAGCACGACGCGGTCGGACGGCTCGCCGTCCGGCTCAACGTCAGCAAGCTCGTCGCGGTCGGGGGCAGAGAGGCCTCCTGGCTGCAACTGGGCGCATACAACGAGGGTTCGTGGGGTGAGGAGTCGGTGCATGTGTCCGACGCACAGGCCGCGGTCGACCTGTTGCGCAGTGAACTGCGCCCGGGAGACGTCGTGCTGGTGAAGGCGTCCCGGTCGGTCGGCCTGGAGCAGGTCGCCATGGCACTGCTGGGGAACGCGTCCGAGGGCGAGGTCTCCGGCCGATGAGGCAGATCCTCTTCGCGGGGGCCATCGGGCTCTTTCTGACCCTGGTCGGAACTCCGCTGCTGATCAAGCTGCTGGCCCGCAAGGGATACGGGCAGTTCATCCGGGACGACGGCCCGCGTACCCACGGGTCCAAGAAGGGCACGCCCACCATGGGCGGTATTGCCTTCATCCTGGCGACGATCATCGCGTACATCGCGGCGAAGCTGATCACCGGCGAGGAGATGCGATTCTCCGGCGTGCTGGTGCTCTTCCTGATGGCGGGCATGGGCCTGGTCGGCTTCCTCGACGACTACATCAAGATCGTCAAGCAGCGTTCGCTGGGTCTGCGGGCCAAGGCGAAGATGGCCGGCCAGCTGATCGTGGGTATCGCCTTCGCGGTGCTCTCGCTCCAGTTCGCCGACGCCCGCGGCAACACCCCGGCCTCCGACAAGCTGTCGTTCGTCGCGGACTTCGGCTGGTCGATCGGCCCGGTGCTGTTCGTCGTCTGGGCGCTGTTCATGATCCTCGCCATGTCCAACGGCGTGAACCTGACGGACGGTCTGGACGGCCTGGCCACCGGTGCCTCGGTGATGGTCTTCGGCGCGTACACCTTCATCGGGCTGTGGCAGTTCCAGGAGTCCTGCGCCAACGCGGACACCCTGACCAACCCCAACGCCTGTTTCGAGGTGCGCGATCCGCTCGACCTCGCGGTCGTCGCCTCCGCGTTGATGGGCGCCTGCTTCGGCTTCCTGTGGTGGAACACCTCGCCCGCCAAGATCTTCATGGGCGACACCGGCTCGCTCGCCCTCGGCGGCGCGCTCGCCGGTCTGGCGATCTGCTCCCGCACCGAGTTCCTGATGGCGGTCCTCGGCGGCCTGTTCGTGATGATCACCATGTCCGTGGTCATCCAGGTCGGTTCCTTCAAGATGACCGGCAAGCGAGTCTTCCGCATGGCGCCGCTCCAGCACCACTTCGAACTCAAGGGGTGGTCCGAAGTCCTTGTCGTGGTCCGCTTCTGGATCATCCAGGGCATGTGCGTGATCGTCGGACTCGGACTCTTCTACGCGGGATGGGCAGCCGAGAAGTGAGCAACCAGGACTGGCAGGGCAAGCGCGTCACCGTCGCGGGACTCGGGGTCTCCGGAATCCCGGCGGCCAAGGTGCTGCACGGCCTCGGGGCCGTCGTCACGGTGGTCAACGACGGGGACGACGAGCGTTCCCGTGCGCAGGCCGCGGAGCTGGAGGCGCAGGGCATCACCGTGCGCCTCGGCGACGGGGCGACCCTGCCCGAGTCCACCGGGCTCATCGTCACCACCCCGGGCTGGAAGCCCGACAAGCCGCTCTTCACCGCAGCCGCCGAGGCGGGCGTCCCCATCTGGGGCGACGTCGAACTCGCCTGGCGGCTGCGGGGCCCCGGCGCGGCCCCCTGGCTCGCGGTCACCGGCACCAACGGCAAGACCACGACCGTACGGATGCTCGCCTCGATCCTTCAGGCGGCCGGGCTGCGCACCGCGGCCGTCGGCAACATCGGCGTCTCCCTCCTGGACGCCGTCCTCGGCGACGAGGAGTACGACGTACTCGCCGTCGAGCTGTCCAGCTACCAGCTGCACTGGGCGCCCTCGCTGCGCGCCCACTCCGCCGCCGTCCTCAACCTGGCCCCGGACCACCTCGACTGGCACGGTTCCATGGCGGCGTACGTGGCGGACAAGGGCCGGATCTACGAGGGGAACCGGGTCGCCTGCGTCTACAACGCGGCCGACCCGGCGACCGAGGACCTGGTCCGCGAGGCCGACGTCGAGGAGGGCTGCCGGGCCATCGGCTTCACCCTGAACACCCCGGGCCCGTCCCAACTGGGCGTCGTCGACGGCATCCTCGTCGACCGCGCCTTCGTGGCGAACCGGCAGAAGCAGGCCCAGGAGCTCGCCGAGGTCGAGGACGTCGACCCGCCCGCCCCGCACAACATCGCCAACGCCCTCGCGGCGGCGGCCCTGGCCCGCGCCTTCGGCGTCGAGCCCGCGGCCGTACGCGACGGACTGCGGGCCTTCCGCCCCGACCCGCACCGCATCGAGCACATCGCGGACGTCGCCGGGGTCGCGTACGTCGACGACTCCAAGGCCACCAACACCCATGCCGCCGAGGCCTCCTTGGCGGCCTACGACCCGATCGTCTGGATCGCCGGCGGCCTCGCGAAGGGCGCCACCTTCGACGAGCTGGTGACCGGGGCCAAGGGAAGGCTGCGGGGCGTCGTACTGATCGGCCGGGACCGGGAGCTGATCCGCGAAGCCCTCACGCGACACGCCCCCGAGGTCCCGGTGGTCGACCTCGACCGGACCGACACTGGGGCGATGTCCGAGGCGGTCCGCGAGGCGGCACGGCTCGCCCGGCCGGGAGACACCGTACTGATGGCCCCGGCCTGCGCCTCGATGGACATGTTCGTCAATTACAACAAGCGGGGCGAGGCGTTCGCGGACGCGGTCCGCGCACTCGCCGCCGAGAGCGCCTGACGGGCCCGGCCCCCGCGCCGTACCGTCACGGCCGTCGGCCCTCGGCGGCGGCGCCGGGCACGAGCAGTGGAGGGGACAGCGACAATGCCGGCCGAAGAGAGCTCAGCCGGGCCCCGTGGGGGCCGCTCACGGGCCACCGCGGCGATCAGCCGGGCACTCACCCCGCCACTGCTCGCGGGAGCGGCTGCGGGCGTCCCGGCGCCGCTCGGCCCCGCCCTCAGGGTCCGGTCGGCCACCGGCTCCCGGCGCCCCTCGGTGCCGCGCTCCAAGGGACGCTCCACCGGCAGCCCCCGCGCCCCCCGCACTCCCCGAGGCGGTGTGCGGGGGATGTACGAGCAGGCGCGCCGGGCCTGGGACCGCCCTCTGACCGCGTACTACCTGATCCTGGGCGCCGGCCTGCTGATCACCGTGCTCGGCCTGGTGATGGTCTACTCCGCCTCGATGATCAAGGCCCTGGAACTGGACAAGCCGGGCACCTACTTCTTCCGTAAACAGTTCCTCGCCGCCGTCATCGGCGCCGGACTGATGGCGCTCGCCGCCCGGATGCCCGCCAAACTCCACCGGGCGCTCGCCTACCCGCTGCTCATGGGAACCGTCTTCCTGATGGTGCTGGTCCAGGTGCCGGGGATAGGGATGTCGGTCAACGGCAACCGGAACTGGCTCTACCTGGGTGGCCCCTTCCAGCTCCAGCCCAGCGAATTCGGCAAGCTCGCCCTGGTCCTGTGGGGCGCGGACCTGCTCGCCCGCAAACAGGACAAGCGGCTGCTGACGCAGTGGAAGCACCTGCTCGTCCCGCTCGTCCCGGTGGCCTTCATGCTCCTCGGGCTGATCATGCTCGGCGGCGACATGGGAACTGCGATCATTCTCACCGCGATCCTGTTCGGACTGCTCTGGCTGGCCGGGGCACCCACCCGGCTCTTCGGCGGAGTGCTCGGCTTCGCCGCGCTGATCGCCTTCGTGCTGATCAAGACCAGCCCGAACCGGATGTCCAGGCTCGCCTGCATCGGCGCCAGCGAGCCCGGACCGGGGGACTCCTGCTGGCAGGCGGTGCACGGCATCTATGCTCTGGCGTCCGGCGGATGGTTCGGTTCCGGGCTCGGTGCGAGTGTGGAAAAATGGGGCCAACTACCTGAACCGCACACCGACTTCATCTTCGCCATCACCGGGGAGGAACTGGGGTTGGCGGGGACGCTGTCGGTACTCGCCCTCTTCGCGGCTCTAGGCTATGCGGGTATCCGCGTGGCCGGACGCACGGAGGACCCCTTCGTGAGGTACGCCGCGGGAGGTGTGACCACCTGGATCACGGTGCAGGCCGTGATCAACATCGGTGCGGTGCTCGGCCTGCTGCCGATCGCCGGTGTCCCGCTCCCGCTGTTCTCCTACGGAGGATCGGCCCTGCTGCCGACCATGTTCGCCGTCGGGCTGCTGATCGCGTTCGCGCGAGAGGATCCCGCAGCGAAGGCGGCCCTGGCCATGCGGAGGCCCGGGGTGAGATGGAAGACGATGAGACGGCGCGTCAAGAAGCGTCCGTCCGGAGAGCGGTGAATTTCGGTGCATGTCGTACTCGCCGGTGGGGGGACCGCCGGCCACATCGAGCCCGCGCTTGCCCTCGCGGACGCCCTGCGCAGGCAGGACCCGACCGTGGGAATCACTGCCCTCGGCACGGAGCGCGGACTCGAGACCAGGCTCGTACCCGAGCGGGGGTACGAACTCGCCCTGATCCCGGCCGTGCCGCTGCCGCGCAAACCCACCCCGGAACTGATCACCGTCCCGGGACGGCTGCGCGGCACCATCAAGGCCGCCGAGCAGATCCTGGAGCGCACCAAGGCGGACTGCGTCGTCGGCTTCGGCGGCTACGTCGCCCTGCCCGGCTACCTCGCCGCCAAGCGGGCCGGGGTGCCGATCGTCGTCCATGAGGCCAACGCCCGTCCCGGCCTGGCCAACAAGATCGGTTCGCGGTACGCCCACGGCGTCGCCGTCTCCACCCCCGACAGCAAGCTGCGCGGTGCCCGCTACATCGGCATCCCGCTGCGCCGCACCATCGCCACCCTGGACCGGGCCCGGGTCCGCCCCGAGGCACGTGCCGCCTTCGGCCTCGACCCCAACCTGCCGACGCTGCTGGTCTCCGGCGGCTCGCAGGGCGCCCGCCACCTCAACGAGGTGGTCCAGCGGGTCGCCCCGCTGCTGCAGCGCTCCGGGATCCAGATCCTGCACGTGGTCGGACCGAAGAACGAATTGCCGCGCGTCGACAACATGCCCGGGATGCCGCCCTACATCCCGGTACCGTACGTGGACCGGATGGATCTCGCGTACGCCGCGGCCGACATGATGCTCTGCCGTGCCGGTGCGATGACCGTCGCCGAACTCTCCGCCGTCGGGCTCCCCGCCGCCTACGTCCCGCTGCCCATCGGCAACGGCGAACAGCGGCTCAACGCCCAGCCGGTGGTCAACGCCGGCGGCGGACTGCTGGTGGACGACGCGGCGCTCACCCCCGAGTGGGTGCAGGGCAACGTCCTCCCGGTGCTCGCGGATCCGCACCGGCTGTACGAGATGTCCCGCGCCGCCGCCGAGTTCGGCCGCCGGGACGCCGACGACCTGCTCGTCGGCATGGTGTACGAGGCGATTGCCGCACGCCGAGGCGCGTGAGGCGGACGGGTCCGGGGGCGCCGCCCCCGGACCCGGCATAAGGAGCGAGCGTGGCCGGACCGACGACCGCCCAGCGCGGAGCACGGCAGCGGGAGGACTCCCCGGCCCGCCCGCCGCGCCCCGAAGGGCGCAGACTGCCCGGCCGCGTGAGGCTGGTCCTGATCGGCGTGCTCGTTCTGCTGCTCGCCGCCGGCGCCGTCTGGGTGCTCTACGGCTCCTCCTGGCTCCGGGCCGAAGAGGTCAGGACCACCGGTGTCGACGTACTGACACCGTCCGAGGTGGAGGCCGTCGCGGCGGTACCGATCGGGGCCCCGCTGATCTCCGTGGACACCGATGCCATCGCCGACCGGTTGCGCCAGAAGTTGCCTCGTATCGATTCCGTGGATGTCGTACGGTCATGGCCGCACGGAATCGGACTTAAGGTGACGGAACGACAGCCGGTCCTGCTGGTCAAAAAGGGTGCAAAGTTCATTGAAGTGGACGCGAAAGGCGTGCGTTTCGCAACGGTGGACAAATCGCCTGGGCGTGTACCTCTGCTGGAACTGACACCTGATCAGTCCGCGAGTCTGCGCCGCTTCGGCAGTGCCCGGCTGGTGCGGGAAGCGGTCCGGGTCGCGGGCGAACTCCCGGGCGACGTCGCCAAGGACACCAAGGTCGTACGGGTCACCTCGTACGACTCGATCTCCCTGGAACTCACCCGGGGGCGCAGGGTGATCTGGGGCAGCGGTGAAGGAGGTCCGGTGAAGGCGAGAGTTCTCACCGCTCTCATGAAATCCGCCCCCAAAGCGGGACACTTCGACGTGAGTGCACCCACCGCCCCTGCCGCGTCGGGCAGTTGACGCACATTTGGCCTGGCCAGCACCCTGGTTGGTCAGCGCTACGGGTGATCACATAGGGTGAAAAGAAAAACGGGAGGTTCGGCGTGTTCGTTGAACGTGCGCCACTTGTCGACTTAGTGTCCTGTTCGGAAGAGTCCATGAAGCAGACACACTGGTAACCCTAAACTTCAACGTTAGGGTTTGGGTCGGCGTTTCGGACCGCCCCAATCGGCATCCGTCGTCGCGGCGGGACTACCGCGAAGCGACGACACGTAACTCGAGGCGAGAGGCCTTCGACGTGGCAGCACCGCAGAACTACCTCGCAGTCATCAAGGTCATCGGTGTCGGCGGCGGTGGTGTCAATGCCATCAACCGAATGATCGAGGTCGGTCTCAAGGGCGTCGAGTTCATCGCGATCAACACTGATGCGCAAGCCCTGTTGATGAGCGACGCCGACGTCAAGCTCGACGTCGGCCGCGAACTCACCCGCGGCCTTGGCGCCGGCGCCAACCCGGCAGTCGGTCGCAAGGCGGCAGAGGACCACCGTGAGGAGATCGAGGAGGTCCTCAAGGGGGCCGACATGGTCTTCGTCACCGCCGGAGAAGGCGGCGGCACCGGCACCGGCGGCGCACCCGTCGTCGCCAACATCGCGCGCTCGCTCGGCGCCCTGACGATCGGCGTGGTCACCCGCCCGTTCACCTTCGAGGGCCGGCGACGCGCGAACCAGGCGGAGGACGGCATCGCCGAACTCCGCGAAGAGGTCGACACCCTCATCGTCATTCCCAACGACCGGCTGCTGTCCATCTCGGACCGCCAGGTCAGCGTGCTCGACGCGTTCAAGTCGGCCGACCAGGTACTGCTCTCGGGTGTCCAGGGCATCACCGACCTCATCACGACCCCGGGTCTGATCAACCTCGACTTCGCCGACGTCAAGTCGGTCATGTCCGAGGCCGGATCGGCACTCATGGGCATCGGTTCGGCCCGCGGCGACGACCGCGCGGTGGCCGCCGCGGAGATGGCGATCTCCTCGCCGCTCCTGGAGGCGTCCATCGACGGCGCCCGCGGTGTCCTGCTCTCCATCTCCGGCGGCAGCGACCTCGGTCTCTTCGAGATCAACGAGGCCGCCCAGCTGGTGAGCGAGGCGGCGCACCCCGAGGCGAACATCATCTTCGGTGCGGTCATCGACGACGCGCTGGGCGACGAGGTACGCGTCACCGTGATCGCCGCGGGCTTCGACGGCGGACAGCCGCCAGCCCGTCGCGAGAACGTCCTGGGCGCGAACTCCGCCAAGCGCGACGAGCCCGCCGCGCCGGTCCGGACCCCCGAGCCCGTGCGTCAGAGCAGCGGGCTGGGTTCCGTGCCCACCCGCGAGGAGCCGCCGGTCCAGGCGGAGCCCGTACCGGTGGTGAGCGAGAGCCACCTGCCGCCGGTCGCTTCGCCGCACGTCCCGCCGGCCCGTCCTTCCTACCAGGACTCCCAGGCCGAAGAGCTGGATGTTCCGGACTTCTTGAAGTGATAGCTCAGCTCCACGCACGGTCCTCGGCGGGCGGCGCCCACTTCTCCTTCACCGACAGGTGGGGCGGAGTGAGCGCCGCTCCGTACGAGGAGCTCAACCTCGGCGGCGCGGTCGGAGACGACCCCGCCGCCGTTCTGGCCAATCGCGAACGCGCCGCCCGGGACCTCGGTCTGGACCCCGCGCGGGTCGTCTGGATGAACCAGGTGCACGGGCGGGACGTCGCGGTCGTCGACGGGCCGTGGGGAGACGCTTCGGAGATCCCCGCGGTGGACGCGGTGGTGACCGCGCGGCGCGGGCTCCCGCTCGCCGTGCTCACCGCCGACTGCACCCCCGTACTGCTCGCCGACCCGGTCGCCGGGATCGCGGCCGCGGCGCACGCGGGCCGTCCGGGTCTGCTCGCCGGGGTCGTCCCCGCGGTGGTCGAGGCCATGGTCGGGCTCGGCGCCGACACCTCCCGGATCGTCGCCCGCACCGGACCGGCGGTCTGCGGACGGTGCTACGAGGTCCCGGCCGACATGCGCGCCGAAGTCGCCCGGAGCGTCCCGGCCGCCTGGTCCGAGACCAGCTGGGGCACTCCGGCCGTGGACGTCACCGCCGGGGTCCATGCCCAGCTCGAAGCGCTCGGCGTCGAGGACCGGCAGGCCTCGTCGGTCTGCACCCTCGAATCGAGTGACCACTTCTCCTACCGCCGCGACCGCACCACCGGGCGGCTCGCCGGATATGTCTGGTTGGACTGATAGGGCATGACGGACCGTAAGGCTCAACTCGCCGCAAATCTGGCGCGGGTGGAGGAACGCATTGTTTCCGCCTGTGTCGCCGCCGGTCGCGAGCGGGAAGAAGTGACCCTCATCGTGGTCACCAAGACCTACCCCGCGAGCGATGTGCGGATTCTGCATGAACTGGGTGTGCGTCATGTCGCGGAGAATCGTGACCAGGACGCGGCTCCCAAGGCAGCCGAATGTGCGGATCTGTCGCTCACATGGCATTTCGTCGGTCAGTTGCAGACGAATAAGGTTCGTTCTGTGGCGAGTTATGCCGATGTCGTGCAGTCGGTGGATCGGACCAGGCTGGTCACCTCCCTCTCGGCGGCCGCCGTGCGCGAGGGGCGCGAACTCGGCTGTCTCATCCAGGTCGCACTCGACGCCGAGAGCGGCGAGCGGGGCGACCGGGGCGGCGTCGCGCCGGACGGGGTCGAGGAGTTGGCCGCCGCGGTGGATTCCGCGCCGGGGCTGCGGCTCGGCGGTCTGATGACCGTCGCACCGCTCGCCGGACCGTACGCGGGACGGCAACGGGCCGCCTTCGACCGGCTGATGGAATTCTCATCCCGCCTGCGCGGGAACCATCCGGCTGCGAACATGGTCTCTGCGGGGATGAGCGCGGACCTCGAAGACGCCGTCGCGGCCGGAGCGACACATGTGCGCGTCGGTACGGCGGTACTCGGAGTCCGACCCGGGCTCGGGTAACGTCGCCAAGCAGGTCGGACCACAGCAGAAAATATGGTCATTCCCGCCTATGGCGGGCAGGCCTCAGTGGATCGCGGGGCACTTGGTGACAGATGCCGATCCACCACAGAGCGGAGGACTCAGAGCATGGCCGGCGCGATGCGCAAGATGGCGGTCTACCTCGGCCTCGTGGAGGACGATGGGTACGACGGTCCGGGGTTCGACCCCGACGACGAATTCGAACCCGAGCCGGAGCCCGAGCGCGACCGGCGGCGGCACCAGCCCGCGCATCAGGTGGAGCGGGACCGGGAGCGGGACGAACCGGTACGAGTGGTGCAGCCTCCCGCGCAGCGGGAGCCGGTTCAGATCCCGGCGGAAAGAGAGCGACCCGCCCGAATCGCCCCCGTGGCATCCATCACACCTGAACGTCCGAACATGGAGAAGAACGCACCGGTGATCATGCCCAAGGTCGTGTCCGAGCGGGAGCCCTACCGCATCACCACACTGCACCCCAGGACCTACAACGAGGCCCGTACCATCGGGGAACACTTCCGTGAGGGCACTCCGGTGATCATGAATCTCACGGAGATGGACGATACGGACGCAAAGCGACTTGTCGACTTTGCTGCAGGACTCGTCTTCGGTCTCCATGGCAGCATTGAGCGCGTGACGCAGAAGGTGTTCCTGTTGTCGCCTGCTAACGTCGATGTCACGGCGGAGGACAAGGCCCGTATCGCTGAGGGCGGATTCTTCAACCAGAGCTGAGAACACGACACCAGGAACAACCCGGCCGCGAGGCCGGAGCTACGAGAGCCAGGGGAGAGGGAAGCGCGAAATGGGCGTCGCACTGCAGGTTGTCTATATCGCGCTGATGTGTTTCCTCATCGTGCTGATCTTCCGGCTGGTCATGGACTACGTCTTCCAGTTCGCGCGTTCATGGCAGCCCGGCAAGCCGATGGTGGTCATACTTGAGGCCACCTACACTGTCACCGATCCACCGCTCAAGCTTCTGCGGCGATTCATCCCGCCGCTGCGTCTCGGGGGCGTGGCACTCGACCTGTCCTTCTTCGTTCTGATGATCATCGTCTACATCCTGATCTACATCGTGATCAGGCTGTGAGCGATACGGTCTTGCCGACTGCCGACGACTACGTAGAGGTGAAGAAGAGATGCCGCTGACTCCTGAGGACGTGCGGAACAAGCAGTTCACGACCGTCCGCCTCCGAGAAGGCTATGACGAGGACGAGGTCGATGCCTTCCTCGACGAGGTCGAGTCCGAGCTGACCCGCCTGCTCCGTGAGAACGAGGACCTGCGCGCGAAGCTGGCCGCTGCCACGCGTGCCGCCGCGCAGAACCAGCAGCAGGGCATGCGCAAGCCGGAGCCGCAGGACCGGCCCGGGGCACCTGTGCCCGCCGCCATATCGGGTCCGCCGGTCCAGCAGCAGCCCCCGCAGATGGGTCCGCCCCAGCTGCCCGGTGGTGCTCCGCAGCTGCCCGCCGGTCCCAGCGGTCACGGTCCTGGTCCCCAGGGCCCGCACGGCCCCGGCCCGCAGGGCCCGCACGGCCCCGGTCCGATGCAGGGCGGTCCCATGGGCGGCCCGATGGGCGGCCCCATGGGTGGTCACGCCCCGCAGCAGCAGATGCAGCAGATGCAGCCGCCGCCGCAGATGCAGCAGCCCGGTCAGGGTCCCGGTGGCGACAGCGCCGCCCGTGTCCTCTCGCTCGCGCAGCAGACCGCCGACCAGGCGATCGCGGAGGCCCGTTCCGAGGCCAACAAGATCGTCGGCGAGGCGCGCAGCCGCGCCGAGGGCCTGGAGCGGGACGCACGCGCCAAGGCGGACGCCCTGGAGCGGGACGCGCAGGAGAAGCACCGCGTGGCGATGGGCTCGCTGGAGTCGGCCCGCGCGACGCTGGAGCGCAAGGTCGAGGACCTGCGTGGCTTCGAGCGCGAGTACCGGACCCGCCTGAAGTCCTACCTGGAGAGCCAGCTGCGTCAGCTGGAGACCCAGGCGGACGACTCGCTGGCCCCGCCGCGGACTCCCGCGACCGCTTCGCTGCCGCCGTCGCCCTCGCTGGCCCCGGCCGGTGCGGGTGCCATGGGTCACGCCATGGGCGGCAACCACGGCAACCAGCAGATGGGCGGCAACCCGTCCATGGGCGGTGGTCCCTCGTACGGCGGCCAGCAGCAGATGTCGCCGGCGATGACCCAGCCGATGGCGCCGGTGCGGCCGCAGGCGCCGCAGCCGATGCAGCAGGCTCCTTCGCCGATGCGTGGGTTCCTGATCGACGAGGACGACAACTGAGCCGGGTGCGCGCGTTGAGCGCGTAGCCGTCGGCAGGCTGAGGGCCGGGCCCCGGGGATTCCCCGGGGCCCGGCCCTTTTGTCGTGCGTGCTGGGCGGGGCCGGTGCGGGGGCCGCTGGGCGGGGCCGTTCCCCTACCCGCCCCTTCCCGAACCTGGGGCTCTGCCCCAGACCCCGCTCCTCAATCGCCGGAGGGGCTGAAAGGCGGGGGCGGGAGGCTGGGGAGCAGCGAGAAGGGCCCGGTCGGACTGGTGTCCGGCCGGGCCCCTCTTCTTGTTGTGGGTTACTGCTCCGTCTTGCGGAGGCGGAACGTCAGGGACAGGCCCTCGTCCTCGAACGGGGTGCCGTACGCCGGGTCCGCCTCGCCCTGGGCGTAGTCCAGTGCCAGGACCTCGTCCGCGATCAGGGCCGCGTGCTCGGTCAGGGCTTCCACCGTGGCGGGGGAGGCCGACGTCCAGCGGACGGCGATGCGGTCGGCGACGTCCAGGCCGCTGTTCTTGCGGGCCTCCTGGATGAGGCGGATCGCGTCACGGGCGAGGCCCGCGCGCCGGAGCTCCGGGGTGATCTCCAGGTCCAGGGCGACCGTCGCGCCCGAGTCGGACGCGACGGACCAGCCCTCGCGCGGGGTCTCGGTGATGATCACCTCGTCGGGGGAGAGGGTGACCGTCTCGCCGTCCACCTCGACCGACGCCGTGCCCTCGCGCAGGGCCAGCGAGAGGGCCGCCGCGTCGGCGTTCGCGACCGCCTTGGCCACCGCCTGGACGCCCTTGCCGAACCGCTTGCCGAGCGCCCGGAAGTTCGCCTTCGCGGTCGTGTCGACCAGCGAGCCGCCGACCTCGGACAGTGAGGCCAGCGAGGAGACGTTCAGCTCCTCCGTGATCTGGGCGTGCAGTTCGGGGGAGAGCGCCTCGAAGCCCGCCGCCGCGACCAGTGCCCGGGAGAGCGGCTGGCGGGTCTTCACACCGGACTCGGCGCGGGTGGCCCGGCCCAGCTCGACCAGGCGGCGCACCAGCGCCATCCGGGTGGAGAGCGCCGGGTCGATCGCCGCCGGGTCCGCCTTCGGCCAGGTGGAGAGGTGGACCGACTCGGGGGCGTCCGGCGTGACGGGGACGACCAGGTCCTGCCAGACCCGCTCGGTGATGAACGGGGTGAGCGGCGCCATCAGCCGGGTCACCGTCTCGACGACCTCGTGCAGGGTGCGCAGCGCCGCCTTGTCGCCCTGCCAGAAGCGGCGGCGCGAGCGGCGTACGTACCAGTTGGACAGGTCGTCGACGAAGGCGGACAGCAGCTTGCCGGCGCGCTGGGTGTCGTAACCCTCCAGGGCCTGCGTGACCTGGTCCACCAGCGCGTTCAGCTCGCTCAGCAGCCAGCGGTCCAGGACCGTGCGGTCCGCCGGTGCCGGGTCGGCCTCGGAAGGGGCCCAGCTGGACGTACGGGCGTACAGGGCCTGGAAGGCGACCGTGTTCCAGTACGTCAGGAGGGTCTTGCGGACGACTTCCTGGATCGTGTTGTGGCCGACGCGGCGCGCCGCCCACGGGGAGCCGCCCGCCGCCATGAACCAGCGCACCGCGTCCGCGCCGTGCTGGTCCATGAGGGGGATGGGCTGAAGGATGTTGCCCAGGTGCTTGGACATCTTGCGGCCGTCCTCGGCGAGGATGTGGCCCAGGCAGACCACGTTCTCGTAGGACGACTTGTCGAAGACCAGGGTGCCGACCGCCATCAGCGTGTAGAACCAGCCGCGGGTCTGGTCGATGGCCTCCGAGATGAACTGCGCCGGGTAACGGCTCTCGAAGAGCTCCTTGTTCTTGTACGGGTAGCCCCACTGCGCGAACGGCATCGAACCCGAGTCGTACCAGGCGTCGATGACCTCGGGGACGCGGTACGCCTCCAGCTGGCAGTTCTCGTGCGAGCAGGTGAACGTGATCTCGTCGATGAACGGGCGGTGCGGGTCGAGGCCCGAGAGGTCGGTGCCGGTGAGCTCGCTCAGCTCTGCGCGCGAGCCGACGCAGGTGAGGTGGCTGTCCTCGCAGCGCCAGATCGGCAGCGGGGTGCCCCAGTAGCGGTTGCGGGACAGCGCCCAGTCGACGTTGTTGTTCAGCCAGTCACCGAAGCGGCCGTTCTTGACCGAGTCCGGGAACCAGTTGGTCTTCTCGTTCTCCTGGAGGAGCCGGTCCTTGATGGCGGTCGTGCGGATGTACCAGGACGGCTGCGCGTAGTAGAGCAGCGCGGTGTGGCAGCGCCAGCAGTGCGGGTAGCTGTGCTCGTACGGGACGTGCCGGAAGAGCCTGCCGCGGGCGGCCAGGTCCTCGGTGAGTGCCTCGTCGGCCTTCTTGAAGAAGACACCGCCGACCAGCGGCAGGTTCTCCTCGAAGGTGCCGTCGGGGCGGACCGGGTTCACGACCGGCAGGCCGTACGCCTTGCAGACCAGGAGGTCGTCGGCGCCGAAGGCAGGGGACTGGTGGACCAGACCCGTACCGTCCTCGGTCGTCACGTACTCGGCGTTGACCACGTAGTGCGCCTCGGCGGGGAAGTCCACCAGGGCGAAGGGACGCTCGTAGGTCCAGCGCTCCATCTCGCGGCCGGTGAAGGTCTCGCCGGTGGTCTCCCAGCCCTCGCCCAGCGCCTTCTCGACGAGCGGCTGCGCGACGACGAGCTTCTCCTCGCCATCGGTCGCGACGACGTAGGTGACGTCGGGGTGCGCGGCCACGGCGGTGTTGGAGACCAGGGTCCAGGGGGTGGTCGTCCAGATGAGGAGGGACGCCTCGCCGGCCAGCGGGCCGGACGTGAGGGGGAAGCGGACGAAGACCGACGGGTCGACGACCGTCTCGTAACCCTGTGCCAGCTCGTGGTCGGAGAGCCCCGTGCCGCAGCGGGGGCACCAGGGGGCGACGCGGTGGTCCTGGACCAGGAGGTCCTTGTTGAAGATCTCCTTCAGCGACCACCACACCGACTCGACGTACTCGGGGTCCATCGTGCGGTACGCGTCGTCGAGGTCGACCCAGTAGCCCATGCGGGTCGTGAGCTCGGTGAACGCGTCCGTGTGGCGGGTCACGGACTCACGGCACTTGGCGTTGAACTCGGCGATGCCGTACGCCTCGATGTCCTTCTTGCCGTTGAAGCCCAGCTCCTTCTCGACCGCGAGCTCGACCGGCAGTCCGTGGCAGTCCCAGCCGGCCTTGCGGCCGACGTGGTAGCCCTGCATGGTCCGGAAGCGGGGGAAGACGTCCTTGAAGACGCGGGCTTCGATGTGGTGGGCGCCGGGCATGCCGTTGGCGGTGGGCGGGCCCTCGTAGAAGACCCACTCGGGGCGGCCCTCGGACTGTTCGAGGCTCTTGGCGAAGACCTTGCTGTCGCGCCAGAAATCGAGCACGGCGTGCTCCAGCGCGGGCAGGTCGACCTGGGCGGGTACCTGGCGGTACTGCGGCGATGTCATGGGCGGACTTCCTCCGGCGGACGTTTTCCACTTCCGTCGGAGGGACGAGGGCCTCATCGGCTCCCGCGGTACCACCCTCCTTGGCCCCGGGCGTGCGCCCGTGGCCCCCTCATTGGGGTCGCGATGCCGGTTCTACTTGCCTTGCGGCGTTCTTCCGACGGCTCCGGGTGATCTTCACGACGCGCTCGCCCCCGGGCTTCCACCGTCCCCGGGTCGCTCCTGGCTGCGTACGACGCTACTCGTCCCATCCACGCCTCTCGCTGGGCCCAGTGTACGGGCCCGTACGGGCGACGGCCGACCGGTTTAACCCGAGGGGCGGGGCGTGACCCGAATGGGCAGACGGAGGAGTACGGAGTCCGGGCGGGGTGCCGGGAGGCGGATTACCCGGCGGTGAGCTGGGCACAACGGATGCAGGCAGGTCGGTGTCCGGGCGCGGGGAGGGGCGATTCGGCGGCGTGCCCCGTTGCCGCGGCGCTGGGGTCGATTTATCGTCCCAGCACGATTCGCGTGCAAGATCACAATATGTGAAGGGGCCGCGGCCATGGTGGCGAAGAAGACCACCGCGAAGAAGACGGCGTCGGCCGGATCCACGGGCGCGGCGGCCGGGGAGACGGGCGGCGACGCAGGCATGGAGACTGTCCCGGAGGCCGAGGCCGGTGCGACGGAGACCGCCGTGAAGAAGGTCGCCGTGAAGAGGACGGCGGCGAAGAGATCCGCGGCCGGGAAGACAGCGGCCGGAACGAAGGTGGCGTCCGCCGGGTACGAGGATGCCGGGCACGAGGACGCCGGGCTCGCGGCGCCGCCCAAGAGAGCGCCTGCGAAGAAGAGCGCGGCCAAGAAGGCTTCGAAGAGGGCCGCGTCCGCGGCCAAGGGGGCGGCCGAGGCCGCCGGGAAGACGGGAGCCCACACGGTGGTAGCCAAGAAGAGCGCGGCCCGGACCCGCACGGCCGGCACGGGCGCGGTGCCCGTGCCCCCGGCGGGTGGGGTCGTCACGACAGCCCCCGGCGAGCTGGCGGTCCGGCCGGGCGAGGACCCCTGGACCCCGGAGGAGGTCGCCGAGGCACGGGCCGTGCTGAGCAGCGAGACCATGCGGCTGCGCAGTGAGCTGGAGGCCGCGAGTGCCGCGCTCGCCGGACTGATGCGTGACTCCGGTGACGGCGCGGGTGACGACGAGGCGGACACCGGCACCAAGAACATCACCCGCGAGCACGAGATGTCGCTCGCCGCCAACGCCCAGGAGATGCTGGAGCAGACCGAGCGGGCCCTGGCCCGGCTCGACGCCGGGACGTACGGGCTGTGCGAGGTCTGCGGCAATCCGATCGGCAAGGCGCGGATGCAGGCGTTCCCGCGCGCCACGCTCTGTGTCGAGGACAAACAGAAGCAGGAGCGGCGCGGTTGATCCCCGGCGGTGTGTCGTACCCTCGTCCTCAGTCAGGAACCTAGGTTGAGGGATTCACGTGGCAGAGGCGGAGCGCATCATCGGTACGCCGGACATCCCCGATGCTGAGGGGACCGAAGGGGGCGAGGCCGCGGACCGGGCCGATGACCGGGGCGGGGAGACCGTCCCGGGCAGGGGCAAGCGGAGGATCGTGGTGCTCTTCGCCGTGGCCGTGTTCGCCTACCTCATCGACCTGATCAGCAAGATGCTCGTGGTCGCGAAGCTGGAGCACCACGAGCCGGTCGAGCTGATCGGTGACTGGCTGCAGCTCAGCGCCATCCGCAACGCCGGTGCCGCGTTCGGTATCGGTGAGGCGTACACCGTCATCTTCACGTTCATCGCGGCGACCGTCATCGTCGTGATCGCCCGGCTCGCGCGCAAGCTCTACAGCCTGCCGTGGGCCATCGCGCTCGGCCTGCTGCTCGGCGGTGCGCTCGGCAATCTCACCGACCGCATCTTCCGCGCCCCGGGCACCTTCCAGGGCGCGGTGGTGGACTTCATCGCCCCGGCGCACTTCGCCGTCTTCAACCTCGCCGACTCCGCGATCGTCTGCGGCGGCATCCTGATCGTGATCCTTTCCTTCAAGGGCCTGGACCCCGACGGCACCGTGCACAAGGACTAGTGGCCGCAAGGCATACTCGACAGGTGAGTACGTATCCCGAGGTCCGCACCCTGCCCGTACCCGACGGTCTGGAAGGCGAGCGTGTCGACGCCGCCATTTCCCGGATGTTCGGTTTCTCCCGCACCAAGGCCGCCGAGCTGGCAGCCGCCGGGAAGGTGCAGGTGGACGGCTCGGCGGTCGGGAAGTCCGAGCGGGTCCGGGGCGGTGCCTGGCTGGAAGTGGAGATGCCGCAGGCGCCCGCTCCGGTGCAGATCGTCGCCGAGCCCGTCGAGGGCATGGAGATCGTGCACGACGACGACGACATCGTCGTGATCGCGAAGCCGGTCGGGGTCGCCGCCCACCCGAGCCCCGGCTGGACCGGCACGACCGTCATCGGGGGTCTCGCCGCCGCCGGGTACCGGATCTCGACGTCCGGTGCCGCCGAGCGCCAGGGCATCGTCCACCGTCTCGATGTCGGCACCTCCGGCCTGATGGTCGTCGCCAAGTCCGAGCGGGCCTACACCCTGCTGAAGGCGCAGTTCCGCGACCGGGTCGTCGAGAAGAAGTACAACGCGCTGGTGCAGGGCCACCCGGACCCGATGAGCGGCACCATCGACGCCCCCATCGGGCGCCACCCCAACCACGACTACAAGTGGGCCGTCACGGCCGAGGGAAAGCCCTCCGTGACGCATTACGACCTCATCGAGGCCTACCGCTCCGCCAGCCTCCTGGACATCAAGCTGGAGACGGGCCGTACGCACCAGATCCGGGTGCACATGTCCGCCCACCGCCACCCCTGCGTCGGTGACCTCACCTACGGCGCCGACCCGACGATGGCCAAGCGCCTCGGCCTGACCCGGCAGTGGCTGCACGCCGTCCGGCTCGGCTTCGAGCACCCGTCCGACGGCAGCTGGGTGGAGTTCACCAGCAGCTACCCGGACGATCTCCAGCAGGCCCTGGACAAGATCGCGGCGGAGAGCGAATGACCGGGACGCCCGCCCCGTACACCACGCGCACGGTCGTCGACGAGCAGGACCTCGCGGCCTGCTTCCTGGTCCGCAAGGACGTCTTCGTCGGTGAACAGGGCGTGTCCGAGGAGATCGAGTACGACGCGTACGACGCGGTCGCGCTGCATGTCGTCGCCGTCGCGGCGGACGGCTCGGCGCTGGGCACCGGGCGGCTGCTGCACGGCCCGGCCGCCGCCGCGAAGACGGGCGGCGACCCGGCCGTCGGCTCGCTCGGCAGGCTCGCGGTGACCAGGGAGGCACGCGGCCTCGGCGTCGGCGCCGCGCTGGTGCGGGCCATCGAGGACGCGGCCCGTGAGCTCGGTCTGGCCGCCGTCGACCTGCACGCCCAGACCCATGCGACGGGCTTCTACGAGCGCCTCGGCTATGTGGCGTACGGCCCCGAGTTCCCGGACGCGGGCATCCCCCACCGGGCGATGCGCCGCACCCTGCGGGACTGAGGGCCTCCGGCCCGGCGGGTTCAGCCGGGCAGGCCCCAGCGGGTCCACGTACCGTTCGACGGCACATCGCGCGGGGCCGTCCGCGGGCGGTGCGAACCCCGCGGGGTGACCACCGCCGTGGCGCCGCGCGCCAGGGCGACCGTGATCCGGCCCGGTGAGGTCTCCCGCCAGTGCAGCGGGCGCCCGTGCGCGTCCCGTACCTCGATCCGGCCCTTGATCGAGTGGTCCAGGGTCAGCGGGGCGCCCGCCTCGCTGTGCACCCGTACCCAGCGCGTCGCGCCGCCCGAACGGTCCGCGTCCACCAGGAAGGCGCCCTGGGTGCGCAGTGACGCGATCGACGCGTCCGCCCAGCGGTCCGAGACGGACGGGAAGACCTTCACCACCCCCTCGTGGCCCTGCACCACCATGTCGAGCATCGACTGGGCGGCGGACAGCGGGCTCTCCAGGGCGAGGTTCTTGCCCTCCCGGTACATCGTGTTGACCGTCATCCGGCAGTCCGCGACCACGTTGAGGTCGGTGAAGAAGGTCAGGAAGTCGAGGGCCTTCTCCGGCTCGCCCATCACCGCGTACATGGACGAGGCGGTGGCGTAGCTGTAGCCGTGCCACAGCTGCTGCATGGAGACCCAGTGGTCCATGGAGCGCCGCATCACCTCGCGGTCCCCGGGCCGGTCCCAGTTCCGTTCGCGCAGCGGGTACAGCCACAGCAGGTGCGAGTGGTGCCGGTGCGAGTCGGCGAGCGGGACGTCCTTGCCGATCATGACGCCGGCCGCCGGGTCCTCGGCGTACGGGGTGAGGCGCCGTTCGATGTCCTGCCAGCGCTTCAGCCGCGGATCGTCGTTCCGCAGCAGCTTCGCCGACGCGATCAGGGTGCGCACGGCCCAGCGGATCAGCGAGAGGTCGTAGGTGCAGTCGACGGCGTTGGCGTACTCGGGGGAGCGGGTCTCCGGCAGGTGCAGACGGCCGTCCGGGCCCTCGTGCAGGAAGTGCGCGTAGAAGTTGACGGCCTTCGCGAGGATCGGGTACACCACGTCGCGCAGGACCGACAGGTCCATCGAGTGCCGGTAGGACTGCCAGACGTTGTGCAGCGCCCAGGTGAGATTGCCGAAGTTGTCGGAGACATGGGCCGAGCCGGGGGCGCCGACGTCGTAGGTGTCGCCCGCCCGCAGCTGCCAGTCGGAGGGGTGGCCCAGCGCGTAGCTCTCGCCGTCGCGGTAGTCGGCCGGGACCGAGGCCGGGAGGTTGTGCTCGAAGCGGCGGAAGGCGCCGGTCACCGAGTCGAGTTCGGGGTGGTTGGAGCCGTGGACGGGGGCCATGCCGATCTGGACGTTGAGGTTCCACCAGACCGCGGTCCAGTTGTTGCCGACCTCGGGGAACCACGGGCCCCATTCGGAGATCGTCGGGCCGTCGGCCCTGGTCGACGCGGCGAGTTTGTAGAGCTGGATGAGATAGAAGCTCTGCAGCCGCTTGTCCGGTACGGAGAGGAAGCTGCGCCGGTAGTACGCGTGCCACCAGTGGCGGTGCCGGTCCACCAGCCGGTCGGGGTCGGCCGCCAGGGTGCGGTCCACGGCCCGCAGCGCGTCGGCCGTCGCCCCGGACACCTGGCCGGGGAAGCGGTACACGAGGTGCGCGGCGAGCAGGCGGCCGGTGCCCTCGCGCCGCTCGCGCCAGGCGGTGGTCCAGCCGCCGCCCGCGAGCAGCGGCTGCTCGACGAAGCCGTCGCCGGTCCGGGGGTCCGGGTTGGGCGTGTAGTCCTCGGGTCTGCCGCTGGTGCGGGTGGTGGCGGCCCGCAGCCACTGGAAGGACCAGGCCGCGGACTCCTCGCCGGGGCTGGGGCGGGTGGCGACCAGCAGGGCGCCGGTGTCGTTCTGGACGAGGGCGGAGAAGGCCAGGGAGCCACGGGTCGTGGTGACGGTGCCGCGCAGTTCGGCGTCGTACAGGTCCAGGGTCCAGTCGACGGCGGTGATCTCCCCGGCGAGGGTCAGGGTGAAGTACCCGATGGGGAGGCGGGAGAAGCCGATGCCGCCGCGCCACTGGCCGCGCTGGTCCTGCACCTGGCTGTGACTGATCATCAGCTTCAGCGTGTCGGCGGTCCTTCCGGCGTACAGCTGGGCGCCGAGACGGCCGTTGGCGAGGAACGGGGCCTGCTGCCAGTCGGCGGGGAGCGTGCGCCAGGTCATGGCGGCGTCGCGGACGGTCTTCTCGTGGATGTCGATGTCCGGGTGCTCCGTCGGTACGGGGCCGACCGCCGCCCATGAGGTACGGGAGCCGGCCAGCCAGAGTGCGGATGTGCCGGCGGCGGCGGTGGAGACGAAATGCCTTCGGGAGAACGCGGTCACGTGGTCTCTCCTGACAGTCATGTATGTGGTGGCAGTTCCTGTCCCTGAATCACGCACGCCGCATACTGCCCGCCCCGAGGAAGCAGCGGAAGGGGCCGACGGTATAGACATCGGAGGAATGTCGGTCTAGGAGGTGGGAATGAGGGGGTGTTGTCTGGATTGCGGGCCTCGCGTGGCAGGCTTTGACCCCAGATCCGCCGATCACGGAGATCGGCGCCCCGCGTTCCGGAAGGCACCTCGTGGACCAAATGGCACTGCTCCTCCTGCTGTTGCTCGGGGCTGTGGTCACGGTCCCGCTGGGAGAGCGTCTCGGGCTGCCCGCGCCGGTGCTGATGACGCTCGCCGGGGTCGGCATGGCGTTCCTCAGCTTCGTACCGAATGTGGACATCCCGCCCGAGATCATCCTTCCGGCGCTGCTGCCGCCGCTGCTCTACGCCTCCGTGCAGCGGACTTCCTGGCGGCAGTTCGCCGCCAATAAACGACCGATCTTTCTGCTGGCCGTGGCGCTGGTCTTCGTCACGACGGCCGCCGTCGCCGCGGTCGCCAATGCGATCGTCCCCGGGCTGCCCATCGCCGCGGCCGTGGCGCTCGGCGCGCTCGTCGCCCCGCCCGACCCGGTCGCGGCGACGGCCGTCGCCGGCTCGGTCGGGCTGCCGCGCAGGCTCGTCTCCATCCTGGAGGGCGAGGGGCTGTTCAACGACGTGACCGCGATCGTGCTGTACCACGTGGCGATCGCCGCCGCGGTGAGCGGGAGCTTCTCGCTGCCGGAGGCGTTCGGGCTGCTGATCCTCTCGGCGGTGGTGGCCGTGGTCGTGGGTCTGGTGCTGGGCTGGCTCACCATCAAGCTCATGGGTCTGCTCGGCGACGCCACGCTCCAGGTCGGCCTCACCCTGCTGGTGCCGTTCGTGAGTTACGTGCTCGCGGAGGAGCTGATGGGGTCGGGTGTTCTCGCCGTCCTCACCACCGCGCTCTTCCTCGCCGAGCACACCGCCGACGCCGACGACGTCCTCGGGCGGCTCACCGGCCGTACCTTCTGGGAGATCGTCGACACGCTCGTCACCGGGGTCGCCTTCGGGCTGATCGGTCTCGAACTGCACAACGTCTTCGGGACGGCGGACGGGCGCGAACTCCGGATGCTGGGCTGGGGACTCGCCGTGGTCGTGGTCGTCGTCGGCGTGCGGCTGCTCTATCTGCTGCCCGCCACCTGGCTCGCCAAGCGGCTGCACACCCGGCGCGACGTCAGCGAGGAGATCCCCACCAGCTGGCGGGAGACCGTCGTCATGTGGTGGGCGGGGATGCGCGGAGTGGCCTCGGTCGCGCTGGCGCTCGCGATCCCGCTGAAGACGGACGACGGAAAGCCGTTCCCGGGCCGCGACGAGATCGTCTTCATCGCCTTCGCCGTGATCATGGCCACGCTCGTCGTCCAGGGGCTCACCCTGCCGTGGCTGGTCCGCAAGCTCCGGGTCAAGGCGGACACGGACGCCGAGGAGGCACTGGAGAAGGACCTCGCGATCCGCGCCGCGAAGGCCGCGAAGGAGCGCCTCAAGGAGATCCAGGAGGTCGAGGAGTTCCCGGACGAGGTCGCCGAGCGGCTGCACCGGCTGGCGTACGACGTGGGGGCGCGGATCAGTCCCGACATGGTCGACGACGAGCGCCGCGAGGCGTACGCGAAGCGGGCCGAGCGCTTCAAGGCGGTCAGCCGCGTCCAGCGCGAGATGATGTCGGCCGCACGCCACGCGGTGCTGTCGGCCCGCAACGAGGCGGGGGCGGACCCGGAGATCGTCGACCGGGTGCTGCGCCAGCTGGACGTTCGCAGCCTGCGGTGAGGCGGGAGGGCCGAGCGGCCCGGGGCCCGGCCGGGCCGCTGTCCGCCGTCCCGGTCAGCCGCGTCCCGTGCGGGGGGACCTGACCCGGTCCGCGGGCTTCTCGTCCGTCGGGCGGGGCGGATGCGGCCACTCGTCGGCCACAAGCGCCGCGGGCGCCGTCGCGATCCTCGGCAGCGCGTACGGATGGTGGTCGCGCAGCCAGCCGATGAGCTGCTCCCGTACGGCACACCGCACTGTCCAGATGTCGCCCGGGTCCTTCGCCGTGACCACCGCGCGGACCAGGATCGTCGACGGCGTGGTGTCGGTGACGGCGAGGGACCAGTCACGGCCGTCCCAGGCGGCGCACTCGCCCAGGACGTCCCGCAGCCGCTCGCGCATCGCGGCGACCGGGGCGGAGTGGTCGAGGTGGAAGAAGACCGAGCCGGTCATCTGCGCGCTGCCGCGCGACCAGTTCTCGAACGGCTTGCCGGTGAAGTACGAGACGGGCATCGTGATCCGCCGTTCGTCCCAGGTCCGTACCGTGAGGAAGGTCAGCGTGATCTCCTCGATCGTGCCCCACTCGCCGTCCACCACCACCGTGTCACCGATGCGCACCATGTCGCCGAACGCGATCTGCAGCCCCGCGAAGAGATTGCCGAGCGTCGACTGGGCGGCCACACCCGCGACGATGCCGAGCACACCGGCCGAGGCCAGCATCGAGGTGCCGAAGGTCCGCATCGCCGGGAAGGTCAGGAGCATCGCGCCGACGGCGACCGTCGCCACGATCGCGGTGACCACCCGCTGGATCAGCGTCACCTGGGTACGGACCCGCCGCACCCGCGCCGGATCGGTGGTGTTCGCGGCGTACCTCGCGTAGAGGGAATCGACGACGGCCGTCGCGATCCGCACCACCAGCCAGGCCGAGGCCCCGATCAGCACCAGCGTCAGGACCTGGCCGATCCCCGTTTGGTGATCCTTGATCACTTCGAGCCGGGTGTGGGTGTACGAGCCGCGCAGCAGCGCCGTGCACAGCGTCAGCTGGAGCGGAATCCGGCAGCGGCGCAGCAGCCCCCACAGCGGGGTGTCGTGGTGCCGGCCGTCGGCCCGTCTGAGCAGCAGATCCACCAGCCCGCCGACCAGCAGCGTGATCACGACCGAGCCGCCGACGACGATCAGCGGGCGCAGTATGTTCTCCATCCCGTCGCTCTCCATGCTCCTGACCGTAGCTGGCACCATGGGATTCATGAACATCATGCTTTTCCACTCGACGTACGGTCTGCGCCCCGCGGTGCACGCGGCGGCCGACCGGCTTCGTGCCGCCGGGCACGAGGTACAGGTGCCCGATCTCTTTGAGGGGCACACGTTCGAAACCGTCGAGGAAGGCATGGCCTTCAAGGAAGAGGTGGGCAAGGACGAACTGCTCCGGCGGGCCGTGCTGGCCGCCGCCCCCTACTCGGACCGGGGCCTCGTGTACGCGGGTTTCTCGTTCGGCGCCGCCACCGCGCAGACCCTGGCGCTCGGCGACGAGAAGGCCCGCGGTCTGCTGCTGTTCCACGGCACCTCGGACATCGCCGAGAACGCGTCCGTGGACGAGCTGCCGGTACAGCTGCACGTCGCCGACCCGGACCCGTTCGAGACGCACGACTGGCTGAACTCCTGGTATCTGCAGATGCAGCGGACCGGCGCCGATGTCGAGGTCTACCGCTACCCGGGCGCGGGCCATCTCTTCACCGACGCCGGACTGCCCGACTTCGACCAGGCGTCGGCCGAGCTGGCCTGGAAGGTCGCGCTCGGCTTCCTCGCCACGCTGTGACGGAGCGAGGGGCCCCGCATCGCGAGGGGCCCCTCGGACGGGTCAGCCCCGGTAGGCGGTCCAGCTGTCGCTCATCCGCTGCACCTGGCCCGCGGTGAACTGGGTCATGCACGAGTCGTACGTGTAGTCCATGAAGTTGTGGATCGGGTCGACCCCGGTCTTGTTGGTGCAGGTGTCACGTCCGGTCGGGCACTCGTACGCGGCGCTCTTCTCGGCCGGGGTGTCGGCCACGTAGTCGCCGTTGCCGTTGCAGCCGCCCTGGAAGGTGTGGTAGAGCCCCATCCAGTGGCCGACCTCGTGGGTGGCGGTGTCGCCCTCGTTGTAGTTGGTGGCGGAGCCACCGGGCAGCGAGGCGTCGAGAATGACGACGCCGTCGTCCGAGGGGTTGGACTTGTACGAGCTGGGGAAGGTGGCCCAGCCCAGCAGGCCGCCGCCGAGGTTGGCGGTGTAGATGTTGAGGGCGTTCGCGCCGCCCTTGCGCAGCGAGGACTTCATGGCCGTCTCGGCGGCGGAGCCGGGGGAGACGCCGTTGTACCAGGAGCTGTTGTCCGTGTAGTCCGTGCCGGCCAGCGTGTACTGGAAGCCGGAGTTCGTGTTGCCCGAGCCCTGTCCGCTGTAGGCGGCGTTCAGGACACTCATCTGGCTGCTGATCGCGGACGCGCTGAGCTTGCCGGTCGTCCCGGAGTGCACGACGTGGAAGTACACCGGGATCGTCGCGCCCGCGGTGAGCGAGGAGCCGCTGAGCCGGCGGTCCGCGAGTCTCTGCTTCAACTGCGCGTCCATGGCCTTGGCCTGGGTCGCGGTCAGCTCGTTGGGGTCGTCGGTGTGGGCGGCGCCCGAGGGGCGGGCCTCGCGCGCCGTGGCGCCTGCGCCGGATCCGTCCCCGCACTTCTGGGCGGACGACGCGGAGACCTTGGAGGCGGCGGAGGCGGCGGAGCCGGAGGGGGCGGAGAGCGGTGCCAGGGCCAGAGTTCCGGCCAGAACGGCGGTGCCGATCGCACGGTTACGCATACGCGGCGATATACGGGCAAGAGTGCGCACGGGGACTCCTCGCGGATGTGTGGGAGAGGTGTTTCCTCACCCGCCGCCGGGAGATTACGTGGGCATGTCAGCTCCCGAGGAGGAATGATCAGGCCCAATCAGGCATGCGCCAAAGGGTGGAAACCGGAATAAATCTTTCTTCGTGTTCCAGAGTTTGAGACGGCGACGTAACCGTGGGCGTTACCCCGGCGGGTGGTGTGTCCCCATTCGGGCCTTGGGGCACGCCACCCGCCGTAGCGATGCAATGCACCGTCAACATATGAGGGAGTGGCCGAAAATGAACCCTCAGCGCACCGGGTGGTCCACCCGCTCGACCTTCTGCGTCCCGCTGAGCGTCCGGTACGAACGCGTCCAGGCGGAGGTCGCGTCCCGCTTCGTCCGGTCGGAGACCGCGTAGTAGTCCATCTGCGAGCGCTCGGCGGTCACATCGAGGACGCCGTAGCCGTGCGAGTCCATGTCCACCCACTTCACATGGCGGTTGGCGGCCTTGACCGCGGCGGCCGCGACCACCGAGACCGTCTGCGGCGCCACATGCAGGATGTCGTCGATGTTGTCCGAGGTCACCGATGTCACCACGAACTCGGTGGCGGCCGAGGCGGAGAGCGGATACGTCGCCGCCTTCACCGGTACGTCGTTGGCCCACGCCATGTGGATGTCGCCGGTCAGGAAGACCGTGTTGGTGATCGACCGGTCCCGCAGGTGCGAGATCAGCTCCTTGCGGTCGTCCGTGTAGCCGTCCCACTGGTCGACGTTGACGGCGAGGCCCTCCTTGGGCAGCCCCAGCAACTCGGCCAGCGGCTCCAGCAGATGGGCGGGCACGGAGCCGAACGCGACCGGCGAGATCATCACCGACGTGCCGACCAGCTTCCAGGTGGCGTCCGAGTCGGCCAGCCCCGACTTCAGCCAGTCCAGCTGCGCCCGGCCGGTGATGGTGCGCTCCGGGTCGTCGACCGCGCCGCTGCCGATGGACGCCTGCTGGGAGCGGAAGGTGCGCAGGTCGAGGAGATGGAGATCGGCCAGGTTGCCGAAGCGCAGCCGCCGGTAGACGGTGCCCTCGGTGGAGGCGCGGACCGGCATCCACTCGAAGTACGCCTGCTTGGCGCCCGCCGCCCGGTCCGCCCAGGAACCCTCCGTGCCCGGCGTGTGGTTCTCGGCCCCGCCCGACCAGGCGTCGTTGGCGAACTCGTGGTCGTCCCAGATCGCGATCACCGGGTGGGTGGCGTGCAGGGTCTGGAGGTCGGCGTCCGTCTTGTACGTGGCGTGCCGGGTGCGGTAGTCGGCGAGGCTGAGGATCTCGTGCTTCGGCTCGTGCGGCCGTACGACGTACTTCGCGTCCGGGTAACTGCCCGACGCGTACTCGTAGATGTAGTCGCCGAGATGAAGGACCGCGTCGAGGTCGGCGCGGGCGGCGAGGTGGCGGTACGGGGAGAAGTACCCGGCCTCCCAGTTGGCGCACGACACCACCCCGAACCGCACGCCGGGTATGGCGGCCCCGGCCGCAGGGGCTGTCCGGGTGCGGCCGGCCGGTGAGACGGTCTGTGCACCGTCGCCCGCCGAGAAGCGGAACCAGTACGCGGTGGCGGGGGACAGGCCCCGCACATCGGCCTTGACGGTGTGGTCGGACGCGGCCTTCGCGACGGTCGTGCCCCGGGCGACGACCCGGGCGAAGTCCTTGTCCTCGGCGACCTCCCAGTGCACCGCCGTATCGGCGCCGCGGCCCGAACCGGGCACCGCGTCGGGGGTCGGGGTGACACGGGTCCAGAGCAGGATGCCGTCGGGGAGGGGGTCGCCGGAGGCGACGCCGTGCAGGAAGGCGGGGCCGTCCGCGGCGCGGGCGGCGGTGGCGGAGCCCAGCACCGGGGCCGCGACGGCGGTGGCGGCAGCGGCCTTGACGACCGTGCGGCGGCTGGGGGCGGAGAGCGGCGAGGAAAGGTGTCGACTGGTCACGGGGCAGCACCCTACTGACCGGTAAGCCGAACGGGCAGGCGAACGAAGGAAGTTCGCCTGCCCGTCGGGGAGCCGCTGCCGGGATGTCGTCGGCCGGTCAGCCCTTCAGCGCGGCCGTGATCGCGGTGTTGAAGGCCTCCACCGTCATCGGAGCGTTCTCGCTCTGGCCGTCGGTGAGCTTCTTGCCGTCCATCTTCAGCGTCGGGGTGCCCTTCACGCCGCTGTCCTCGAACGCCGCCGACATCTTCATCGCCCAGCTGTCGAACGTGCCGTCCTTGACGTTCTTCTGGAAGGCGGCGTTGCCCTTCAGCGCGTCCACCGAGTCGGCGACCTTGATCAGGTAGGAGTCGTCCTTGAACTTGTCGTCGGTCTCCTCCGGGTGGTACTTCGCGGAGTAGAGCGCGTACTTGTAGTCGAGGAAGGCCTCCGGGCTGACGTCCAGTGCGGCGCCGAGCGCGCTCAGCGCGTTCTTCGAGCCCTCGCCGCCGCTCATGTCGTCGATGAACGTGGCACCGATGTACTTGATCTTGTACTTTCCGGCGTCGACGTCCTTGTGCACCGTCTCGCCGACGGACTGCTCGAACGTTCCGCAGATCGGGCAGCGCGAGTCCTCGTACAGCTCCAGGGTCTTCTTGGCGCTCGACTTGCCTATGACGACCGTGGTGCCGTTGTCGCCCGAGGTGTTCTTGGGCGCGGTCACGTTCTTCGCGTCCTTGGCCGCCTCCCAGTGGGACGGCTTGTTCAGCTGCATGATGCCCCAGGCGCCGGCCCCCACGACGGCCAGGACGCCGACGATCGAGACGCCGACGATGATCTGCCGGCGGGCCTTGTCCTTCTTGGCCTGGCGCTCGCGCTCGGCACGCAGCCGCTCGCGGGCCGCCGACTTGTTGGCCTGGCTGTTGCGCTTGCTCATGTCTGTGTCTCCATGGTGTGAGTGGTACGTCGTCGGGGATGTGCGGGCTCAGGCGATGGCGCAGGCCGAGCGCGGCGGTCCCCTCCGTCCCACGGAGTGCACGAGCAGACGGGCATGTACGAGCAGGTGCGGGCCGTGTCCGGCGGGCCGCACCCGGCGGCGTACCGGGCGGCGGGCCGTACCGACCACGGCGACCGCGACCAGCAGCGGCCGGAACGCCAGGACGGCGACCGCCTCCAGCAGACCGGCCAGCGCGGACTCGCCCCGCCGGAGCCAGGCCGCGGCGAGCAGGCCGACGGTCACATGGGCGGCGAGCAGCAGCCACGGCACCGCGGGGCCGGGCGAGGCCAGCAGCGCGGCCGTCGTGTGTCCGGCACCGGTCACCGGGGCGAGCGGGGTGACCTCGGCGCCGGCCCGTGCCGCACCGGCGCCGAACTGGCCGCCGCAGAGCACGTCGACGCCGACCGAACGCAGCGGCCCCGCGATCGGGCCGCCGGCCGCGCCGTAACAGACGTGCTGACCGGTGGTGAAGACGGTGTCGGCGGCCAGCTCCAGCGGGACCAGCAGCCCGGCAATCGCTCCGAAGCCGCGCTCCCGGCCGGCCAGCGCGTACGCCACGGCGAAGACCGCGCCGGCCAGCAGGGCGACGGCGGTCAGCGGCAGCGGGACCCGGGAGAGCAGCACATGGGACGCAGCGGAGAGCGTCACGACGAGCGCCGTGAAAAGCGCCGCGCGAACGACTCTGAGCTGCGTCCCGGATATGTCCATCGCCGAGGAGTGTCGCATGCGAACCTGTAAGTGACCCCTAAAGGGACGGGCCGCGGGGAATCACAGCCCCGGAATGCGGCCGTTGCGGAAGAGATCCACGAAGATCTGGTGGTCGGCGCGGGCGCGGGCGCCGTAGCTGTGGGCGAAGTCCACCAGCAGACCGGCGAAGCCCTCCTCGTCGGCCGCGATGGCCGCGTCGATCGCCCGCTCGGTGGAGAACGGCACCAGCGAGTGGCCGCTCTCGTCGTCCGCCGCGGAGTGCATCGTCGCCGTCGCCCGGCCCAGATCGGCGACGACCGCCGCGATCTCCTCCGGCTCGTCGATGTCGGACCAGTCCAGATCGACCGCGTACGGCGAGACCTCGGCGACCAGCTGCCCGGAGCCGTCCAGCTCGGTCCAGCCGAGCCACGGGTCGGCGTGGGCCTGCAGGGCGCGCTGCGAGATGACCGTGCGGTGCCCCTCGTGCTGGAAGTAGTCGCGCACGGCCGCGTCGGTGATGTGCCGGGAGACCGCCGGGGTCTGCGCCTGCTTGATGTAGATCACCACATCGTTCTCCAGGGCGTCGCTGTTGCCCTCCAGAAGGATGTTGTACGAGGGCAGGCCGGCCGAGCCGATGCCGATGCCGCGACGCCCGACGACGTCCTTCACCCGGTACGAGTCGGGGCGGGTCAGGCTCGACTCGGGCAGCGTCTCCAGATAGCCATCGAAGGCGGCCAGCACCTTGTAGCGCGTCGCCGCGTCCAGATCGATCGCGCCGCCGCCCGCCGCGAACCGGCGCTCGAAGTCCCGGATCTCCGTCATCGAGTCGAGCAGCGAGAACCGGGTCAGCGACCGGGCGTCGCGCAGCGCTCCCAGCAGCGGGCCCTCGGCGGTGTCCAGCGTGAACGGGGGCACCTCGTCGTTCTTCGCGCCGGTCGCCAGCGCGTGGATCCGCTCGCGGTAGGCCGCCGCGTAGATCCGGACCAGTTCGGTGATCTGGTCGTCGCCGAGCGCCTTCGCGTAACCGATCAGGGCGACTGAGGCGGCGAACCGCTTGAGGTCCCAGGTGAACGGGCCGACGTACGCCTCGTCGAAGTCGTTCACGTTGAAGATCAGCCGGCCGTTGGCGTCCATGTACGTGCCGAAATTCTCCGCGTGCAGATCGCCGTGGATCCACACCCGGCCGGTCCGCTCGTCCAGGTACGGGCCGCCGTGCCGCTCCCGCTCCAGGTCGTTGTAGAACAGGCACGCCGTGCCCCGGTAGAAGGCGAACGCCGAGCCCGCCATCTTGCGGAACTTGACCCGGAAGGCAGCCGGATCGGCGGCCAGCAGCTCCCCGAACGCGGTGTCGAAGACCTCAAGAATCTGCTCCCCGCGCTGCGCCGCGCCGGTCTGCGCTTCCGACATCTCTGGGTGCCTCCTGGTACCTGACGTGCGTGACGACGTGCATGACAAAAGGGACGGGTGTCCTCGCCCTTCCAACGCGCGACCGTATCCCGGAGTGCCCGTCGTCCGTCACCTCGAAGACGTAGACTTCCACGCTGTCCCCCCAGCCCGTCATCGTCCGTTTCCCGGAGGCACAGCGCCGTGACCAAGCCGCCTTTCACGCACCTTCACGTCCACACCCAGTACTCGCTGCTGGACGGTGCCGCGCGGCTCAAGGACATGTTCGATGCCTGCAACGAGATGGGCATGTCGCACATCGCGATGACGGACCACGGCAACCTGCACGGGGCCTACGACTTCTTCCACTCGGCGCAGAAGGCGAACGTCACGCCGATCATCGGCATCGAGGCGTACGTCGCGCCGGAGTCGCGCAAGCACAAGCGGAAGATCCAGTGGGGTCAGCCGCACCAGAAGCGCGACGACGTGTCGGGTTCGGGTGGTTACACCCACAAGACGATCTGGGCGTCGAACGCGAAGGGCCTGCACAACCTCTTCAAGCTGTCCTCGGACGCGTACGCCGAGGGCTGGCTGCAGAAGTGGCCGCGCATGGACAAGGAGACCATCGCCCAGTGGTCCGAGGGCCTGATCGCGTCCACCGGCTGCCCCTCGGGCGAGGTGCAGACCCGGCTGCGGCTCGGCCAGTTCGACGAGGCCGTCCAGGCCGCCTCCGACTACAAGGACATCTTCGGCGCGGACAAGTACTTCCTGGAGCTGATGGACCACGGCATCGAGATCGAGCGCCGGGTCCGTGACGGGCTCCTCGAAATCGGCAAGAAGCTGAACATCCCGCCGCTGGTGACCAACGACTCGCACTACACCTACGCGCACGAGGCCACCGCCCACGACGCCCTGCTCTGCATCCAGACCGGCAAGAACCTCTCCGACCCGGACCGCTTCCGCTTCGACGGCACCGGCTACTACCTCAAGACGACCGACGAGATGTACGCCGTCGACTCCTCCGACGCCTGGCAGGAGGGCTGCGCCAACACCCTGCTGGTCGCGCAGCAGATCGACACCACCGGCATGTTCGAGAAGCGCGACCTGATGCCGAAGTTCGACATCCCGGACGGCTACACGGAGATCACCTGGTTCCAGGAAGAGGTCCGCGTCGGCATGAACCGGCGCTTCCCGGGCGGCGTCCCCGAGGACCGGCAGAAGCAGGTCGAGTACGAGATGGACATCATCATCCAGATGGGGTTCCCGGGGTACTTCCTGGTCGTCGCCGACTTCATCATGTGGGCGAAGAACAACGGCATCGCGGTCGGCCCCGGCCGAGGCTCCGCCGCCGGTTCGATCGTGGCGTACGCGATGGGCATCACCGACCTCGACCCGATCGAGCACGGACTGATCTTCGAGCGGTTCCTCAACCCCGAGCGCGTCTCCATGCCCGATGTCGACATCGACTTCGACGAGCGTCGGCGCGTCGAAGTGATCAGGTACGTGACGGAGAAGTACGGCGCCGACAAGGTCGCCATGATCGGCACGTACGGAAAGATCAAGGCGAAGAACGCCATCAAGGACTCCGCCCGGGTCCTCGGCTACCCGTACGCGATGGGCGACCGGCTCACCAAGGCCATGCCCGCCGACGTCCTCGGCAAGGGCATCGACCTCAACGGCATCACCGACCCCAAGCACCCGCGCTACAGCGAGGCGGGCGAGATCCGGGGGATGTACGAGAACGAGCCGGACGTCAAGAAGGTCATCGACACCGCGAAGGGCGTCGAGGGCCTGGTCCGGCAGATGGGCGTGCACGCCGCAGGCGTCATCATGTCCAGCGAGCCGATCGTCGACCACGCCCCGATCTGGGTGCGGCACACCGACGGCGTCACCATCACGCAGTGGGACTACCCGCAGTGCGAGTCGCTCGGCCTGCTGAAGATGGACTTCCTGGGCCTGCGCAACCTCACCATCATGGACGACGCCGTGAAGATGGTGGAGTCCAACAAGGGCGTCAAGCTGGACCTGCTCGGCCTCCCGCTGGACGACCCCAAGACGTACGAGATGCTCTGCCGCGGTGACACGCTCGGCGTGTTCCAGTTCGACGGCGGCCCGATGCGCTCCCTGCTGCGCCAGATGCAGCCCGACAACTTCGAGGACATTTCCGCCGTCTCGGCCCTGTACCGGCCGGGCCCGATGGGCATGAACTCGCACACGAACTACGCCGAGCGCAAGAACGGCCGCCAGGAGATCACCCCGATCCACCCGGAGCTGGAGGAGCCCCTCAAGGAGGTCCTCGGCCTCACCTACGGCCTGATCGTGTACCAGGAGCAGGTGCAGAAGGCCGCCCAGATCGTCGCCGGCTACTCGCTCGGCGAGGCCGACATCCTGCGCCGCGTGATGGGCAAGAAGAAGCCCGAGGAGCTGGCGAAGAACTTCGTCCTCTTCGAGGCGGGGGCCAAGGAGAAGGACTTCTCCGACGCCGCGATCAAGGCCCTGTGGGACGTGCTGGTCCCGTTCGCCGGATACGCGTTCAACAAGGCGCACTCCTCCGCGTACGGCCTGGTCACCTACTGGACCGCGTACCTCAAGGCGAACTACCCCGCCGAGTACATGGCGGCGCTGCTGACCTCGGTCAAGGACGACAAGGACAAGTCGGCCGTCTACCTCAACGAGTGCCGTCGCATGGGCATCAAGGTGCTGCCGCCCAATGTGAACGAGTCCCTGTCGAACTTCGCCGCCCAGGGCGACGACGTGATCCTCTTCGGCCTCACCGCCGTGCGCAACGTCGGCCAGAACGTCGTCGACTCGATCATCCGGTGCCGCAAGGCGAAGGGGAAGTACAGCACCTTCCCCGACTTCCTCGACAAGGTCGAAGCGGTCGTCTGCAACAAGCGCACCGTCGAATCGCTGATCAAGGCCGGCGCCTTCGACGAGATGGGCCACACCCGCAAGGGCCTGGTGGCCCACCACGAACCGATGATCGACAACGTGGTGCAGGTCAAGCGCAAGGAGGCCGAGGGCCAGTTCGACCTCTTCGGCGGCATGGGCGAGGAGGAGAGCGACGAGCCGGGCTTCGGGCTCGACGTGGAGTTCTCCGACATCGAGTGGGAGAAGTCCTACCTGCTGGCCCAGGAGCGCGAGATGCTCGGCCTGTACGTCTCCGACCACCCGCTCTTCGGTCTGGAACACGTGCTGTCCGACAAGGCCGACTCCTCGATCTCCCAGCTGACCGGCGGCGAGCACGCCGACGGCGCCATCGTCACCGTCGGCGGCATCATCTCCGGCCTCCAGCGCAAGATGACCAAGCAGGGCAACGCCTGGGCCATCGCCACCGTCGAGGACCTGGCCGGTTCCATCGAGTGCATGTTCTTCCCGGCCACCTATCAGCTGGTCTCCACCCAGCTCGTCGAGGACACCGTCGTCTTCGTCAAGGGACGCCTCGACAAGCGGGAGGACGTGCCCCGGCTGGTCGCCATGGAGATGCAGGTCCCCGACATCTCGTCGGCCGGCACCAACGCCCCCGTGGTCCTGACCATCCCCACCGTCAAGATCACCCCGCCGATGGTCAGCCGCCTCGGCGAGGTCCTCAGCAGCCACCGGGGCGACACCGAGGTACGGATCAGGCTCCAGGGCCCCCGCAAGACCACGGTGCTCCGGCTCGACCGGCACCGGGTCAAGCCCGACCCGGCGCTCTTCGGTGACCTGAAGGTGCTGCTCGGCCCGTCCTGCCTGGCCGGCTGAGCCGGGCTTCTCCGCAGACGTACGAGAGGGGCGCCCCGCGAAAGCGGGAGCGCCCCTCTCGGCTACCCGGCCTGCGGCCGGACCGGATACATCTCCGGTCAGTTGTGGCCGAAGCGCCGCTGGTGCTTACGGGCAACATCAGCAGGACTGCCCTGGGCCTGCGACTGAGGCTGTATCTGCGACTCGTACGCGGTCGTCTTGGCCTCTTCCGCGCCGCGCTCCGGAGTGGACGCGCGGTTCTGCTGGCTGCCCTGCTTGCGGTTCTTGTTCTTGGCCATGGTGTTCCTCCTATGGGGACTCTCGGGGCCAGGACCGCGTTCAGATTCACATAGCGGTGTAAACCGTGCATGTTGGATCATTACCGTGCGTAGCGGGGGTGGGGGATGCGTCGTTTTCCCGATCCGCCACGCCGATGATCGAGTTCCGGACGTCAACCCCTGCGCGGTCGGGCAGACTCGAAGGAAACCCTTGGCAAAGACCGCACCCGAACTTCTGGAAGAGGGTGGATCGCGTGGACCGTTGCGTCGTCCTGGTGGACGCCGGCTACTTGCTGGGCGCAGCCGCGAGCCTGCTGGCCGGGGAGCCCGCCCGTTCCCGCATCACGGTCGACCACGCGGCCCTCATCCGGGGCCTGCGCGAGCGGGCCGAGGGCGATACGCAGCAGCCGCTGCTGCGGATCTACTGGTTCGACGGCGCCCCCGACCGCGTGCCGCAGCCCGAACACCGCAGACTGCGTGTGATGCCCCGGGTGACCGTACGGCTCGGTGCCCTCACCCGCAGTGACGGGCGCTGGGCGCAGAAGGGCGTCGACGCCGCGATGCACGCCGAGCTCACCGAACTCGCCAGGAACCGGGCCTGTTCCGACGTGGTGCTGGTGACCGGCGACGGCGATCTGCTGCCCGGTCTGATGTCCGCCAAGGAACACGGCGTCGCCGTCCATCTGTGGGCCGTCCAGGCCGCCGACGGCGACTACAACCAGTCCGAGGACCTGGTGGCCGAGGCCGACGAACGCAGGGTGCTCGACCGGGCCTGGATCACCCAGGCCGTACGGCCCAAGGAGACCGGCGGCGTCTGCGCCCCACCGCCCGTGCCCGGTCCGGAGATCGCCGCGATCCTCTCCGCGCCGCTGCCCGAGGCCGCCCTCGCCGCCTCCGCCGAGCGGGCCTCGGAGGCCCAGGCGGCAGCCGCCGCCAACGGTGCCGCGGCACCGCCCGAGGAGGGCGCCGCCACCGACCGGCCCGTGCACGGCGGCAAGGGCGTCCCCACCCCCAAGGACCTGGCGGGCAGCCTGCGCGGCCACGGCGCCCAGCCCGACCGGCACCTCCCCCAGCCCTCGCCCGCCAGCGCGACTCTGCGCTGGTCCTCCGACAAGAGCTGGACGGAGCGCGGCGGACCGCTGGGCGAGCCCGCCGAAACCGCCTCCCTGCCCACGCTGGCCCAGCTCACCAGTGCCGAGCAGCGCTGGGCGGACCGCGAGGAGGACATCACCACCGTCGGCGGCGACCCCTTCGAGGTGGGCCAGGTCTTCGCCCGTCGCTGGATGGAGCGACTGCCGGAGACCGTCCATCTGCAGAAACTCTCGACCATGTATCCGCGCATTCCGCACCGCATCGACGGCGAGCTGCTGCGCTACGCGGCACGGTTCGGCCTGCTCGCCCACAAGGACGACCAGATCGACGAGCACGACCGCTACGCGATCCGGGCGGGATTCTGGCGGGAGATCGATGTACGGGCCGCGGCCGAGCACACCCCCGCGGCGGAGCGGACGACCCCGCCCGCCGGCTGACGGCCGAGCGGGACCACGGGCGGGCGACCCGGTCGCCGATCACCGCGTCGACGCCCGGCCGGTGTGGCCCCGGACGCAATACGGGGCATCCGACCCCGTACTCTCGTACCTCGTGAGTACGGGCACAGCACAGGCGCAGCCGGCGACCGGGACCGTGTGCGCGGTGTGTGATCTGGTCAAGACCTATCCCGCCGTCCGCGGCCGTCGCGGTACCCCCGCCACACCCGAGGTGCGCGCCACCGACGGGATCGGCCTGGACGTGCGGCGCGGCGAGATCTTCGGACTCCTCGGCCCCAACGGCGCCGGCAAGTCCACGCTGGTACGGCAGCTCACCGGGCTGATGCGCCCCGACTCCGGCAGCGTCACCGTGCTGGGCCACGATCTCGTACGCCATCCGGAGCGGGCCTCCCGGCTGATCGGCTACCTCGGGCAGGAGTCCACCGCCCTCGACGAGCTGACCGTGTCGCTCGCCGCCGAGACCACCGGACGGCTGCGCGGCCTCGCGGCGGCGGACGCCCGCGCCGAGCGCGACGCCGTACTCGACGAACTGGGCCTCACCGAGATCGCGGGACGCCCCCTGAAGAAGCTCTCCGGGGGACAGCGGCGGCTCGCCTGTTTCGCGGCCGCGCTGGTCGGCGAGCGGCCGGTGCTGGTGCTGGACGAGCCGACGACCGGCATGGACCCCGTCGCGCGGCGCGCCGTCTGGGCCGCCGTGGACCGGCGCCGGGCCGAGCGCGGCACGACGGTGCTGCTCGTCACCCACAACGTCATCGAGGCCGAGACGGTCCTCGACCGGGTCGCCGTGATCGAACGCGGCAGGGTCATCGCCTGCGACACGCCGACCGGGCTCAAGGAACGCGTCGCGGGCGAGGTCCGGGTCGAGCTGGTGTGGCGCGAACGGGCGCCTCTGGACGTCCCCGAAGTGGCCGCGCTGCGTGCCTCGGCCCAGGAGTCCGGGCGGCGCTGGGTGCTGCGGCTCGGTCCCGACGAGGCACGGGCGGCAGTCGCCGCGGTGACCGGCGGCGCGGCCTTCGCCGCACTCGACGACTTCACGCTGGCGACGCCCAGCCTGGAGGACGTCTATCTCGCGCTCGGCGGGGACGTGACCAAGGGGCTGGTGAAGTCATGACCGGGGTGGGCGGGACGACCGGGGCGGGCGGGACGGCCGGGTTGCGGGTGCGCGGCCGGGCAGGGAGCGAACAGGAGCAGCGCCAGGTGACGAGCATCGTTCCCGCGCACGCGGTGACCGGACCCGTCCGGGCCGCGGAGGACGGCCGGCCCGGTCCCCCCGGCGACGGCTTCGCCGAGGTGGGGGCACCGCCCGCGCCGCTCGCACCGCGGGCCCGGTTGTTCCCCTCGCTCGCGGCCGTCTACCGCGCCCAGCTGTCCAGGGCCAGGGTCGCCCGTATCCCGCTGCTCTTCGTCGCCACGTTCCAGTCCGTCGGGATCATGGTGCTGATGCGCGGGGTCGTCGACGGCGGCTCCGAGGCGCGGGCCGTCGTCGCCGGCTCCAGCGTCCTGGTCGTGGCCTTCGTGGCGCTCAATCTCCTCGCCCAGTACTTCGGGCAGCTGCGGGCCGGCGGCGGACTCGACCACTACGCCACCCTGCCGGTGCCGCCCGCCGCGGTGGTGCTCGGCGCGGCGGGGGCGTACGCCTCCTTCACCGTGCCCGGCACGATCGTCACGGCCGTGGCCGGCAGCATGCTGTTCGGGCTGCCGCTGACGCATCTGTGGGTGCTCGTCGCCGTCATCCCGCTCTCCGGGGCGGCGCTCTCCGGGCTGGGCGCGGCGCTGGGGCTGCTCGCGCCCCGGCAGGAGCTGGCCACGCTGCTCGGCCAGCTGGGCATGTCGGCGGCGCTGCTGCTCGGTGTGCTCCCGGCCGACCGGCTGCCCGCGCCGGTCGGCTGGGCACGTGATCTGCTGCCCTCGACCTACGGTGTCGAGGCGCTCTCGCGGTCCTTCGACGCCCACCCGGACTGGACGGTCGTCGCGCTGGACCTCGCCGTCTGTGCCGTTGTCGGCGTCCTCTCGCTGGCCGTGGCGACCTGGGCGTACCGCAGGGCAGCGGTCCGGTGAGGCGCGGCGCGGGGGCGCCTGGCACGATGGCACGGTGACCGCACCTCTGACGCCGCCTCACCAGCCCTCGTCCAACGATCCCTGGCAGACCCCGCCCCACTGGGGCGGTCCGGGAGGATCCGGTGGACCCGGGGGTTCCCGCGGGACCGGTGGGTACTACCCGGGCACCCCGCTGGAGTCGAAGGAGGACAAGGACCTCCGGTCGGATCTGCGGCGGGCCGCGGTCGTCACCGTTCTCGTGACCGTCTCGGGCATCGCCCTCGGGCTCCTCTGGCTGTGGCTGGCGCCGAGGGTTCCGCTGATCTCCGACAGCACGGCCGTCTTCCTGAACGACAGCGAGGGCGAGGAGGCGATCGGCGCCGACGGCACGTTCGTGCTGCTGGGCCTGGCCTTCGGGGCGGTCTCCGCGGCGCTGGCCTTCTGGTTCCAGCGGCGCGGCGGGATCGCGCTGGTGGTGGGGCTCGCGCTGGGCGGGCTGCTCGGTTCGCTGCTGGCGTGGCGGCTGGGGGTGTGGCTCGGGCCTACCCAGGACGTGGTCGCGCACGCGCGGGCGGTCGGCAAGGGCGTGGTCTTCGACGCGCCGCTCCAGCTGCGGGCGAAGGGGGCGCTGCTGGCGTGGCCGCTGGGGGCGATGGCGGTCCATCTCGGGCTGACCGCGCTGTTCGGGCCGCGGGATCCGGAACCGGAGTGGGGGGTGTTTCCGGGTGGGCCCGTGCCGGGGGCGCCTGCGGCGCCCGGGTCCGGGGCGCCTGCGGGTGGGGGTGTGCCGCCGGTGCCGCCGGCGCAGTCGTAGGTCTGCGGGTGCGGGTGCGGGTGCGGGTGCCGGTGCGGTGCGGGGGCTGGTGGGCTTGGGCGGGTGGGCCGCTGCGCGGGGCTTGTCCCCTACCCGCCCCTTCCCGAAACCGGGGCTCTGCCCCGGACCCCGGTCCTCAATCGCCGGACGGGCTGAAAGGGTGCCCGGACGGGCTGAGAGGTGCCCCGGACGGGCTGAAAGGCGCCCGGACGGGCAGGGAGGCGCCCCGGGCAGGCTGAGAGGGGCCCCGAACAGGCTGAAAGGCGCCCGGACGGGCCGGAAGGCGCCCTGAAAAGGTGCCCGGGGACAGCCGGGAGCGATGCCCGGCTATCCCCGGCCGATCTCCGCGAACACCGCTCCCGTCAGTGACGCCAGGTCCGTGGGTGAGAGTTCGACCTCCAGGCCGCGGCGGCCCGCCGAGACGCAGATCGTGTCGTGGGCACGTGCCGAGGCGTCCAGCACCGTACGCAGACGCTTCCGCTGGCCCAGTGGGGAGATGCCGCCGCGTACGTAGCCGGTGGTGCGTTCCGCGGCTGCCGGGTCGGCCATGGTGGCCCGTTTGCCGCCCACCGCGGAGGCCAGGGCCTTGAGGTCCAGGGTGCCGGCCACCGGGACGACCGCCACCGTCAGGGTGCCGTCGACGTCCGCCACCAGGGTCTTGAAGACCCGGTCGGGGGAGACGCCCAGCGCCTGGGCCGCCTCCTCGCCGTAGGAGGCCGACGCCGGGTCGTGGTCGTAGGAGTGGACGGTGAACGCCGTGCCGGACGCGGTCAGGGCGACCGTTGCCGGAGTGCCGCCGGACTGTTGCTGCTTCTTCGGCTTCTTCGCCACGGGGAGACGGTCCTCGGTCGATCGGTCGGTCGGATCAGGTCCGGATCAGTTGGGGTGGGTCGGGGCGCGGGTCAGGTCCACCGCGGGCAGGGACGGCAGATGGCGGATGACGGCGGTCTCGGAGCGCAGCAGCGTCAGTTCCTCGCGCAGCCGGGTCGCGGTGTCGGGGGCCTGGAGCAGCCGTTGTCTGGTCGGTGCGTCGAGTACGGCCGCCGCCGCGACCAGGTAGGAGACGACGGCGGGGTCGTCGGGCAGGTCCGCGCCGGTCGTGAGGGACCGTTCGCTCGCCCCGGCCAGCCGCTTCTGGTAGCTGCGGAAGGCCCGCAGTACGCCTTCGGCGAGCGCCCCCGCCTCCTCGCCGGTCTCCTCGTCCAGCTCTTCGAGTTCGGCCGTCAGGAAGGGGCCGCTCGCGTCGACGGAGAGCAGTTTGACCCGGGTGGTGCCGGTCGCCAGGACCTCGAAGCTGCCGTCCGGCCGTTCCCGGATCTTCGCCGCGTCGGCGATGCAGCCGACCCGGTGGAAGGTCTGGACCGGGTCGGGGCCGAAGCCGTCCGCGGGGCCGCGTTCGGCGGGGACGTTCACCGCGTCCGGCATTCCGGAGCCCGTCGGGGCGGTCTCGCGGCCGTCGCGGATGGCGACCACGGCGAAGCGGCGGGGTTCGTCCTCGTCGGTCTTCAGGAGCTCGCGCATCATGGCGCGATATCGCTCCTCGAAGACGTTCAGCGGCAGCACGAGGCCGGGGAACAGCACCGCGTTCAGCGGGAACAGAGGCAGGCGAGCGGTGGTCACAACGGTCAAGCGTAATGGCCGCCGGGCCGGGCCCGGTCGGCCCGTCCCGGGAACGACGTCGCGCGGGCCGCCCGGAGCCGCGTGTCGTCCCGCGCCTCCAGGAACCGGCCGAGCGGATCCTCGGAGACCGAGGACCACGGGAACGACGCCGCGTGGGGTCCGATCTGCCGGAACTGTTCCAGTGCCTCGTCCCAGCGGCCCCGGGTGACCAGCACGAACGCCAGCAGGTTGCGGACCTCGGCGGGCCAGGGGTCGCCCGGCGTGAACGCGGCGGACAGCGCGATGGCCAGATCCGCCGCCGCGTCGATCCGTTCCAACTGCACCGAGGTGGTCCGTGCGCCGGCTCCCTCTATCAGCAGGGCGAAGGCGGCCCGCAGCGGCAGCGCCTGGACCAGCGAGCTGGGCAGCGAGTCCTCGGCCGCCCGCTCGGCGAAGTCGAAGCACTCGCGGTGCGAGCCGTACCAGGCGGCGGAGAGGTACCGCAGCGCCGCGACATGGCAGCCGTAGTGGTGCGAGGAACGCCGTATCGCCTGCTCCCACAACGCCTCGAACATGGTGTGCGTGGCGTGGGTGCCGCGCGCGTGGTCGAGCGCGAGGCGCCAGGGCACCGGGTCGCGCGGATCGCTCTCGGCCGCCGCCGTGATCAGCGGTCCCACCTCGCGCAGCTGCTCGGCCCGAGCGGGCGACTCCCAGGCCCGGCGGACCGCCAGCTCGGCCTTGACGAGCAGCGCGTCCGGGTCGTGCGGGGCGGCGGCGAGCCAGTCGGTCAGCCAGCCGTCGCGGTTGCGGGCGAAGGCGACGAGCCGGCCGAGGTAGCGGTCGCGGTTCTCCCACTCGGCGCCGTCCCGGGTGGTGGCGAGGAGTTTCGCGGCCGGTCCGTACTCCCCGAGCGCGGCGGCGACGAGAGCCGGGGAGAGCCGCTCGTCGGGGGCGTCGAGCAGCACCTCGTCGTCCGCCGGCAGTCCGGCAGGGCCCTGCGAGGGGCGCCGGACCGTGCACGCGGCACGGAGCAGAGCACGAAGGATTGGCATGGTGCAGACCATTGAAAAGCGCTGGTCGGGACGGCGCCAGAGGCACGCTGTGAAGCTTTGGTGCCGAGTGAATGGGTTGTATTGGACCGGGTCAAGAAGAAGTAAAGGAAAATGTGGAATCTGGCTTGTTCTTGCTGTTCCGGCCGATGACTTGCGGTAGTTCGACCGCAGCTCGGGCAGCCGTTCGACCACGGGCCACGGGCACCGTGCGGACCGTTCGGCAGAGGCGATTGCGAACGGTCCGACGGCCCGTGGTCGGGTCGGCCGTGGCCGGATTCCGGTCAGCCCCGGCGCAGCAGCCGTGAGGCGCCCGCCGCGACGGTCGTGGCGAGTATCCAGCCCAGCAGGACGAGCACCGCCGCCGCCCACTGCCAGCCGCCCTCCATCCGCCAGTAGCCGTCCTGGCCCAGATTGATCACCGGGATCAGCAGATCCAGCGCGTACAGCGCCGGGTTCCACTGCGGATGCTCGTCCTGTTTGATCGCCGCCGGGACGTGCTGGGCGAAGGCCATCGCCCCCGCCGCCCACAGCAAGGCCATCCACACCGCGGCCCGCCCGGGTCGGTAGCCGTACGCCACCGTCCAGTCCTGGAGGAAGCCCCAGAGCTTCGCGGCGAGCGGCAGCGTCTCGCGCCGCCGCCGCTGCTTGGCCAGCAGCACCTCCCGGGCGTCCGCGTCCTCCCCGCAGTTGCGCAGCACCGTCGCGAGCCGTTCGTACGGCTCCGGTACGTACTCCGGGGTCGCCGCCGCCACCCACTCCAGGCGCCGGGAGAGCGGGAAGTGCCCGTACGGGACGAGGTTCTCGTACACGAAACCGCCCATCGCCAGCCCGCCGGGCCCCGGCCAGCTGGTCGACACGTCGATCAGCGTGACGACCTTCGCGCCGTTCAGCACGACCCGGCCCTCCTCCGGCCGTTCCGCGTTGAACCGCAGCTCCGGGGTGACGATCCGGCGCAGCGACAGCTCCTCGTGCCGGCCCAGCACGAACCGCGCCTTGTGCAGATCGACCGCGTCGCCGAACCGCCCGTCGTCCAGGCGCACCCCGCCGCGGCACTCGAAGATCTGCGAACGCGTGCCGTTCGCGGGGGTCGACGCCAGGACGATGCCGTACGGGGGAGTGGTGCCCTGGATCCCGGTGTCGACGCTCACCCAGGCCTCGCTCATGTACAGCGTCCGCTCCACGGTCAGCTGCGGGGCGTTCAGCGCACGCCGTCCCTCCCTGCCCCGCAGCCGGCTGCCGCGCAGGCTCAGCGAACCGCCGACCTTCGCCCCGCGCAGACTCAGCTCGCCGCGCGCCTCGATCAGCTCCGCCTGCAGATCCTGGGCGACCGCCAGACCGTCACCGGCCAGCGCCCGCCCGCCCCGGTCCGGGCCGATCTCGATCTGGTTGATCAGCAGATCGGTGCCGATCTGGGCGTCGGTGAGCCGGATCCCGCGCGGGATCCGACAGCGCGGCAGATGCAGATCGCCCTCGGTGCGCAGCCGGGCCGCCTCCAGCCGGGGCATTGCGCAGCCGACGATCCGTAACGTCGTGAAATGGCATTCCGGCAGCACCACCTCGCTCTCGAAGCGGCAGCCGGTCATCTCGACGTACGGCGCGACGCGCCCGCCCGCGAGATCGAGTGTTCCGGTGATCCGCACACCCCGGAGCTTCAGCGCCGCGACCCGGCCGGGCCGCGGCGGCGGACCCGAGAGCAGCAGGCGGGCGACGACGCGCCCGTCCACACTGCGCTCCGGCCCCCAGACGCGCGGCGCGAACGGATCGTCCTGCGCCGGGTCGCGGGCGCGCAGATCGTAGGTGCTGCCGTTTCGGAAGGCCTGCCACATGCCCAGCTCGGCTGCGCTCAGTCCGTCCGGAAAATCACCGTCGTGCGGCTCGGTCACGGGTGCCCCTTCCGCTCGGAGCTGTTCTTCCCGCTGAGTGACGACGTGAAAGCTATTGGTCAGCAGTGACGTCCGGGACATGTATCAGCCAGTGATACGGGCGACCGGACGCCGGAGGCGGTCTGCGAGAATTGCGGTGTGATCTCTCGAATCGATCTGCGCGGCAATGCCCTCCCCGAGGGTGGAGCCCTGCGCGACCTGCTGCCCCGTGCCGAGTTCGACGTGGAAGCCGCCCTGGAGACGGTGCGGCCCATCTGCGAGGACGTACGCCATCGTGGCTCCGCGGCAGTGATCGAGTGGGGGGAGAAATTCGACGGCGTACGGATCGACTCGATCCGGGTCCCCGCCGCGGCGATCACCGAGGCCGTCGAACAGCTGGATCCGGCCGTGCGGGCCGCCCTGGAGGAGTCGATCCGGCGCGCCCGCCTCGTCCACCGCGAGCAGCGCCGCACCACGCACACCACCCAGGTCGTCCCCGGCGGCACCGTCACCGAGAAGTGGGTGCCGGTCGAGCGCGTCGGGCTCTACGTCCCCGGCGGGCGCTCCGTCTACCCGTCGTCCGTGGTCATGAACGTCGTGCCGGCCCAGGAGGCGGGCGTCGAGGGCATCGCCGTCGCCTCCCCGCCGCAGAAGGACTTCGGCGGTCTGCCGCACCCCACCATCCTCGCCGCCTGCGCCCTGCTCGGCGTCGACGAGGTGTACGCGGCCGGCGGCGCCCAGGCCGTCGCGATGTTCGCGTACGGAACGGCCGAATGTCTTCCGGTGAACCTCGTCACCGGCCCCGGCAACATCTTCGTCGCCGCCGCCAAGCGCCTCCTCAAGGGCCGCATCGGCATCGACGCGGAGGCGGGCCCCACCGAGATCGCGATCCTCGCGGACTCCACCGCCGACCCGGTGCACGTCGCCGCCGACCTGATCAGCCAGGCCGAGCACGACCCGATGGCCGCGGCGGTCCTCGTCACCGACTCCGCGGAACTGGCCGCGGCCACCGAGGCCGAGCTGAAGCCGCAGATCGCCGCGACCAAGCACGTCACCGACCGGATCGAGCCCGCGCTGGCCGGCCGCCAGTCCGCGATCGTCCTGGTCAACGACCTGGAGGACGGCCTCAAGGTCGTCGACGCGTACGCCGCCGAGCACCTGGAGATCCAGACCGCCGACGCCGCCGCCGTCGCCGACCGGGTCCGCAACGCCGGCGCGATCTTCGTCGGCCCCTGGGCCCCGGTCTCGCTCGGCGACTACTGCGCCGGCTCCAACCACGTGCTGCCCACCGGCGGCTGCGCCTGCCACTCCTCGGGCCTCTCCGTGCAGTCCTTCCTGCGCGGCATCCACATCGTCGACTACACGCGCGACGCGCTCGCCGAGGTCACCCACCACGTCGTGACCCTCGCCGAGGCGGAGGACCTCCCCGCCCACGGCGCCGCGCTCAAGGCCAGGTTCGGCTGGAAGGTCCCGCAGCAGTGACGAACAGCGACACCCCTCGCAAGACCACCCGCATCGACGATCTCCCGATCCGCGACGAACTGCGCGGCAAGTCCCCCTACGGTGCGCCGCAGCTCGACGTACCCGTGCGGCTGAACACCAACGAGAACCCCTACCCGCTGCCCGAGGCGCTCGTCGACCGGATCGCCGAGCGGGTCCGCGAGGCCGCCCGCGACCTCAACCGCTACCCCGACCGGGACGCCGTCGAGCTCCGCACCGAACTGGCCCGCTACCTCACCCGCACCGCCGGGCACGAGGTCGCCCTCGCCAACGTCTGGGCGGCCAACGGCTCCAACGAGGTGCTCCAGCAGCTGCTCCAGACCTTCGGCGGCCCCGGCCGCACCGCGATCGGCTTCGAGCCCTCGTACTCCATGCACGCCCTCATCGCCCGCGGCACCGGAACCGCCTGGATCTCCGGACCGCGCAACGAGGACTTCACCATCGACGTCGAGGCCGCCCGCGAGGCCATCGCCGAGCACCGGCCCGACGTCGTCTTCATCACCTCCCCCAACAACCCCACCGGCACGGCCGTCGACGCCGAGACCGTGCTCGCGCTCTACGACGCGGCCCAGGCGGCCGGCCCGTCGATGGTCGTCGTCGACGAGGCGTACGGCGAGTTCAGTCACCACGCCTCGCTGCTCCCGCTGATCGAGGGCCGGCCGAACATGGTGCTCTCGCGCACCATGTCGAAGGCGTTCGGCGCGGCCGGACTGCGCCTGGGCTACCTCGCCGCCGACCCGGCCGTGGTGGACGCGGTCCAGCTGGTGCGGCTGCCGTACCACCTGTCCTCCGTCACCCAGGCCACCGCGCTCGCCGCCCTGGAGCACACCGATACGCTGCTCGGGTACGTCGCGCAGCTCAAGAGCGAGCGCGACCGGATCGTCACCGAGCTGCGCGCTCTCGGCTACGACGTCACCGACTCGGACGCCAACTTCGTCCAGTTCGGCCGCTTCGCCGACAGCCACACCGCCTGGCAGCGGATCCTCGACCGGGGCGTCCTGGTCCGGGACAACGGCGTACCGGGATGGCTGCGGGTCTCCGCGGGCACCCCGGCAGAGAACGACGCGTTCCTCGACGCGGTGCGCGAACTGAAGAAGGAGCACGACGCATGAGCCCCCGCGCAGGCCGCGTACTGCATCTCCCGGGGGACGACCCCCGGACCCCCAGCCGGCACGGGGCCGATCGCGATCCGGCCCGGCGAGGCGAGCACAACCAAGGAGCAAGCGCATGAGCCCCCGCGTAGGCCACGTACTGCATCTCCCGGGGGACGACCCCCGGACCTCCAGCCGGCACGGGGCCGATCGCGATCCGGCCCGGCGAGGCGAGCACAACCAAGGAGCAAGCGCATGAGCCCCCGCGTAGGCCACGTGGAACGCACCACCAAGGAAACCTCGGTGCTCGTCGAGATAAATCTCGACGGCACCGGCAAGGTCGATGTGTCGACCGGAGTCGGCTTCTACGACCACATGCTCGACCAGCTCGGCCGGCACGGGCTCTTCGACCTCACGGTCAAGACCGACGGCGATCTGCACATCGACTCGCACCACACCATCGAGGACACCGCCCTCGCCCTCGGCGCCGCGTTCAAGCAGGCCCTCGGCGACAAGGTCGGCATCTACCGCTTCGGCAACTGCACCGTCCCGCTGGACGAGTCGCTCGCCCAGGTCACCGTCGACCTGTCCGGCCGCCCCTACCTGGTGCACACCGAGCCGGAGAACATGGCGCCGATGATCGGCGCGTACGACACGACGATGACCCGGCACATCCTGGAGTCCTTCGTCGCGCAGGCGCAGATCGCCCTGCACGTCCACGTGCCGTACGGGCGCAACGCCCACCACATCGTGGAGTGCCAGTTCAAGGCGCTCGCCCGCGCCCTGCGCTACGCCAGCGAGCACGACCCGCGCGCCGCCGGGATCCTTCCCTCCACGAAGGGCGCGCTGTGACCGGCCTCAACACCATCCTGATCGTCCTCGGCCTCTTCCTGGCCGGCGGCGTCTACTCCTTCTCGAAGCAGGGCATGCCCAAGGGCGTCATCGTCCTGCTCTCGATCGCCTCCGTGATGTGCCTGGTGGCAGGCATTCTGCGGATCCAGGGACTCTGGGACTGAGGAACGAGCTGTGAGCGACAACAAGAAGGTCGTCGTCTTCGACTACGGCTTCGGCAACGTCCGCTCCGCCGAACGGGCCCTCGCCCACGTCGGCGCGGACGTCGAGATCACCCGCGACTTCGAGAAGGCGATGAACGCCGACGGGCTGCTGGTGCCCGGCGTCGGCGCGTTCTCCGCGTGCATGGACGGGCTGAAGAAGGCCCGCGGCGAATGGATCATCGGCCGCAGGCTCTCCGGCGGCCGCCCCGTCATGGGCATCTGCGTCGGTATGCAGATCCTCTTCGAGCGCGGCATCGAGCACGGTGTGGAGACGGAGGGCCTGGACGAATGGCCCGGCACCGTCGCCCCGCTGAAGGCCCCGGTCGTCCCGCACATGGGCTGGAACACCGTGCGGGCCCCCGAGGACTCCCAGCTCTTCGCCGGTCTCGACCCCGAGGCCCGGTTCTACTTCGTGCACTCCTACGCGGTGCACGACTGGAGCCTGGAAGTCACCAACCCCAAGATCCGTGCCCCCCGGGTCACCTGGGCCACCCACGGCGAGCCGTTCGTCGCCGCCGTGGAGAACGGCGCCCTGTGGGCCACCCAGTTCCACCCCGAGAAGTCCGGCGATGCCGGCGCCCAGCTGCTGACCAACTGGATCGAGACGCTGTAATGCCGAAGCTTGAACTGCTCCCCGCCGTCGACGTCCGCGACGGCCAGGCCGTCCGCCTCGTCCACGGCGAGTCCGGCTCCGAGACCTCCTACGGTTCCCCGCTGGAGGCCGCCCTCGCCTGGCAGCGTGCCGGGGCCGAGTGGCTGCACCTCGTCGACCTGGACGCCGCCTTCGGCACCGGGGACAACCGCGCGCTGATCGCCGAGGTGGCCGGCGCCATGGACATCAAGGTCGAGCTCTCCGGCGGCATCCGCGACGACGCCTCGCTCGCCGCCGCCCTCGCCACCGGCTGCCGCCGGGTCAACCTCGGCACCGCCGCCCTGGAGACCCCTCAGTGGGTCGCCAAGGTCATCGCCGAGCACGGCGACCAGATCGCCGTCGGCCTGGACGTCCGCGGCACGACGCTGCGCGGCCGCGGCTGGACCCGCGACGGCGGCGACCTCTACGAGACGCTCGCCCGCCTCGACTCCGAGGGCTGCGCCCGCTACGTCGTCACCGACATCGCTAAGGACGGCACGCTCCAGGGCCCCAACCTGGAGCTCCTGAAGAACGTCTGCGCCGCCACCGACAAGCCCGTCGTCGCCTCCGGCGGCGTCTCCTCGCTGGACGACCTGCGGGCCATCGCCTCGCTCGTCCCGGACGGCGTCGAGGGCGCGATCGTCGGAAAGGCGCTCTACGCGAAGGCGTTCACCCTCGAAGAAGCACTTCAGGCGGTCTCCGGATGAGCGACTCCGTCAACCGTGTCTCCTCCGGTGCCCCGTGGGAGGAGAAGTTCGGCTACTCCCGCGCGGTGGAGCTGCCGAACGGCCTCGTCCTGGTGGCCGGCTGCACCTCGGTGGAGAACGGACAGATCTCCGCCGGCGGCCCGTACGAGCAGACCGTCACCTCCTTCAAGGTCGCCTTCGACGCGCTGAAGCAGCTCGGTATGGGCCGCGAGGACGTCGTCCGTACCCGGATGTACCTCACGCACGCCCGGGACGTGGACGAGGTCGGCCGCGCCCACAAGGAGCTCTTCGACGACGTCCGCCCCGCCGCCTCGATGATCATCGTGTCCGGTTTCGTGGACCCGAGCCTGGTCGTCGAGGTCGAGGTCGAGGCCTACCGGGCAGGTGCGCGATGAGCCTCGCGGTACGCGTCATCCCGTGCCTGGACGTCGACAACGGCCGGGTCGTCAAGGGCGTCAACTTCCAGAACCTGCGCGACGCGGGCGACCCCGTCGAGATGGCGAAGCTGTACGACGCCGAGGGCGCCGACGAGCTGACCTTCCTGGACATCACCGCGTCCAGCGGTGACCGGGAGACCACCTACGACGTGGTGCGCCGCACCGCCGAGCAGGTCTTCATCCCGCTCACGGTCGGCGGCGGCGTCCGTACCGCCGACGACGTCGACAAGCTGCTGCGGGCCGGTGCGGACAAGGTCGGCGTCAACACCGCCGCCATCGCCCGCCCCGACCTCATCCGGGAGATCGCCGAGCGCTTCGGCCGCCAGGTCCTGGTGCTCTCCGTGGACGCCCGGCGCACCCCCGCCGGCACCTTCGAGGTCACCACGCATGGCGGCCGCAAGGGCACCGGCATCGACGCCGTCGAATGGGCGCACCGGGCCGCCGAGCTGGGCGCGGGCGAGATCCTGCTCAACTCGATGGACGCGGACGGCACCAAGGACGGCTACGACACCGAGATGATCACGGCGGTACGGAAGCACGTGACCGTCCCCGTCATCGCCTCCGGCGGCGCCGGCCGGCTCGCGCACTTCGCACCCGCCATCGCGGCGGGCGCCGACGCGGTGCTCGCCGCGTCCGTCTTCCACTTCGGCGATCTGCGGATCTCCGAGGTCAAGAACGCGCTCAGGGAGGCCGGACACCCGGTCCGCTGACCCGCGGTACCCATCGAGCCCATCGCCGGGCGGAGCCGATTCGTCGGCCCCGCCCGGCGATGGGCTTTTCCGCCGTCCAGGAACCCACAGCTTTTATTGCGCAATAAAAATTGCGCAAGTTTCCTTTCCTGTTTACGGTGGGGGGCATGGCAAGCAAGGAATCGCGCCGGGTCTCGGACCTGGAGACCCTGAAAGCGTTCGGACACCCCCTGCGGATGAAGCTCTACCGGGCGCTCTACATCGCCCGTGAGGCCACCGCGTCCCAGCTGGCCGAACAGGTCGACGAGGCGGTCTCACTGGTCAGTTACCACCTGCGCAAGCTCGCCGACCACGGCCTGATCGAGGAGGCCGAGCAGCAGGGCAGGGACGGCCGCGAGCGCTGGTGGCAGCTCGCCTCGAAGGGGCTGAACTTCCACGACGAGGACTTCAGCGACGCGCCCGAGAAGGCCGCCACGCACGCCGCCGTCGGCCGGCTCTCCTTCGACCAGCACATCGAGCTGTACCGCCGCTACCTCGACTCCACCCAGTCCTGGGCCCCCGAGTGGCGCAGCGCCTCCTTCGCCTCCGAGTACCTGCCCCGGCTCACCGCCGGGGAGCTCGCCGCGCTCGCCCGCGAGATGCACGAGCTGATCGACCGCTACCAGGACACCGCCCGCGCCCGCGAGGAGGCCGGTGACCCGGACGGCCGTGAGCAAGTCGCGCTGCACGTGTACGGATTCCCGTTCCGGACCTGAGCCGGCCACCCGAAAAGGACGATCCATGACCGTCACCGTCACGCCCGCGCAAGCCGCCGAACGCCCCGCCCACCGCGACGCCAACGTCCTGCGCTGGCTCGGTGCCCACACCGCCTCGATGATCGGCGACAGCGTCTACTACATGGCGCTCGCCTGGGCCGCCGCCCGCACCGGCAGCGACGCCCAGACCGGAATGGTCCTCGCCGTCGGCTCCATACCCCGGGCCGTGCTGATGCTCGGCGGAGGAGTGCTCGCCGACCGGATCGGACCGCGCCGCGTCGTCATCGGCAGCGACGCCGCCCGCTGCCTGGTCGCCCTCGGCCTGGCCGGCGCCCTGCTGCTCACCTCGCCCGCCCTGTGGATGCTGATCGCCGTCGCGCTGGTCTTCGGTGTGGTCGACGCCCTCTTCCTGCCCGCTGTCGGCGCCCTGTCGCCCCGGATCACCACCGCCGGGCAGCTGGCCCGCGTCCAGGGCCTGCGCGGGCTCGCCACCCGTATCGCCAATGTCGTGGGTGCGCCGCTCGGCGGTCTCGCGGTGGCCCTCGGCGGACCGACGCTCGCCTTCGCCGCGGCCGGGGTGCTCTTCGCCGTGTCGCTGCCGCTGCTCCTGTCCCTGCGGATCCGTCCGCTGCCCGATCAGGACAGTGCCGAACCGTCCGGCACCGCCTGGCGCGAACTGGCCGACGGGCTGCGTCACATCCGCCGCCACCCGCTGCTCGGGCCGCTGGTGCTCGTCGTCGCCGTCAGCGAGCTGGGCTTCGTCGGACCGCTCAACCTCGGACTGGTCCTGCTGGTCCGCGAGCGCGGCTGGGGGGCGTCCGGCATGGGCTGGATCGTCGCCGCGTTCGGCGTCGGCGCCGGTGCGACGGCGCTGCTGCTCGCCGTGCGCGGCCGGTTGCCGCGCGCGGGGCTGGTGATGTGTCTGACGGTGCTGACCGGCGCGGTCGCCATCGGCGCCCTGGCGTACGCGCCCTCGGTGGCCCTCGCCGCCGCCACGGCGGTCTGCGTCGGGCTCTTCGCGGGCCTCGGCGGCTCCCTGTGCGGCGCCCTGATCCAGACCGTCACCGAACCCGCCTACCTCGGCCGGGTCACCTCGGTCTCGACGCTCTTCACCCACGCCGTCGCCCCGCTCAGCTACCCGGTCACGGGAGCGGCCGTCGCGGTCTGGGGGACCGGCCCGGTCTTCGTGACCAGTGCCGCGGTGTGCGCCGCGGGGGCGGCGGCGGGTCTGGCCTTCACCCGGCTGCGCCGCGCGGAGCTCCCGGGCTGAGGCCCTACATCCCCAGCTCCGCCGTGTGCAGCCGGTCCACCGCCTCCTTGTCGCCCTCCAGGCCCACCGTCGCCGCGTCCTGCCGCCCGAACGCGAAGAGCAGCAGCTCGCCCGGCTCGCCGGTGACCGTCACCACCGGGGTGCCCTTGTGCGCCACCGCCGTCTGGCCGTCCGGGCGGCGCAGCACCAGACCCACCGGGGACCGGCGGCCCAGCAGCCGGGCCGTCCTCTCGGCGCGCGACCACAGCAGATCGGCGAACACCGGGTCCAGCTCGCGCCGCGACCAGTCCGGCTGGGCCCGGCGGACATCCTCCGTGTGGATGTAGAACTCCACGGTGTTGGCGGCCTCGTCCAGCTGCTTCACGGCGTACGGGGAGAACCTCGGCGGTCCCGTACGGATCAGCTGGATCAGCTCCTCGTACGGCTTCGCGGCGAATTCGGCCTGCACCCGTTCGAGCCGGTTCCGCAGCGCGCCCAGCAGAATCCCGCCCGCCGCGTCCGGCCGCCGTTCCCGGACCACCACATGGGCGGCCAGGTCCCGGGTCGTCCAGCCGTGGCACAGGGTCGGGGCCTCCGGTCCCGCCGCCTCCAACAGGTCGGCGAGCAGAAGTCGTTCGCGCTTCGCATGGGTCGACATGCTCGCCAGCGTACGACCGCCGCACGCGGTCCGCCCAGTGGACGCCGCACGGAGACGCCCCCACGGCCACGGCACAATGGGCGCATGACCAGCGCGCCCACGCCCAGCACTCCGCCGCCGTCCGGCAACCTCGACCCGGCCATCGCGGCCCGCCTCAAGCGCGGTGCCGACGGACTCGTCCCGGCCATCGCCCAGCAGTACGACACCGGCGAGGTACTGATGCTCGGCTGGATGGACGACGAGGCCCTGCACCGCACCCTCACCACCGGCCGCTGCACCTACTGGTCCCGCAGCCGCCAGGAGTACTGGGTCAAGGGAGACACCTCGGGCCACATCCAGCAGGTCAAGTCCGTCGCCCTCGACTGTGACGCCGACACCGTCCTCGTCAGGGTCGACCAGACGGGTGCCGCCTGCCACACTGGCGACCGCACCTGCTTCGACGCCGACGTCCTCCCGCTCGCGCAGTAAAGGGCCAGCCGCCATGGATCTCGACACCTTCCGCGAACTCGCCGTCGACCGGCGCGTCATCCCCGTCAGCCGCAGGCTCCTCGCGGACGGCGACACCCCGGTGGGGCTCTACCGCAAACTCGCGGGCGAGCGCAGCGGCACCTTCCTCCTGGAGTCCGCGGAGAACGGCCGCACCTGGTCCCGCTACTCCTTCATCGGGGTACGCAGCGCCGCCACCCTCACCGCACGCGACGGACAGGCCCACTGGCTGGGCGTGCCGCCCGTCGGCGTCCCCGTCGACGGCGACCCGCTGGAGGCCCTGCGCGCCACCATCGAGACCCTGCACACCCCGCGCGACCTGGTCGTCGACGACGGGCTGCCCCCGTTCACCGGCGGCATGGTCGGCTACCTCGGCTACGACATCGTGCGCCGCCTGGAGCGGATCGGCGACAGCGGCGAGGACGACCTGCACGTCCCCGAGCTGACGATGCTGCTCACCTCGGACCTGGCCGTGCTCGACCACTGGGACGGCAGCGTCCTGCTGATCGCCAACGCGATCAACCACAACGACCTCTCGACCGGCGTCGACGAGGCGTACGCGGACGCCGTCGCCCGCCTCGACGCCATGGAACGGGACCTCTCCCGCCCCGTCCAGAACGCCCCCGCCGCCCTCCCGCCGTCCGGGCTGCCCCCGTACGCCGCGCTGTGGGGCGGCACGGCGTACCAGGACGCCGTCGAGGACGTGAAGGAACGCATCAGGGCCGGCGAGGCCTTCCAGGTCGTCCCCTCCCAGCGCTTCGAGACCCCGTGCACGGCAAGCGCGTTGGACGTCTACCGGGTGCTGCGGGCCACCAATCCGTCGCCGTACATGTACCTCTTCCGGTTCGACGGCTTCGATGTCGCGGGCTCCAGCCCGGAGGCCCTCGTCAAGGTCGAGGACGGACACGCCATGGTCCACCCGATCGCCGGGACCCGGCACCGCGGCGCCACCCCGCAGGAGGACCAGGCGCTCGCCGACGAGCTCATCGCCGACCCGAAGGAACGCGCCGAGCACCTGATGCTGGTCGACCTCGGCCGCAACGACCTGGGACGGGTCTGCGCACCCGGCACCGTCGAGGTCGTCGACTTCATGTCGATCGAGCGGTACTCGCACGTGATGCACATCGTCTCCACCGTCACCGGCCGCGTCGCCGAGGGCCGCACCGCCTTCGACGTCCTCACCGCCTGCTTCCCCGCGGGCACCCTCTCCGGCGCCCCCAAGCCCCGCGCGATGCAGATCATCGAGGAACTCGAACCGACCCGCCGCGGACTGTACGGAGGCTGCGTCGGCTATCTCGACTTCGCCGGGGACTCCGACACCGCCATCGCCATCCGCACCGCCCTGCTCCGCGACGGCACGGCATACGTCCAGGCCGGAGCGGGCGTCGTCGCCGACTCCGACCCGGTCGCCGAGGACACCGAATGCCGCAACAAGGCCGCGGCGGTCCTCCGCGCGGTGCATACGGCCAACCGGCTCCACGGCGCGTGAGACCGGCCGGCAATCGCGGTGCCGCCCCCCGATTGCCGGTCGGTCCGAAGCGGTAGGGGATAGTGGAGTACGTGAGTGCTGTCCCCGTACCCCAGCCCCGTGCCCGAGCCGCCACCGCGCCCGACACCTCGGGAAGCCGCCGCAGCCTGGCCGCCGGTCTGCTCCTCGGGGCGGCCGGCGCCACCGTCGTCCTGCTCGCCTCCGGCCAGACCTGGGCCGAGGGCGAGGCGTCCGTCGGCGGCGGCTCACTGCCCCTGACCGCCGACGGCCAGGACGTCACCGGTCTCCCGGCGGCCCTCGCCATAGTCGGCCTGGCCGCCCTCGTCGCCGTCTTCGCGGTCCGCGGGGCCTCCCGGCTGCTCGTCGCCGGGCTCCTCGCCCTCAGCGGCCTCGGTGCCGGACTGAGCGCCTGCCTCGGCGCCTCCGACAGCGCGGCGCTCGACGAGAAGGCCGCCCAGTCCACCGGCGACGCCTCGGCGACCATCGACGCGCTCGCCCACACCGCGTGGCCCTACGTCACCGCGGCCGGCGGCCTGCTGATCCTGCTCGCCGGGCTGCTCGCCCTGCGGTACGGGAAGCTCTGGCCCACCATGTCGGGACGGTACGAACGGGACGGCACCCCCCGCCCCCGCAAGGCCGCCCGCACCGCCCCGGACCCGGACCGGCCCGAGGACCTCTGGAAGGCCCTGGACCGCGGCGAGGACCCGACGGGCTAGAAGACCCCCAGCTCACGTCCTACCCGTACGTACGGGACAATGAAGCTGAGCTCTCAGCACAGCAGCACCAGCTTTGCGTACAGCGATACCCACAGCGCAACACCAACAAGGAGCAACTCATGGCGGGCAGCAGCCACGGACACACCCCGGCCGCCTGGACCGGTGTCATCATCTCCTTCATCGGCTTCTGCGTCGCAGGCGTCTTCATGGTCGCGGCCAACCCCGTCGGCTTCTGGGCCGGAATCGCCGTCGTCCTCCTCGGCGGGGTCGTCGGCCTCGCGATGAAGGCCGCGGGCCTCGGCATGCCGAAGGAGTCCGCGGAGATGGCCCAGGCACGGGCCCGCGCCGCACAGGCCCAGGTCTCCTGACGCCACGCGGCACCCGTACGCATACGAGGCGCAGCCCGCTCCGGGCTGCGCCTTTCCGCGTCAGCGGGGACAATCACCGGGTGGACGCATCGCCTACCCCCGCCGCAGCACCGGCCCCGGTCCCCGGGCCCGGCCTGCCGATGACCGGACAGCCGCCCATGTCCGGCCGTCCGTCCCCGCCGGTCTTCCCCCCGGCCCCCGTACCCGTCTCGCGCGTCCGGCGGCTGGCCACGCCGGTGGGCGTCATGGCCGTCGTCGTCGGTGCGTTCGGCTACGTCGGTGCCGTCGACCCCAACCAGCCCGGCCACTACCCGCTCTGCCCACTGCTCCGGTTCACCGGGCTCTACTGTCCGGGCTGCGGGGGCCTGCGCAGCGCCCACGCCGTCGCGCACGGCGACATCGCCGCCGCCCTCGGCTCCAACGCGCTCGCCGTCGTCGGCTACGCGGTCTTCGCCGTCCTGTGGGCGGTCTGGACGGTCCGCGCCGCCCGGGGCAGACCCATGAGCCTCGCGGCGAAACCCGTGGTCTGGTGGGGGATCGGGGCCGTACTGCTGATCTTCTCGGTCGTCCGGAATCTGCCGATCGGCTCCGTTCTGGCCCCTTGAATGCCCAGGTAGTGGGACATTCGCCCACCGGATTCGGGCCCTTCGCCCTCCTGCGGATAGCATTGACATGGCTGATCCTGTTCCCTCATCACCGTCCCGGAAGGGGGCCGCTCGCGTGAGTGTGCTCGACGAGATCATCGACGGCGTACGCGCCGACCTCGCAGAGCGGCAGGCGCGTGTCAGCCTCGACGAGCTGAAGGAACGCGCCGCGCGCGCTCCCGGAGCCAAGGACGGAGTCGCCGCCCTGCGGGGCGAGGGCGTGACCGTCATCTGCGAGGTCAAGCGTTCCAGCCCCTCCAAGGGGGCCCTGGCCGCCATCGCCGACCCGGCCGCGCTCGCCGCGGACTACGAGGCGGGCGGCGCGTCCGTCATCTCGGTCCTCACCGAGGAGCGCCGCTTCGGCGGTTCGCTCGCCGACCTGGAGGCCGTCCGCGCCAAGGTCGACATCCCGGTCCTGCGCAAGGACTTCATCGTCACCTCGTACCAGCTCTGGGAGGCCCGCGCCTACGGCGCCGACCTCGCCCTGCTGATCGTCGCCGCCCTCGACCAGGAGGCCCTGGTCTCCCTGATCGAGCGCGCCGAGTCCATCGGCCTGACGCCGCTGGTCGAGGTGCACGACGAGGAGGAGGCGGAGCGTGCCGTGGACGCCGGGGCGAAGGTCATCGGTGTCAACGCGCGCAACCTGAAGGACCTCAAGGTCGACCGCTCCGTCTTCGAGCGCGTCGCCCCCGAGATCCCGGCCCACATCGTCAGGGTCGCCGAGTCCGGTGTCCGCGGCCCGCACGACCTGATCGCGTACGCCAACGCGGGCGCCGACGCGGTGCTCGTGGGCGAGTCGCTGGTCACCGGCCGCGACCCGCGGGCCGCCGTCGCCGATCTGGTCGCCGCCGGCGCCCACCCGGCGCTCCGGCACGGACGGGGCTGACCCGACCCGTGTCCGCCGAACGCCCCGTGTTCCGTCCCCGGCGGGGCCTGCGCCCCACCGGAGCGACGGCCCGGGTGCCGCACGCCCCGCTGGCACGCGGCTGCCGCCCCCGCGGCTGCCGCGCCCCGGCGCGCCGTGTGCACGGCCGGCGGGTGCGGTACGTGATCGGCGACGAGCCCGGCCAGGTCAACGGCATGCGATGGCGCACGGGGTCCGCGCTGTAGCGAGCCCCGGCCGACGTACCCGCACCACTCCCGTCGTACGTACGACCGCACCGCCCGACTGATCGCCGGTCGCGGTGGCGCTCCGCTCACGGCGCATACGGTGAACCCACCCATTGCGATGTCGAGGAGCACGTCGGATGTCATCTGACTTCTTCATTCCGGACCCGGAGGGTCTGATCCCCAGCGCCGAGGGGTACTTCGGTGCGTTCGGCGGCAAGTTCATCCCGGAGGCGCTCGTCGCCGCCGTGGACGAGGTCGCCGTCGAGTACGACAAGGCCAAGGCCGACCCGGCCTTCGCCGCCGAGCTCAACGAGCTCATGGTCAACTACACCGGCCGGCCCAGCGCGCTGACCGAGGTCCCGCGCTTCGCGGAGCACGCGGGCGGCGCCCGGATCTTCCTCAAGCGCGAGGACCTCAACCACACCGGCTCACACAAGATCAACAACGTGCTGGGCCAGGCACTGCTCACCAAGCGCATGGGCAAGACCCGGGTCATCGCCGAGACCGGCGCCGGCCAGCACGGCGTCGCCACCGCGACCGCCTGCGCGCTCTTCGGCCTCGAATGCACCATCTACATGGGTGAGATCGACACCGAGCGGCAGGCGCTGAACGTGGCGCGGATGCGGATGCTCGGCGCCGAGGTCATCGCCGTGAAGTCCGGCTCCAGGACCCTGAAGGACGCCATCAACGAGGCGTTCCGCGACTGGGTCGCCAATGTGGACCGCACGCACTACCTCTTCGGCACCGTCGCGGGACCGCACCCCTTCCCGGCCATGGTCCGTGACTTCCACCGGGTCATCGGCGTCGAGGCCCGCCGCCAGATCCTGGAGCGGACCGGCCGGCTGCCGGACGCCGCCATCGCCTGCGTCGGCGGCGGCTCCAACGCCATCGGGCTCTTCCACGCCTTCATCCCGGACGCCCGCGTCCGGCTGATCGGCTGCGAGCCCGCTGGACACGGCGTGGAGACCGGCGAGCACGCGGCGACCCTGACCGCGGGCGAGCCGGGCATCCTGCACGGCTCGCGCAGTTACGTCCTTCAGGACGACGAGGGCCAGATCACCGAGCCGTACTCCATCTCGGCCGGTCTCGACTACCCGGGCATCGGCCCGGAGCACTCGTACCTCAAGGACATCGGCCGCGGCGAGTACCGCGCGGTCACGGACGACGCCGCCATGCAGTCGCTGCTCCTCCTCTCCCGCACCGAAGGGATCATTCCGGCCATCGAGAGCGCCCATGCGCTGGCCGGGGCCCTGGAGGTCGGCAAGGAGCTCGGCAAGGACGGGCTGATCGTGGTCAATCTGTCCGGCCGCGGCGACAAGGACATGGACACCGCAGCCCGCTACTTCGGGCTGTACGACGGGACCGACGGGGTCGTCGAGGCCGATGTGGCCGACGGGGAAGAGGAGGTCACCAAGTGAGCGGCAATGTGGAGCTGTTGAGTGCCTCCCTCGCGAAGGCGAAGGCGGAGGACCGGGCCGCGCTCATCGCGTACCTCCCGGCCGGGTTCCCGACCGTCGACGGCGGGATCGAGGCCGTGAAGGCGGTCGTGGCGGGCGGCGCGGACATCGTCGAGGTGGGGCTGCCGCACAGCGACCCGGTGCTCGATGGACCGGTCATCCAGACCGCCGACGACATCGCCCTGCGCGGCGGTGTACGGATCGCCGACGTGATGCGCACGGTCCGTGAGGCGTACGCGGCGACCGGTGTCCCGATCCTCGTCATGACGTACTGGAACCCGATCGACCGGTACGGCGTCGAGCGCTTCACCGCCGAGCTCGCCGAGGCGGGCGGCGCCGGGTGCATCCTGCCCGACCTGCCGGTCCAGGAGTCCGCGCTGTGGCGCGAGCACGCCGACAAACACGGTCTCGCGACCGTCTTCGTCGTCGCGCCGAGCAGCAAGGACGAGCGCCTCGCCACCATCACCGCGGCCGGCTCCGGCTTCGTCTACGCGGCCTCGCTGATGGGCGTCACCGGCACCCGCGAGTCGGTCGGTGACCAGGCCCAGGACCTGGTCCGGCGCACCCGCGCGACGACGGCCCTGCCGGTCTGCGTCGGCCTGGGCGTCTCCAACGCCCGGCAGGCCGCCGAGGTGGCGGGCTTCGCCGACGGGGTGATCGTCGGCTCCGCCTTCGTCAAGGCGATGCTGGACGCCCCCGACGAGGCGGCCGGCCTGGCCGCCGTCCGCTCCCTGGCGGGCGAACTCGCCGAAGGCGTTCGAAAGCGCTGAATCGGGTGTAACCCAAACGGGTGGACCTGGACCGGGGAGGCACGCACGTGCCTCCCCGGTTCGTTGCTGCGGGTGTGAGCGAGAAGAACGAACAGGGAAAAAGGGCCGCGCGAGACCGGCTCGTCCAGCAGCGCGAGCGCCAGAAGGCGGGCGAGCGCCGCAGGCGCACGCTGATCGTCACCAGTGCGGTGGTGGGTGTGCTGGCACTGGCCGCCGTCGTCGGCGTGATCGCCGCGAATTCGGGCGGCAAGGGCGACAAGAGCGAGGCGGGCCCGGCCGTCGCACCGTCCGGCGCGATCGGGAAGGACAGCCTGGCCATCGGGGTCGGCGCGGACAACGCCCCGTCCACGCTCACCATCTGGGAGGACTTCCGCTGCCCGGTCTGCGCCCAGTTCGAGAACGCGTTCCGCGACACGATCCACCAGCTGGAGAACACCGGACAGGTCAAGGTCGAGTACCACCTCGCCACGATCATCGACGGCAATCTCGGCGGCAGCGGCTCGCTGCGGGCGGCCAACGCGGCGGCCTGCGCCCAGGACGCCGGCAAGTTCCCCGCGTACCACGACGTGCTCTACAGCAACCAGCCGCAGGAGACCGACGACGCCTTCGGCGACAACGCCAAGCTGATCGAGCTCTCGGGGAAGGTCCCGGGACTCGACACTCCCGGTTTCCGCAGCTGTGTGGACGACGGCAAGCACGACAGCTGGGTCAAGAAGTCCAACACGGCGTTCCAGAACGGCGGATTCCAGGGCACGCCGACCGCGCTGCTCAACGGGGAATCGATCTTCCCGAAGAAGGGGAACGAGCCGATCACCGCGGCGAATCTGAAGAAGTGGGTGGCCGAGGCCAACAAGGGCAAGAAGCCGGGCACGGTCACCCCGGCCCCGTCGGGCTCCTGACCGCTCCCCGGGCGGAGTCCGGCAAGGGGAATCGATGACCTGCCCGTTACCCATACGTTGTCGGGTGGGTTGCCGTACGCCCCACCCGGCAGGGTAGCGTCGACCTTGCCATGGACCTTGCCTTCATTCCCAGCCCGTCGACCGGCGTGATCGATCTCGGCCCGATCCCGCTCCGCGGCTACGCGTTCTGCATCATCATCGGTGTCTTCGTCGCCGTCTGGTTCGGCAACAAGCGCTGGGTCGCCCGGGGAGGCAGATCCGGCACGGTTGCCGACATCGCCGTCTGGGCCGTGCCCTTCGGCCTCGTCGGTGGCCGGCTCTACCACGTCATCACCGACTACCAGCTGTACTTCAGCGACGGTCAGAACTGGGTCGACGCCTTCAAGATCTGGCAGGGCGGCCTCGGCATCTGGGGCGCCATCGCGCTCGGTGCCGTCGGCGCCTGGATCGGCTGCCGCCGCCGCGGGATCCCGCTGCCCGCCTGGGCCGACGCGCTCGCCCCCGGCATCGCCCTGGCCCAGGCCTGCGGCCGCTGGGGCAACTGGTTCAACCAGGAGCTGTACGGCAAGCCGACCGATCTGCCGTGGGCGTTGAAGATCAGTGAGGGCCCCAACCGGGTCGCCGGCACCTACCACCCGACGTTCCTCTACGAGTCGCTGTGGTGCATCGGCGTCGCCCTCCTGGTGATCTGGGCGGACCGCCGCTTCAAGCTCGGGCACGGCCGGGCGTTCGCCCTGTACGTCGCCGCGTACTGCGCGGGACGGGGCTGGATCGAGTACATGCGGGTCGACGAGGCCCACCACATCCTGGGTCTGCGCCTGAACGTGTGGACCGCGCTGATCGTGTTCGTGCTGGCCGTCGTGTACATCGTGATCTCGGCGAAGGTGCGGCCGGGGCGCGAGGAGGTCGTGGAGCCGGGGGCCGCCGAGGACGCGGCGGACGCCGCCGATGCCGAGGGCGTCGAGGCCGCCAAGGACACCGAGGACACCAAGGCCGACGTGGACAAGGGTCCGAAGGCCGACGGTGATGCCGAGCGCGCGGATGCCGCCAGGACACCGGAGAAGGACGGCACCGCGGAGGCGGCCAAGAACGGCTGAGCCGTGTGAACCCATGCGAAGGGGCCCCGGACCGACTGGTCCGGGGCCCCTTCGCATGGGTCCTCAACCCCCGGACGGGCTCGATTCACCGGCCAGCGCCAGCGTCCTGCGGGCCGAGGCCACCACCGCCGCGTCGACGAACCGGCCGTCCGGCAGGGCCAGCGCACCCTCGTCCGCCACGGCCGCCGCCACGATCTCCGCCGCCACCTCGACCTCCTGCGGCGTCGGCCGGAACGCCCGCTCGATGACCGGGAGCTGGCGGGGGTGGATCGCCGCCCGGCCCAGGAAGCCCAGCGCACGGCCGTGCGCGCAGGACGTCCACAGACCGTCCAGGTCCCGGACGTCCGGGAACACCGACTGGGTGGGCGGGGCGAGTCCGGCCGCGCGGGCGGCGACCACCACCCGGCTGCGCGACCAGTCGAGCCCGGCGTCGTCCCGTACCCCCAGATCGGCCCGGAGGTCCGCCTCGCCGAGGGCGATGGAGCGCACCTGGGGATGGGAGGCGGCGACCGAGTACGCGTGCTCGATGGCGAGAGCCGACTCCAGCAGCGGACAGAGCGCGACCCCCGGCGCCACGGCCGCGATGTGATGGACGGACGCCGCATGCGTGATCTTGGGCAGCCGCAGCTCGGTGAGTCCCGGCAGCCCGGCCAGGGCGAGGATGTCCGCCTCGGTGTGGACCCGGACATGGATCGGCACGGCGGCGTCCCCGGGCGCCTCGGACAGCAGCTCGGCGGTGGCCGAGCGCGCGTACCCCTTGCGGTCCGGCGCCACGGCGTCCTCCAGATCCACGATCACCACGTCCGCGCCCGAGTCCCGCGCCTTGCGCACCACCTCCGGCCGGTCCCCGGGGACGTACAGCCAGGTGAGCGGGACCGTCGTCGTCACAGGACCCGCTCCGCCCGCAGCGCGGCGATCTCCGGGGCCGACAGACCCAGTCCGGTGAGGATCTCCTCGGTGTCCGCGCCGTGCGGCCGGCCCGCCCAGCGGATCGCGCCCGGCGTCGCCGAGAGCCGGAACAGCACGTTCTGCATCCTCAGCGGACCCAGCTCCGGGTCGTCGACCTCGGTGACCGAGTCCAGCGCCCGGTACTGCGGGTCCTCCATCACGTCCTGGATGTCGTGGATGGGCGCGATGGCCGCCTCCGCCTTCTCGAAGGCCGAGACCGCCTCCTCCCGGGTGTGCCGGGCGATCCAGTTGCCGACCGCCTCGTCGAGCTCGTCGGCGTGCTCGGCGCGGGTGGTGCCGGAGGCGAACCAGGGTTCCTCGATCAGCTCGGCCCGGCCGACCAGGTGCATCACCCGCTCGGCGATCGACTGCGCGGAGGTGGAGACCGCGACCCAGTGCCCGTCCGAGGTGCGGTACGTGTTGCGCGGGGCGTTGTTCCGGGAGCGGTTGCCGGTGCGCGGCTGTACGTAGCCGAGCTGGTCGTACCAGATGGGCTGCGGGCCGAGCACGGTCAGGATCGGCTCGATGATCGCCATGTCGACGACCTGCCCCTCCCCGGTGCGCTCGCGCCCGGCCAGCGCGGCCATCACGGCGTACGCGGTGGCCAGCGCCGCGATCGAGTCGGCGAGCCCGAACGGCGGCAGCGTGGGCGGCCCGTCCGGCTCCCCGGTGATCGCGGCGAACCCGCTCATCGCCTCGGCCAGGGTGCCGAAGCCGGGGCGGTGCGCGTACGGGCCGAACTGCCCGAAACCGGTGACCCGGACCAGGACCAGCCGCGGGTTGACCGCGTGCAGCTCCGCCCAGCCGAGACCCCAGCGCTCCAGCGTCCCGGGCCGGAAGTTCTCGATGATCACATCGGTCCCGGCGGCCAGCCGGAGCAGGATGTCACGGCCGCCGGGACTGGACAGATCGAGGGTCAGATTGCGCTTGTTGCGGCCGAGCAGCTTCCACCACAGGCCGACGCCGTCCTTCGTGGGGCCGTGCCCGCGCGAGGGGTCGGGCCTGCGCGGATGCTCGACCTTGATCACCTCGGCGCCGAAGTCGCCGAGCAGGGTGGCGGAGAGCGGACCGGCGAAGAGCGTGGCGAGGTCGACGACCCGCAGCCCGGTCAGGGGGGCCTGCGCGGGCGCGTTCACGCGGCGTCGATCTCGGTGCGGTACGGCATGGAGGTCGAGGCGCCCGGCCGCTGCACGCAGAGCGCGGCGGCCGACGACGCCCAGGCCAGCGACTCCGGTACGGACCGTCGCTCGCCGAGCGCGACGGCGAGCGTGCCGACGAAGGTGTCGCCCGCCGCCGTGGTGTCGACGGCGGTGACCTCGGGGGCGGGGAAGAGGACGGGCTCGCCGCCCCGGGCCGCGTACAGACAGCCCTTCGCACCGAGCGTGATGACGACCGCCGGGACCTGACTGAGCAGGTGCTGCGCCGCCGCATGGGGGTCGGTGAAGCCGGAGAGCGCCGCCGCCTCGTGCTCGTTGGGGATCAACAGATCGACGCAGTCGATGAGTTCGGACGGCAGGGGCTGTACGGGGGACGGGGCGAGGATGGTCCGTACGCCCTGGGCGTGGGCCACCCGCGCGCCTTCGATCACCGCGGACAGCGGCAGCTCCAGCTGGAGGAGCAGCAGATCGGCGCCCGCGATGGCGGCCATCTCACCGGGGCCGAGGGCGGTGATGGTGCCGTTGGCGCCGGGGACCACCACGATGGAGTTGGCACCCGTGTCGTCGACGACGATGTGCGCGGTACCGCTGGGACCCTCGGCGGTGTGCAGCAGATCGGTGTCGACGCCCGCGTGCTCCAGGTTCGACCGCAGCCGGGTGCCGTACTCGTCGTCGCCCACCGCGCCGATCATCAGCACGTCGCCGCCCGCGCGGGCCGCGGCGACGGCCTGGTTGGCGCCCTTGCCGCCCGGGACGGTGCGGAACTCCCGTCCGGTGACGGTCTCTCCGCGCTCCGGAGCCCGTGCGACGTAGGCGACGAGGTCCATATTGGTGCTGCCGAGCACCGCGATGCCGGTCATGGGCACAGTGCCTCCTTCTGGGTGAGCCGGTGGGTCTGTTCGGCGAGTGCGTCGAAGCCGATGGAGTCGAAACCGGGTACGGACGAGGCGAGGCGGTTCTTCAGCGGGGTGGTCCAGTGGTCGGGCAGCCGCTCCGGGGCCCCGGCCAGCAGCCCGGCGAGCGAACCGGCGGTCGCACCGTTGGAGTCGGTGTCCCAGCCGCCCGACACCGCGCGGCAGATGGAGCGCGAGAAGTCGCCGCCGGCATGGGTGAGGGCGGCGGCGAGCAGTGCGGCGTTGGGCAGTACGTGGACCCAGTGGTACCCGCCGTACTCGGCGTGCAGCCGGTCCGCCACCGCGTCGAAATCGGCGCTGCCGCGGGCTGCCGCGACACCGAAGAGCACGGCCTGCGCGAACCGCGAACGCGGCGGTACGACCCGCAGCCCGGCGGCCAGGCACCTGTGCACATCGCTCTCGCCCCCGGCCGCCTCGGCGAGTGCCGCGGCGGTGAACATCGCCCCGTACACCCCGTTGGCGGTGTGGCTGAGCACGGCGTCCCGGTGCGCCTGCTCCGCCGCGGCCGACGGGTCGCCCGGGTGGGTCCAGCCATGCACATCGGCCCGGATCTGCGCGCCGATCCACTCCCGGAACGGATTGCGGTACCGGCCGGTGTGCGGGGGCTCGATGCCGTCCAGCAGATTGCGGTACGCGACCCGCTCGGCGGTGAACGTCCGGCCGGCCGGGAGCTCGTCGAGCCAGAGCCTCGCGAGATCGCCGGTGGTGAAGGACGGACCGTACCGCTGGAGCAACAGCACGGTCAGCAAGGGGTAGTTGAGGTCGTCGTCCTCGGGCATGCCGTCGATGTTCTCGGCCAGCGAGTTGGGTGCGGAGCGGCGGTTCCAGGGGTAGGTGGCGGCCATTGGGGCGGGCAGTCCCTCGGCGGTGAACCAGGTGGTGAGCGGCCAGTTGCCGGTGGCGCGGGCCAGGGCGCGGATGCCGTCCAGCGGCAGCTTCTCGACGGGCTTGCCGAGCAGACAGCCGGCCGCCCGGCCCAGCCAGGCGGCGTGCAGCCGGTCCCGGCTCACCGGCATCGGGGCGGGGCGGGGCGCCGGCCAGTCCGGGCACGCGGCCCGGATCGCGGCCAGCTCCGTCGGTTCGTCGATCTCCAACGGCGATTCCAGCAGGGCGAGTTCATCGAGCAGCCGTTCGGCGAGCGCGCGCAGCTCCGGTGCCGGAGGGGTGGAGGCGCCCGCGCGCTCCGGGGCGGGGGTGCCGCCCGCCTCGTACCACCGGCGCGCGACGGCCTGTGCGTCCCGCCCGTCCTCGGCCGCCTGGCGCAGCTCGTGCCCGACGAGGTCCTCCGGCTGCACCCATGTCACCCGTACGGTCATGGCGTACCCGCCAGCGCGGCGAACGCCGACTCGTGTGCGCGGCGCCGGGCCGTGTCCCGTACGAACATCTCGCGGGCGACGTCCGCCAGGGTCCGCGCGGGTGCGTGCAGATCGAGGCGGCTGGCCTCGGCGACCGTTCTCACCCAGGTGGCGGGGATCGTCCGCTCGCCGTGGAGCGCCCCCGCGACGGCGCCGCCCATGGTGGCGATGGAGTCGCAGTCCCGGCCGTAGTTGACCGAGCCGAGGACCGTGTGCCGGTAGTCGCCGTCCGCGACGAGCAGCATGCCGAGCGCGATCGGGAGCTCCTCGATGGCATGCAGCCGGGAGGGTCTGCGGGCGCCGAGGGACGGGGCGCGGTAGTCGGGGCCGACCGTGTCGAAGGGGGCGACGGCGGTGCGCAGCGGGGTCAGCGCCGACTCGAAGTCGCTGTGCCGGGCGGCCACTTCGCACACCGCTTCGATCGCCGACCGGGTGCCGTCCTTGGCGAGCGACAGGCAGGTGTCGACGACGCGGGCGGGTGTCGCGTCCGGGGCACAGGCGGCGGCGACGGCCGCCGCGAAGACCCCGGCCGCCTCCCTTCCGTAACTCGACTGGTGGGCACCGGCGACATCCAGTGCCTCGGCGTACGCGGCCTCCGGGTGGGCGGCGTTGACCAGGCCGACCGGGGCCATGTACATCGCCGCACCGCAGTTGACGATGTTTCCGTTGCCCGCCTCGCGCGGATCGACATGGCCGTAGTGCAGCCGGGCGACGATCCACTTCTCGGCGAGGAAGATCCGCTGGAGCGGCAGCGCCTCGGCCTCCAGCTCCGGGATCCAGCGGGGGCCCGAGATCAGCTCGGGCACCAGATGCCCGGCGACCGCGTAGGCGTCGAGATGGTCGCGCACGGCGCCGTACACCCGCACCAGCGCATGGGTCATCAAGGTGTCGTCGGTGACGTGCCCGTCGCCCTTGTGGTACGGGGCGATGGGGCGCGCGGTACGCCAGTTCTCGCCGTCCCACGGGCCCACGATGCCGTTGATCCGCCCGCCGTGACGGGCCACGATCTGCTCGGGGGACCGGCCCTCCACCGGGCCGCCGAGCGCGTCGCCGACGGCGGCGCCGACGAGTGCGCCGGTGATCCGTTCATCGAGTGTGAGTGTTCTGGGTCCGGCCTCGTACCGCGTGGGCATCGTGGATGTCATGTCCGAATTGTCCACCTGGGGGCTTCGGTTCCGTGTCTGCCAGCAGCCCGGCGAGTTCGATGAGATCGGTCCCCGCCAGACGGGGCAGCGCACAGCCCGCGAGGGTGCGACAGGCCTCGCGCCAGCCGTCCGGGACGGCGCCGATACCGCCGAGCGCACCGGTCAGCGCGCCTGCCAGGGCGGGCGCCGAGTCGGCCACCCGCGACAGGCACGCCGCCGCGGGAACGGCCTGGGCGATCTGACCGCGGGCCGCGGTGGCCAGGGCGAGGGCGACCGGGACGGTCTCGGCGGCGGCGATCCCGTAGCTGTAGACGTGGTCGACGATCTGATGCTCCAGCACCGGTACGAGGGCGAAGGCGCCCGCCGCCTCCCCGACGAAGTCACGGGCGATCCGGACGGCGTGGGCGGCGTTGCGGGCGATCTCCGTGCCGTCGGGCAGCTGGGCGAGCGCGGCGTTCACCGCGGCGTCCACGTCCGCACCGCCCAGCGCCACGGCGATTGCCGCCGCCATAGCGCGGGCCCCGTGCACCCCGTCGCCGTCCTGGGTGTAGCGCGCGTCGAACTCGGCGAGGTCGGCGGCGGCGGCGGGGTCCGCGGGGTGGGCGACGGCGAGCACGGCGGCCCGTACGCAGGCCGCGTCGTCGAAGTAGTGCGGGTTGTCGTGGCCGGTGGCGGGCGGTCGCAGCCCGGCGGCGAGATTGCCGAGCCCGGCCCGGACCGAGATCCGGGCACGCAGCGGGAGCACCGCGGATTCGACTTCGGGGGCACGGGCGGCAGCCGCGGCGACCTCGGCCGCCAGGGCGTTCCAGGCGACATCGACGGCGGCCCGCATCCGGCGTCCGGGGGAGAGCCCGTGCAGCGGACCGGCTGCCGAAGTGAGCAGGGTTCCGGCGGCGAAGGCCGCCCATTCGGCGTCGTCGGAGGGCCCGAGCCGCAGCGGTTCGGGCGGCTGGTTGAGCGCGATGGGGACGGGCAGCGTGGTCGTGGCGTTCTGTTCGGCGAAGGTGTCGAGCTCGCGGGTGAGCCGCCGGGTCCACTCGGGCATCCGGGCCGCCCGGTGCCGTGCGGCGGGCCATCCTGCCGCGTCCCCGGAGGCGAGCCCGAGCAGCAGCCCCTCGATCCGGGCCCGGTGCCCGGCGTCGGGACGGGTACGGGGACGGGCGGCCGGGGAGGCGGGGGTGCGGGGGGCGTCGTGCGGGGGTGTGCCGGTGCTCGTGGGCGGGCGGTGCCGGGTCCCGGGCGCGTCGGCGTCCGCGGGCCGCGGGTGCGGTGATCCCGCGTCCGTACGCGCACGGTGCCGGGCCGGGCCCTCGTCGTCGGTGCCGTCGCCCGCGCGCGGCGTGGCGTTCTCGCTCGCCCCGCCCGGAGCGCCCGCGCCGTCCGTCTCGTCCGGGGTGAGCAGCTCCGCGATGTCCAGGACGTGGTGCCCCCGCATGGCCGGCAGACAGCTGCCCCGGACCGGGCCGATCGCGTCCCCCCAGTGCCGCGGAATCGCGGACGCCCCGTGCAGGGCGCCGGCCAGGGCCCCCGCCACCGCCGCCGTGGTGTCCGCGTCGCGGCCCATGTTGACCGCCGTCAGCACCGCCGTACGGAAGTCGCCGCGGGCCGCCGCGAACGCCCCGAAGGCCAGGCCCACCGCCTCGGGCGCCAGGTCCGTCCACGGGTAGCCGCCGACCACCACCGCGGAGCGCACCGCGCGTTCCATGGTGAGCCGGTCGGGGTAGCTGCGCTGCGCGGCGGCCACCGCGCGCCGCAGCGAACGCGCCGTCCAGGAGTCCATGGGGACGACCGACAGAGCGGCGGCGATCACCGACGTGACCCCGGCACCCACCATCGCGGCGGCCACCCCGGCCGCCACCGCCTGGCCGCCGTAGATGCCCTCCCCGTCATGGCTGACCCGACCGTCCACCGCGACCAGCCGCGCCGCCTCGTCCGGCCGGCCGGCCGCGAAGACCCCGAACGGCGCCGCCCGCATCGCCAGGCCATCGCTCCAGGCGTGCCGGTGCTGGGCGGAGATCGGGGCGGCGAGCCCCCGGCGCAGATTCTCCAGCGTTCCCCGCTCGCTGAACCCGGCACCGCGGAACTGCCCCTCGTCGAGATCGGCGATCCACAGATGCCAGGCCCGCTCCACGTGGGTGACGGTCAGCGCGGAACCGTGCCGGGCGAGCAGCAGCCCCGAGAAGATCGCGTACTCCGTGTCGTCCGTGCCCGCGGGGTCGTCGCTCACGAAGCCCTCGATCCGGCCCCAGCGGCGACGGATCTCCGACGGCCGCAGATTCTCCGCCGGCGCGCCCAGCGCGTCCCCGACCGCGAGACCGAGCAGGGAGCCGCGGGCCCGGTCGCCGAGGTTCCCCCGGAGCGCCTCACCCCGGCCCGCGCCGTCCGTCCGCGGATCCGCCGGACTTCCTGTGATCAACTCCATCGCGTCGACCCTTCGCTCGCACCGAGCCAGTTCTCGTACTTCCTTCTCGATCTGTCCCACGCGGAGCCCCGGCAGAGGCCGACAATCACAACAAAAGGGCCAGTCGGATGACGGTTCGGAAGCAGCAAGGCAGGCCGTACTTACCTGCTCACGGAGGGTGGTAAGTACGGCCTGCCTTGCTGGCGGGGGCCGATTTTCGTGCGTACTTTCGATGGTGTCGAGCGGGGGCGGGGCGAGTGGATTCCGCCGCCGGAGAAGGGGAGAGCTGTGTCCATCATCGAGACCGACGCCGTACTGCACGAGGCACACCGCGACAACCACACCCACCGTGACGTGAACGGCGGCTGGCTGCGTCCGGCGGTGTTCGGTGCCATGGACGGGCTGGTCTCCAACCTCGCACTGATGACCGGCGTCGCGGGAGGTTCCGTCTCCCAGCAGACGATCGTGATCACCGGTCTGGCGGGCCTGGCCGCCGGTGCGTTCTCCATGGCGGCCGGCGAATACACCTCCGTGGCCTCGCAGCGCGAGCTCGTCGAGGCCGAACTCGACGTCGAGCGGCGGGAGTTGCGCAAGCACCCCAAGGACGAGGAGCGGGAGCTCGCCGAGCTCTACGAGTCCCGCGGCGTCGAGCCCGGCCTGGCCCGTGAGGTCGCGCGGCAGCTGTCGCGCGACCCGGAGCAGGCCCTGGAGATACACGCCCGCGAGGAGCTGGGCATCGATCCGGGTGATCTGCCCTCGCCGCTCGTCGCCGCGGTGTCGTCGTTCGGCGCGTTCGCGCTGGGGGCCCTGCTGCCCGTGCTGCCGTATCTGCTCGGTGCGAGCGCGCTGTGGCCGGCCGTGCTGCTCGCGCTGGTCGGACTGTTTGCCTGCGGCGCGGTGGTGGCCAGGGTGACGGCCCGCAGCTGGCTGTACAGCGGGCTGCGTCAGCTGGTGCTGGGCGGGGCCGCGGCGGCCATCACCTACGGTCTGGGCACGCTGTTCGGTGTGGCCGTCGGCAGCTGACCCCTCGAAGATCCGGGCAGGCACACCCGCGCGGCGGGTGTGCCTGCCCGTGACGTGTCCGCCATCCGTGTGATGTACGTCTTGGTGGTCGCCACTGGGCGGAAGGCTCCTGCCAGCGTAAAATGAGTCCTTATGCGGCGCTACACATAAGTAGCCGTTACCTGGCGGTTTCATTTCCTTCGCCGCCGGGCATGAGCCGTAGACACCGTGGGCAACGACGCCTGCTCTCTGCGGCCCCCCGGGCGCCGATCCTCCGACTGCGACTCACCCCCACTGCCTCAGGCGGTGTCCGTATGTTGGAACGAACTATCCGCTTCTTGAGAAGCGCCCCATTATGTAATCTGCACGAAATTTCGCAGAGGGCCAACGTCGTCCCTCGGCACTGCATATGCCACGACGACGACGGGAGAGCCGATGCGTTCCGACGCCTGGTCGCCCATGGACGGTCGCCCCGCCCAGCAGGGGATGTACGACCCCCGCAACGAGCACGACGCCTGTGGTGTCGGGTTCGTGGCCACTCTGACCGGTGTGGCCAGCCATGAGCTGGTCGAGCAGGCGCTGACCGTACTGCGCAATCTCGAACACCGCGGCGCCACCGGGTCCGAGCCCGACTCCGGCGACGGCGCCGGGATCCTCCTCCAGGTCCCGGACGCCTTCCTGCGCGAGGAGGTCGCCTTCGACCTCCCCGAGGCCGGTGCCTACGCCGTCGGAATCGCCTTCCTGCCCGCCGACGACTCCACCGAGGCCGTCCGCAAGCTGGAGAAGATCTCCGCCGAGGAGGGCCTCAAGGTCCTCGGCTGGCGCCAGGTCCCCGTCACCCCCGACATCCTCGGCAGCGGCGCCCGCGCCACCATGCCCGAGTTCCGTCAGCTCTTCGTCGCCGACGGCGAGAACACCGGCATCGCCCTCGACCGCAAGGCCTTCGTGCTGCGCAAGCGCGCCGAGCGGGAGACCGGGGTGTACTTCCCCTCGCTCTCCGCCCGCACGATCGTCTACAAGGGCATGCTCACCACCGGGCAGCTGGAGCCGTTCTTCCCGGACCTCTCCGACCGCCGCTTCGCCACCGCGGTCGCCCTGGTCCACTCACGGTTCTCCACCAACACCTTCCCGAGCTGGCCGCTCGCCCACCCGTACCGCTTCGTCGCGCACAACGGCGAGATCAACACGGTCAAGGGCAACCGCAACTGGATGAAGGCCCGCGAGTCCCAGCTCGCCTCCGGCCTGTTCGGCTCCGCCGACAACGGACACAGCGGTGAGGCCCAGCTCGACCGGATCTTCCCCGTCTGCACCCCCGACGCCTCCGACTCCGCCTCCTTCGACGAGGTCCTGGAGCTGCTCCACCTCGGCGGCCGCTCGCTGCCGCACTCGGTGCTGATGATGGTTCCCGAGGCGTGGGAGAACCATGACTCGATGGACCCGACCCGCCGCGCCTTCTACCAGTACCACTCCACGATGATGGAGCCCTGGGACGGCCCGGCCTGCGTCACCTTCACCGACGGCACCCAGGTCGGCGCGGTCCTGGACCGCAACGGTCTGCGCCCCGGCCGCTACTGGGTCACCGACGACGGCCTCGTCGTGCTCTCCTCCGAGGTCGGCGTCCTGGACATCGACCCCGCGAAGGTCGTCCGCAAGGGCCGCCTCCAGCCCGGGAAGATGTTCCTCGTCGACACGGCCGAGGGCCGCATCATCGAGGACGACGAGATCAAGGCCGCCCTCGCCGCCGAGCAGCCGTACGAGGAGTGGCTGGAGACCGGCGAGATCGAGCTGGAGGACCTCCCCGAGCGGGAGCACATCGTGCACACGCACGCCTCCGTCACCCGCCGCCAGCAGACCTTCGGCTACACCGAGGAAGAGCTCCGCGTCATCCTCGCGCCGATGGCCCGCACCGCCGGCGAGCCGCTCGGCTCCATGGGCACGGACTCGCCGATCGCCGCGCTGTCCGAGCGCCCCCGGCTGCTCTTCGACTACTTCACCCAGCTGTTCGCGCAGGTCACCAACCCGCCGCTGGACGCCATCCGCGAGGAGCTCGTCACCTCGCTGCGCTCCACGCTCGGCCCGCAGGGCAACCTGCTGGAGCCGACCGCCGCGTCGTGCCGCAGCGTCACGCTGCCGTTCCCGGTGATCGACAACGACGAGCTGGCCAAGCTGATACACATCAACGCCGACGGCGACATGCCGGGCATGAAGGCCGCCACGCTCTCCGGCCTCTACCGGGTCGGCGGCGGCGGCGAAGCCCTCGCCGCGCGGATCGAGCAGATCTGCGCCGAGGTCGACGCCGCCATAGAGGACGGCGCCCGCCTGGTCGTCCTCTCCGACCGGCACTCCGACGCCGAGCACGCCCCGATCCCGTCGCTGCTGCTCACCTCGTCCGTCCACCACCACCTCATCCGCACCAAGCAGCGCACCCAGGTGGGTCTGCTGGTCGAGGCCGGGGACGTCCGCGAGGTCCACCACGTCGCGCTGCTGATCGGCTACGGCGCCGCCGCGGTCAACCCGTACCTCGCGATGGAGTCCGTCGAGGACCTGGTGCGCGCCGGTACGTTCATCGAGGGCATCGAGCCCGAGAAGGCCATCCGGAACCTGATCTACGCGCTCGGCAAGGGCGTTCTGAAGGTCATGTCCAAGATGGGCATCTCGACGGTCGCCTCCTACCGGGGCGCCCAGGTCTTCGAGGCCGTCGGCCTGGACGAGGAATTCGTCGCGAAGTACTTCAACGGCACCGCCACCAAGATCGGCGGCGCCGGCCTCGACGTCATCGCCAAGGAGGTCGCCGCCCGGCACGCCAAGGGCTACCCCGCCTCCGGCATCTCCGCCTCGCACCGCGCGCTGGAGATCGGCGGCGAGTACCAGTGGCGCCGCGAGGGCGAGCCGCACCTGTTCGACCCGGAGACGGTCTTCCGCCTCCAGCACGCCACGCGCAACAAGCGCTACGACATCTTCAAGAAGTACACGGACCGGGTGAACGAGCAGTCCGAGCGCCTGATGACGCTCCGTGGTCTGTTCGGCTTCAGGCCGGACCGCGAGGCCATCGACATCGACGAGGTCGAGTCCGTCTCCGACATCGTCAAGCGCTTCTCCACCGGCGCCATGTCGTACGGCTCGATCTCCCGCGAGGCGCACGAGACCCTCGCCATCGCCATGAACCAGCTGGGCGGCAAGTCCAACACCGGTGAGGGCGGCGAGGACGCCGACCGGCTCTACGACCCGGCGCGCCGCTCGGCCATCAAGCAGGTCGCCTCCGGCCGCTTCGGTGTGACCAGCGAGTACCTGGTCAACGCGGACGACATCCAGATCAAGATGGCGCAGGGCGCCAAGCCCGGCGAGGGCGGTCAACTGCCCGGCCACAAGGTCTACCCGTGGGTCGCCAGGACCCGGCACTCCACCCCGGGCGTCGGTCTGATCTCGCCGCCGCCGCACCACGACATCTACTCCATCGAGGATCTGGCCCAGCTGATCCACGACCTCAAGAACGCCAACCCGGCGGCCCGCATCCACGTGAAGCTGGTCTCCGAGGTCGGTGTCGGCACGGTCGCCGCCGGTGTCTCCAAGGCGCACGCGGACGTCGTCCTGATCTCGGGCCACGACGGCGGCACCGGTGCTTCTCCTCTGACGAGCCTGAAGCACGCGGGCGGCCCCTGGGAGCTCGGCCTCGCCGAGACCCAGCAGACGCTGCTGCTCAACGGCCTGCGCGACCGCATCGTCGTACAGACCGACGGCCAGCTGAAGACCGGCCGGGACGTGGTCGTCGCCGCGCTGCTGGGCGCCGAGGAGTTCGGTTTCGCGACCGCGCCGCTCGTCGTCTCCGGCTGCGTCATGATGCGCGTCTGCCACCTGGACACCTGCCCGGTCGGCATCGCCACGCAGAACCCGGTCCTGCGGGACCGCTTCTCCGGCAAGGCCGAGTACGTCGTCAACTTCTTCGAGTTCATCGCCCAGGAGGTCCGCGAGATCCTCGCCGAGCTGGGCTTCCGTACGATCGAAGAGGCCGTCGGCCACGCCGAGCTGCTCGACACCGACCGTGCGATCACGCACTGGAAGGCACAGGGCCTCGACCTGAAGCCGCTGTTCCACGTCCCCGAGCTGCCCGAGGGCGCGGTCCGCCACGCGCGGATCGAGCAGGATCACGGTCTGGCCAAGGCCCTCGACAACGAGCTGATCAGGCTCGCCGCCGACGCCCTGAACGCGGACAGCGCCGAGACCGCCCAGCCGGTCCGGGCCCAGATCGCGATCCGCAACATCAACCGCACCGTCGGCACCATGCTCGGCCACGAGGTGACGAAGAAGTTCGGCGGCGCCGGTCTGCCGCAGGACACCATCGACATCACCTTCACCGGCTCCGCAGGCCAGTCCTTCGGCGCGTTCGTGCCGAGCGGTGTGACGCTGCGACTGGAGGGCGACGCCAACGACTACGTCGGCAAGGGCCTCTCCGGCGGCCGGGTCGTCGTCCGCCCGGACCGCGGCGCCGACCACCTCGCCGAGTACTCCACCATCGCGGGCAACACCATCGCCTACGGCGCCACCGGCGGCGAGCTGTTCCTGCGCGGCCGCACCGGTGAGCGGTTCTGCGTCCGCAACTCCGGCGCGACGGTCGTCTCGGAAGGCGTGGGCGACCACGGCTGCGAGTACATGACCGGCGGTCACGCCGTCGTGCTCGGCGAGACCGGACGCAACTTCGCGGCCGGCATGTCGGGCGGTGTCGCGTACGTCATCGACCTCAACCGCGACAACGTCAACGCCGGGAACCTCGGCGCGGTCGAGGAGCTCTCCGACTCCGACAAGCAGTGGCTGCACGACGTGGTGCGCCGCCACCAGGAGGAGACCGGTTCCACGGTCGCCGAGAAGCTGCTTGCCGGGTGGGACACCGCGGTGGCCCGCTTCAGCAAGATCATCCCGTCCACCTACAAGGCAGTGCTCGCCGCCAAGGACGCCGCTGAGCTCGCCGGTCTCTCCGAGCAGGAGACCACCGAGAAGATGATGGAGGCGGCGACCAATGGCTGACCCCAAGGGCTTCCTGACCACCGGGCGCGAGGTCGCCGAGACCCGCCCCGTGGGCGAGCGCGTCAAGGACTGGAACGAGGTCTACGTTCCGGGCTCGCTGCTCCCGATCATCAGCAAGCAGGCCGGCCGCTGCATGGACTGCGGCATCCCGTTCTGCCACAACGGCTGCCCGCTCGGAAACCTCATCCCCGAGTGGAACGACTACGCCTACCGCGAGGACTGGTCGGCCGCGTCCGAGCGCCTGCACGCCACGAACAACTTCCCGGAGTTCACCGGGCGGCTCTGCCCGGCCCCGTGCGAGTCGGCGTGCGTGCTCGGCATCAACCAGCCGGCCGTCACCATCAAGAACGTCGAAGTCTCCATCATCGACAAGGCGTGGGACAGCGGCGACGTCACCCCGCAGCCGCCCGAGCGGCTCTCCGGCAAGACCGTCGCCGTGATCGGCTCGGGCCCGGCCGGTCTCGCCGCGGCCCAGCAGCTGACCCGGGCCGGCCACACGGTCGCCGTCTACGAGCGCGCGGACCGCATCGGAGGCCTTCTCCGGTACGGCATCCCCGAGTTCAAGATGGAGAAGGCGCACATCAACCGCCGCATCGAGCAGATGCGCGCGGAAGGCACCAAGTTCCGCACCGAGACGGAGATCGGCAAGGACATCGACGCCGCCAAGCTCCGCCGCCGGTACGACGCGGTCGTCATCGCCGCGGGTGCCACCGTCTCGCGCGATCTGCCCGTCCCGGGCCGTGAGCTGAACGGCGTGCACTTCGCCATGGAGTACCTGCCGCTGGCCAACAAGGTGCAGGAGGGCGACCTGACGGTCTCCCCGATCACCGCCGAGGGCAAGCACGTCGTCGTGATCGGCGGCGGCGACACCGGAGCCGACTGCGTCGGCACCGCCCACCGCCAGGGCGCGCTCTCCGTCACCCAGCTGGAGATCATGCCGAGGCCCGGCGAGGACCGGAACGCCAACCAGCCCTGGCCGACGTTCCCGATGCTCTACAAGGTCACCTCCGCGCACGAGGAGGGCGGCGAGAGGGTCTACTCCGTCTCCACCACCCACTTCGAGGGCTCCGCCCCCGAAGAGGGACAGACTGTCGGCAACGTCCAGGCGCTGCACCTGGTCGAGGTGGAGTTCAAGGACGGCAAGCTGGAGCAGAAGCCCGGCACCGAGCGGAGCATCCCCGCACAGCTGGTCACCCTCGCCATGGGCTTCACCGGCACCGACCAGGCCAACGGACTGGTCCAGCAGTTCGGCCTGGAGCTCGACGAGCGCGGCAATGTCGCGCGCGACGCGGACTACGCCACCAACGTCGGCGGCGTCTTCGTGGCCGGTGATGCCGGCCGCGGCCAGTCACTCATCGTGTGGGCCATCGCCGAGGGCCGCTCCGCGGCACGCGGGGTGGACCGCTACCTGACCGGAGCCAGCGCCCTGCCGGCCCCGATCCGCCCGACGGACCGTTCACTGGCGGTCTGATCACGGCACACAAGGACGTCCCGTACAACGGCGTGCGGAACTGAACGCGGCGCCTGCCCGTCCCCGACCGGACGATTCGGCAGGCGCCGTGGCGCGTCCGGAGCCGGTCCGGCCTGCCCCGGTCCGGCCTGCCCGGCTCAGCCCGTCAGTGCGGACGTCTTGAGCACCACCAGCAGCACCAGCACGGCGAGCACCACCACAGTCGCGGCGGCCTGAACCGTCGTACGGCGCTTCGCCGGGGCGTAGGCGTACGCGACGGTGACGATGCCGCCCGTCAGGAGCCCGCCCAAGTGGCCCTGCCACGAGGCGAATCCGGCCGAGATCAGCATCCAGATCAGAAAGCCGGCCATGAACCGGTTCACGGCCCGCATGTCGCGGCCCAGCCGCCGGTTGATGACGTAGAACGCCGCCCCGAGACCGAAGATCGCACCCGAGGCGCCCACCGTGCCGTCGGACGGCGCGATGAGATAGACCAGGACCGAACCGCCCAGCGCGGACAGCAGGTACAGCGCGAGGTAGCGGGCCCGGCCCAGCTGGTCCTCCACGACCCGGCCCAGGTTCCACAGCGCGTACATGTTGAAGAGGATGTGCAGCACCCCGAACGGCAGCGGACCCAGGGACGATCCGCCCGGTGGGAGATGCAGGAAGGCCCCGGTCAGCAGCCGGTACCACTCGCCGCCCACCACGCCGATCACATCGAAGCCGGGGAAGTCCCCGGCCTCGTAGACGTAGTGTCCGCCGTCCGGGCCGTTCAGCCCCGCACCGAGCATCGCGAACCGGTCGACGATCCCCGGTCGGACCAACTCGCCCAGATACGCCGCGATGTTGAGGCCCATCAGCACATACGTGACGAGCGGCACCGCGGACCGCGGGACCGCACCGCCGAACACCGTGCGCGCCTGCCGGACCGAACGCTGCCCCTCCTTCACGCACTCCACGCAGTGGTGGCCGACCGCGGCCTCACGCATGCAGTCGGGGCAGATGAAGCGTTCGCAGCGGGTGCAGCTCACATACGTCTCGTACGACGGATGGCGGTAACAGGTGGTGACCGCGGCGTCCACGGCAGGCTCCTTCACGGGTGGGCGGACACGAGCGGCCGGTGGGGCGGCGGCAGATCAAGATAGCGAACGCCGCCCGACAGGGGCATACCTGAGTGGCTTAGGCTCAGGGTTCTGACATGCCCGACACGTCGAGGATCGGAGAATCCGCATGGCCGGCTCGTCCGTCGCCGCACCAGGTCCGGCCATCAGCCTCCGCAAGCTGGAGGAGAGCGCGCCCGCGCTGGTCAGCCTCTACAAGAGCGCCGCCGTCTCGCTGACCAAGCACCGCATGAGCGGCGAGCGCGCCGCGGTCTATCTGGTGCTCGACTACTCCGGTTCCATGCGGGAGTACTACCAGGACGGCAGCGTCCAGGCCCTGGCGGACCGGGTGCTGGGGCTCTCCGCCCATCTGGACGACGACGGCCGCGTCCCCCTCGTCCTCTTCTCCACGGATGTCGACGCCGTCACCGACATAGCCCTGGACAACCACCGCGGCCGGATCGACGCCGTCGTGGCGGGCCTCGGGCACATGGGGAAGACCAGCTACCACCTGGCCATGGACGCCGTCATCGACCACTACATCGACAGCGGCTCCACCGCGCCCGCGCTCGTCGTCTTCCAGACGGACGGCGGCCCGATCAGCAAGCACGCGGCGGAACGCTATCTCTGCAAGGCGGCGAAACTGCCCCTGTTCTGGCAGTTCATCGGCTTCGGCAACAAGCGGAGCAACCAGTTCGACTTCCTGCGCAAGCTCGACGAGCTGGCCGTACCCGCCAAGCGCGCCGTCGACAACGCCGGCTTCTTCCACGCCGGACCCGACCCGAGACAGGTCCCGGACGCCGAGCTGTACGACCGGCTCGTCGCCGAATTCCCGCAGTGGCTGGCCGCGGCCAGGGCCCAGGGGATCGTCAAGTGAGGGCGCGGGTGCTCCGGGCGGCCGACCGCACGGCCACGCCCTGGAAGAACGGCGGGGGAGTCACCCGGGAGATCGCGGCACACCCCGAGGGCGCGCCGATGGACACCTTCGACTGGCGGGTCAGCCTCGCCGATGTGGCCGAGGACGGGCCGTTCTCCTCGTTCCCGGGCGTCGACCGGACCCTGACCGTGGTCGAGGGCGCCGGGATGGACCTCTTGGTGGGCGGCGAGCACCACATCGTCGACGAGCCGTACTGGCCGCACGACTTCCCCGGTGACCTGGAGACCGACGGCAGGCTCCTCGGCGGCCCGGTCGTGAACGTCAACGTCATGTGCCGCAGGGGGCGGACGAGCGCGGCGGTCGCGGTGGTGCGCGGCACCGTCCGGCTCGCGGCGCCCCCGGGCGGGGCGGCCCTGGCCATCGCGCTGGAGGACGGTGCGGTGCTCGACGGCTCGGGCATCGAACTCGACCGCTACGACGCGCTGTTGACGCGGGAGGAGGCGCCGGGCGTGCTGCGGACCCACGGCTGGGCCCTGCTGATCACCCTGTCGGCCGGATGACGGCGGGCACCCGGCGGCCGCGCCGCCGATCGGGTGCGGCCCGGAAAAGCAGACAGAAGATGTCGGGATTCCAGGGTTCCATGGACGCATGACATCGAGTTCCTGGGAAGAGTTCCGCTCGGCGGAGCCGGCCTTCGCCGACACCGTCCGGACCCGCTTCGAGCAGTACAAGCACCACGTCCTGGCGACCCTGCGCAAGGACGGATCCCCGCGCGTGACCGGCCTCGAAGTGGATTTCCGGCTGGGTGAGGCCTTTCTCGGCATGATGCCGAACTCGCGCAAGGCGCTGGACCTGCTGCGCGATCCACGGTTCGCGGTGCACGCCAACCCCGGACCGGACGCCGAGATGACCGACGGGGACGTCCGGATCTCCGGCCGCGCGGTGGAGGTGACCGACCCCGCCGTGCTGGCCCGCTTCATCGAGGAGGTGAAGCCACCGGAACCCTTTCACCTCTTCCGCATGGAGCTGACCGAGGTGGTGCGCATCGGACTCGAAGGCGGCGACACCCTGGCCATCCAGGCATGGCGCCCCGGCCGCCCGCTGCGCACCTTCCGGAGGGGCAACGACGACGGCTCAATGGGCGAGGTCTCCTGACGCGGCCGGCCCGTCGGCCAGCACCCGCGCCCGGCACGCCCCCGGCGTCCCCCACGCATCGCGCAGGGGGCGCGCCTTGAGCAGCCACAGCGACAGGTCCAGCTCCCTCGTGTACCCCACCGCCCCGTGCAACTGCAGCGCGGTCCGCGCCGCCGCGTACCCCGCCTCGCCCGCCGTCACCTTGGCCGCCGCCACCGCCGCCCCGGCGTCCGGTGCGCCCCCGGCGAGCGCGAGTGCCGCCCCGTACAGCAGCGGGCGGGCGAACTCCAGCCCGATCAGGGTGTCCGCCAGCCGGTGCTTGACCGCCTGGAAGGAACCGATGGCCGTTCCGAACTGGGTGCGCTGTCCGACGTACGCGACCGTGGTCCGCAGCAGCGCCTCGCCCGTGCCGAGCGCCTGGGCGGCCGTCGCGAACGCCGCCCACCGGGCGGCCCGCACCGCCGCCTTTGCCACCCCGGCCCCCGACGCGAGCAGCTCCCCGCCCGGCTCGGGGCGCAGCAACCGACGGGCCGGGTCGGACGACAGGCTCAGCTCCCCGGGACCCGGCGCGAGCCGCAACTCGTCGCCGGTCACCGTGAACACGGCGTCCACCGCGTCCGCGTCCAGCGCGTACGGCCCGTACCCCGGCACCCGCAGCGTCGCCGATGCCGCGCCGGACGCCAGCCGGGGCAGCCACTCCTCGGCCGCCGGGCCGCCCACGTCCGCCAGCAGCACCGCGGCCGCGACCGTCTCCACCACCGGACCGGGCACCACATGCCGCCCCAACTCGGTGAAGGCGACCGCGAGTTCCACCGGCAGCGGGCCGACGCCCTCGTGCGCCTCCGGCACCGCGAGCGCGAACACCCCCGCTTTTGCCAGCCGCGCCCACAGGGCCGTGCCGGGGCCGTGGTCCCCGGCGGCCCAGGCACGTACCACCGAAGGAGTGTCCGAGGCGGTCAGCATCGCGTCCAGCGAGCGGGCGAACTCCCGCTGCTCGTCGTCGAGCAGGAAACGCATCAGCGCCGTCCCTTCGGCAGGCCGAGCAGCCGCTCGGCGATGATGTCGCGCTGGATCTCGTTCGTGCCGGCGTAGATGGGGCCCGCGAGGGAGAAGACATGGCCCTCGGCCCACTCGGATGCGGCGAGTTCCGCCTCCGGGCCGAGCAGATCGAGTGCGGTCTCGTGCAGCGCGATGTCGTACTCGGACCAGAACACCTTGTTCAGGCTGGACTCCGCGCCGATGGACGCCCCGGCGGCGAAGCGGGACGCGTTGGCGCCGGTGAAGAGCTGATACGCCCGCGCCCCGATCACCGCGTCCGCCACCCGGTCCCGCATCGCCGTGTCCGACGGATCGCCCTGGGCGCGCCACAGCGCGGCCAGCCGGTCGGCGGCGGCCAGGAAGCGGCCGGGGGAGCGGAGCGTCAGCCCACGCTCGTTGCCCGTTGTCGACATGGCGATACGCCAGCCCTGTCCGGGCTCCCCGATGACGTCCTCGTCCGGTACGAACACCTCGTCCAGGAACAGCTCGGCGAAGGCCGGCTTGCCGTCGAGCCGCCCGATGGGCCGGACCGAAACGCCCGGCGCCGACAGGTCGAACATCAGATACGTCAGCCCGTGGTGCGGCTCGGGGCCTCTCGTTCGGACCATGCCGGGCTCGCGGGGTCCGGGCTGATCCTGACGAGAGACCCCGGCCGCCCCGGGGCCCGTACGGAAGATGCCGAACGCCCGGTCCGCGAACGCGGCCCGGGAGGACCAGGTCTTCTGCCCCGAGAGCAGCCAGCCGCCGTCCGTGCGCACCGCCCGTGAACGCAGCGACGCCAGGTCCGATCCCGCCTCCGGCTCGGACCAGGCCTGCGCCCAGATCACCTCACCGCTCGCCATCGACGGCAGGACCCGGGCTCGCTGCTCCTTGGTGGCGTGGTCGAAGAGCGTCGGGGCGAGGAGGTTGATGCCGTTCTGCGACACCCGCCCGGGGCCGCCCGCCGCGTAGTACTCCTCCTCGAAGATCAGCCACCGGAAGATGTCGACGCCCCGGCCGCCGTACTCGGCCGGCCAGGAGACGACCGACCAGCGGTCCGCGTACAGCCTCGCCTCCCACTCCCGGTGCGCGGCGAAGCCCTCGGCGGTCTCCAGCGACGGCAGCGGCCCGGCGGGCACATTGGCCCGCAGCCATCGGCGCGCCTCGGCCCGGAAGGCCGCCTCCTGCTCCGTGCAGGACAGATCCATCAGCCGTCCGCCTTCTTCTTCATCGAGGCGATGTCCATGCCGCCGAGCGGGTCCGCCGCCGTCTCCGCGTTGTGCGCATGGGCGAGGTGGTGCAGCCCGAAGACGGAGTCCATCCCGGTGTGCATTCCCTGGAGGTCCTCGGCCTGATTGACGGCGCGCTTGGCCAGCGCCAGTCCGAGGCGCGGCATCCCGGCGATCCGCAGTGCCAACTCATGTGTGGTATCGGCTAGTTCCGCCCGCTCCACCACCTTGTTCACCATGCCGACCTCGTACGCCCGGCGGGCGCCCATCCGGTCGCCGGTGTACAGGAACTCCTTCGCGATCCGGGGCGGCATCACCCACGGGTGCGCGAAGTACTCGACACCGGGGATGCCCATCCGCACCACCGGATCGGCGAAGAAGGCGTCCTCGCTCGCCACGATCAGGTCGCAGACCCAGGCGAGCATCAGCCCGCCGGCCACGCACGCGCCCTGGACGGAGGCGATGACCGGCTTCGGCAGCTCGCGCCAACGCCGGCACATGCCCAGATAGACCTCCGACTCGCGGGCGAAGCGGCTCTCCGCCCCGGTCTTGTCGGAGTGGTCCCACCACAGGCCCGCCCTGCGCTCGAAGGGCAGATGCGCGTCGCGCTCGGGCGTGCCGATGTCATGGCCCGCCGAGAAGTGCTCCCCGGCGCCCGCCAGCACGGCCACCTTGACCTCCGAGTCCTCGGCGGCCCGGTAGAAGGCGTCGTCCAGGGCGTAGGTCATGGCCGAGTTCTGGGCGTTGCGGTAGCGCGGGCGGTTCAGCGTGATGTACGCGACCGGGCCGCGGCGCTCGTACAGCACCGGGCCGGGCCGGTGGCCGTCGGCGGAGGCGTCGTGGCCGGAGGTGTCATGGGCAGAGGGCATCGGCTCATCCTTCCCTAACAAGTGTTTGGTAGGTTAACGTACGGGCACGAGCACCGTCGAGGATCCGCGGGCCGGACCGAGGAGGCACAGGCGTGAGCGCACCGCAGTACGTATCCGGACACGGGCTGCTGGCCGGCCGCACCGCCGTCATCACCGCCGCCGCGGGCGCCGGCATCGGCGGCGCCACCGCCCGCAGATTCCTGGAGGAGGGCGCCCGCATCGTCATCGGCGACGCGCACGCCCGCCGGCTCAAGGAGACCGAGCAGGTGTTCGCCGAGGAGTTCGGCGCGGACCGCGTCGCCGCACTGCCCTGCGACGTCACCGACGAGAGCCAGGTCCAGGCGCTGTTCGCGCTCGCCGAACAGGTCCACGACGGCCTCGACATCGTCGTCAACAACGCCGGGCTCGGCGGCACCGCCGAACTCACCGAGATGACCGACGAACAGTGGACCAAGGTCCTCGATGTCACCCTGAACGGCACCTTCCGCTGCACCCGGGCCGCCCTGCGCTCCCTGCGGGCGGCGGGCCGCGGCGGCATCGTCGTCAACAACGCCTCCGTCGTCGGCTGGCGCGCCCAGAGCGGCCAGGCCCACTACGCCGCCGCGAAGGCGGGCGTCATGGCCCTCACCCGGTGCGCCGCGATCGAGGCCGCCGAGTACGGCGTACGCGTCAACGCCGTCGCACCCAGCCTCGCCATGCACCCGCACCTGGTGAAGGTCACCTCCGCCGAACTCCTCGACGAACTGACCGCGAAGGAGGCCTTCGGCCGGTACGCCGAGCCGTGGGAGGTCGCCAACGTCATCGTCTTCCTCGCCAGCGACTACTCCTCGTACCTGACCGGCGAGGTCGTCTCCGTCAGCAGTCAGCGTGCCTGACCGTGCGACGGCCGGGACGCCCTCGACGGCGGCCGCCGGGCGGAGAATGGTCGGGTGCCTACCAAGAAGAAGCCCCAGGTGACCCCCTCGCCCGAGCGGCGCCGCGAACTGCTCGCCACCGCGGCCGAGGTCTTCGCCGCCCAGGGATACAACGCCACCACCGTCCGCAAGATCGCGGACGCGGCCGGGATGCTCGCGGGCAGCCTCTACTACCACTTCGATTCCAAGGAATCGATGATCGACGAGATCCTCTCGACCTTCCTCACCGAACTCTGGGAGGGGTACGACACGGTGCTCGCCGCCGGACTGGCCCCCAGGGAGACCATCGAGGCACTCGTCACCGAGTCCTTCCGGGAGATCGACCGCCACCGCGCCGCGGTCGCCATCTACCAGAAGGAGTCCAGGCATCTGGCCGCCCAGCCGCGGTTCCAGTACCTCGTCGACTCCCAGCAGAAGTTCGAGAAGGCCTGGCTCGGCACCCTGGAACGCGGCGTCGCCGACCACAGCTTCCGCGCCGACCTCGACATCCGCCTCACCTACCGCTTCGTCCGCGACACCGTCTGGGTCGCAGCGTCCTGGTACCGGCCGGGCGGACTGCACAGCCCCGAGGAGATCGCCCGCCAGTACCTCTCGATGGTCCTGGACGGCATCGCCCTCGACACCTGACCCCACCCGCGCTCACGGAGGAGCAGCAGACATGGCCGAGGCATACGTGGTCGAAGCGGTACGCACCCCGGTCGGCCGGCGCGGCGGAGGGCTCGGCGCCGTCCACCCCGCCGACCTCGGCGCCCATGTCATCAAGGCCCTCGTCGAACGGACCGGGATCGATCCGGCGGCCGTCGAGGACGTGGTGTTCGGCTGCGTCGACACCGTCGGACCGCAGGCCGGGGACATCGCCCGCACCTGCTGGCTGGCGGCCGGGCTGCCCGAGGAGGTCCCCGGCGTGACCGTCGACCGCCAGTGCGGCTCCTCCCAGCAGGCCGTGCACTTCGCCGCCCAGGGCGTCCTCTCCGGCACCCAGGACCTGGTCGTCGCGGGCGGCACCCAGAGCATGACGCAGATCCCCATCGCCTTCGCCTCCCGCCAGGCCGCCGAACCCCTCGGGCTGACGGGCGGCCCGTACGCGGGCAGCGCGGGCTGGCGCGCCCGGTACGGCGACGCACCGGTCAACCAGTTCCACGGCGCCCAGCTGATCGCCGAGAAGTGGGGCATCAGCCGCCAGGACATGGAGGAGTTCGCGCTCCGCTCCCACCGGCACGCGATCCGTGCCATCGACGAGGGCCGCTTCGCGCGCGAGACCGTCGCCCTCGGCGACGTCACCACCGACGAGGGGCCGCGCCGCGACACCACCCCGGAGAAGATGGCGGCGCTGAAGCCGGTCCTGGACGGCGGCACGATCACCGCCGCGTGCTCCTCGCAGATCTCCGACGGCGCCGCCGCCCTGCTCATCGCCTCCGAGCGCGCGGTGGCCGAGCACGGCCTCACCCCGCGCGCCCGCGTCCACCACCTCTCGGTACGCGGCGAGGACCCGATCCGCATGCTGTCGGCACCGATCCCGGCCACCGCATACGCGCTCAAGAAAGCCGGAATGACCATCGACGAAATGGACCTCGTCGAGATCAACGAGGCATTCGCGCCCGTCGTGCTGGCCTGGCTGAAGGAGACCGGGGCCGACCCCGACCGGGTCAACGTCAACGGCGGCGGGATCGCCCTCGGTCACCCGCTCGGCGCAACCGGAGCAAAATTGATGACGACTCTGCTGCACGAACTGGAGCGCACCGGCGGCCGCTACGGACTCCAGGTCATGTGCGAGGGAGGCGGTCAGGCGAACGTGACGATCATCGAACGGCTCTGACCCCGGACCCGGCCGGGCGCGGTCGCCGAACCCCGCCGACACGGCCGCCGAACCGCTCGGACACCGGTCCCGGCAACGATTCCGGTGGCGTTCGGGGACCGCTCCCGGCCAGTTACCGCAAGGGCCGGGACAAGAATCCGCCGGTCGGCGGCGCGGCGTGTCCCCACCGCGGACCGGCGGAACGTGCTACGGTTGCCGAGTTGCAGTTTTGGTACCCATGAACATTATGTGCGCCTGACGGGAATGCTTCCTCAGGCGCATTATTGTTTTCCGGCTTTCTCCGGATGGGGCTCAATGCGGCGACTTGAAATTCGTAAAGTGCGGATTTCCGGCACTGCACCTCTTTTAGGAGAATGACATGGCTACTGGAACCGTGAAGTGGTTCAACTCGGAAAAGGGCTTCGGCTTCATCGAGCAGGACGGCGGCGGCGCCGACGTCTTCGCCCACTACTCCAACATCGCCACCTCGGGCTTCCGTGAGCTCCAGGAGGGCCAGAAGGTCTCCTTCGACGTCACGCAGGGCCAGAAGGGCCCGCAGGCGGAGAACATCGTCCCGGCCTAATTGCCGGACGCGTACCTCGCAGCCGGGGCCCGCACCGTGAAGGTGCGGGTCCCGGCTTGTGCTGTCCCCAGGACATGGCGAACACGCACGCCTGCCCACAGCGCTTCCCAGCAGTCCCACGCAGTTCTCAGGAATCCCCAGGACTCCTCAGGAATCCCCCAGGAGGGCAATTCCGTATGACCCGCTCCGAACGCCAGGACCGACCCGCCCGCAACCGCCCGTCGAGGGGGCGCGGCACGGCCCCGGCAAAGGCAACCGCTAAGGGTTCCGGCAAGGGATCCGGCAAGGCGTCGCCCCGTCGCAGGGCCACGCCGCCGCAGGGCGAATTCGCCCTGCCCGAAACCATGACCCCCGCACTGCCCGCCGTAGAGGCGTTCGCCGAGCTGGACATGCCCGCAGCCCTGCTGAAGACCCTTGCCGCGCAGGGCGTCACCGACCCGTTCCCGATCCAGGGCGCCACCCTGCCGAACTCGCTCGCCGGCCGGGACATCCTCGGCCGCGGCCGCACCGGCTCCGGCAAGACCCTCGCCTTCGGCCTCGCCCTGCTGGCCCGCACCGCCGGACGGCGCGCCGAGCCGAAGGCGCCGCTGGCGCTCGTCCTCGTCCCGACCCGCGAACTCGCCCAGCAGGTCACCGACGCGCTGACGCCGTACGCGACGTCCGTGAACCTCCGCCTGGCCACCGTCGTCGGCGGCATGTCGATCACCAAGCAGTCCGGCACGCTGCGCCGCGGCGCCGAGGTGCTCGTCGCCACGCCCGGACGGCTGAAGGACCTCATCGAGCGCGGCGACTGCCGCCTCGACCAGGTCGCCATCACCGTCCTCGACGAGGCAGACCAGATGGCCGACATGGGCTTCATGCCGCAGGTCGTCGCCCTGCTCAAGCAGGTCGAGCCGGACGGCCAGCGGATGCTGTTCTCCGCGACGCTCGACAAGAACATCGACCGGCTGGTCAAGATGTTCCTGACCGACCCCGTCGTGCACTCCGTCGACCCGTCCGCCGGTGCCGTCACCACGATGGAGCACCATGTGCTGCACGTGGCCGACGAGACCGACAAGAAGGCCGTCGCCACCAGGATCGCCGCCCGCGACGGCCGGGTGATCATGTTCGTGGACACCAAGCGCGCCGCCGACCGGTTCGCCAAGCGGCTGCTCGCCAGTGGTGTACGGGCCGCCGCCCTGCACGGCGGGCGCTCGCAGCCGCAGCGCAACCGGACCCTGGACCAGTTCAAGAACGGTCAGGTCACCGCGCTCGTGGCGACCAACGTGGCGGCCCGCGGCATCCACGTCGACGACCTCGACCTGGTCGTGAACGTGGACCCGCCGACCGACCACAAGGACTACCTCCACCGCGGCGGGCGCACCGCGCGCGCCGGGGAGTCCGGCAGCGTCGTCACCCTGGTGCTGCCCGAGGAGAAGCGGGAGATGACCCGGCTGATGGCCGACGCGGGCATCGCCCCGCGGACCACCCGGATCAAGTCCAGCGACGAGGAGCTCACCCGGATCACCGGGGCCCGTGAGCCGTCCGGTGTCGCGATCGTCATCGAGGTCCCGCAGCCGACCCCGCCGAAGCAGCGCACGCGCTCGGGCGGGGCCGCGGCGGGCGGCACCGGCTTCCGCTCGGGCAGCCGCGGCCGGGGCCGGCGCGGCGCCGGACAGGGCGGCGGCGAGGCCCGCGGCACGGGCGGCGTCTCCCGCACTGCCGGTGCGGGCAGTGCTTCCCGCAGCGCTGGTACGGGCGGCGGCCGTGGCAACGGCGAGTCGCGCGGCGCGGGTGCCGGGCGCTCCGGGGCCGGACGCGGCGGCGCGGCGGCGGGACGTGGCCGCAGGGCCGCGTAGCCGTACGGATACGTAGCGGACAGGGGCGGCGCCCGGTGAGATCCGGGCGCCGCCTACGCGTCCGCGCCCTCCGCCCGCTCCGCGCGGGTCACCGCACCCAGCGCCTCGTGGGCCTCGGCCATCACCCGGTCCACCAGCTCCGCGCAGCTGGGCAGATCCTCGATCAGGCCCGCCACCTGGCCCGATGCCATCACCCCCAGATCCGCCCGGCCGTCGACCATGGACGCCTTCAGGAGCATCGGTGTGTTGGCCGCCAGCAGGACCTGGCTCCACGACAGGTCCTTGCCGTGCCTCATCGCGAGACCGTCGCGCACCATCCGGGACCAGCTCGTCCCGGAGATCCGCCGGAAGCCCGCCGCCCGGCGCACCGCCTGGGCCAGCGCCCGGACCCGGCCCGCGTGCTCCAGCGCGGCGACCATCTCCGTACGCAGCATCCGGTGCGGGAGCCCGTCCACCGCCGTGGTGACCGTGATGTCCTTGACGCCCGCCGCCAGGTACCGGGCCTTCACCGCGTCCGGCACGGTCGAGTCCGACGTCAGCAGGAACCGCGTACCCATCGCGATGCCCGCCGCCCCGTACGCCAGCGCCGCGACCAGGCCCCGGCCGTCACGGAAACCGCCTGCCGCGATCACCGGGATGTCCACCGCGTCGACGACCTGGGGCAGCAGCACGGTCGTCGCCACCTCACCGGTGTGCCCGCCGCCCTCGCCGCCCTGCACGATCACCGCGTCCGCGCCCCACGCCGCGACCTTCTCGGCATGACGTCTGGCGCCGATGGACGGGATCACGATCACTCCCGCGTCCTTCAGCTCGGCGATGAGCTCCTTCGAGGGGGCCAGCGCGAAGGACGCCACCTTCACGCCCTCGTCGATGATGATCCGTACCCGCTCGCGCGCGTCGCCCGCGTCGGCGCGCAGATTGACGCCGAACGGCTCGTCCGTACGGGACCCGACCTCCCGCACCGCCGCCCGCAGCTGCTCCGTGGTCATCGTCGCGGAGGCCAGGATGCCGAGGGCGCCGGCGCGGGCCGTGGCGGAGACCAGGCGGGGGCCCGCGACCCAGCCCATGCCGGTCTGGACGATGGGGCGGCGGATGCCGACGAGGTCTGTGAGCGCCGTCCGCATCAGACCCTGACCTCGCGGTTCCGGGTGCCCTGCGGGTCGATGACCTCGCGGATCAGGGACAGCTCCTCGGCGGTCGGCTCCCGGGTGCACGGGACGTCGTCCGCGACGGTGAGCGCGAAACCGGTGGCCTCGCGGACCTGGTCGACGGTGACGCCGGGGTGCAGCGAGGCCAGGCGCATCGAGCGGTCCGGGGTCGCGAAGTCGAGGACGCCGAGATCGGTCACGACGCGCGGGATGCGGTGGTAGCGGGTCGCCGAGGGACCGGCCGCGGCGGCACTGTCGTAGCCGACCCCGCAGATCATGTCGACGCGCTCGACGAAGACCCGGGTGGAGTGTTTGGGCACCCAGTAACTGACCGGGTTGTTCAGGGTGTTGACCGGGGCGCCGCGCACGCCGAGCAGCTGGCGGGCGGGCTGTTCCCAGTCACCGATGCAGGAGATGTTCTGGTTGCCGAACCGGTCGATCTGGCTCGCCCCCATCATCACGTGGCGCCTGCCGCCGGTGACCATGGTGAGGTGATGGCGGTAGGGCAGCCAGCCCTCCGTCGTGCCGTCCGGGCCGACGAGCAGTGCCTCGCCGTCGGTGAGCAGCAGATCGGGCGAGAAGGTGCGCCGGGCGAGCCGGGCGCCGACGGACGGGACGAGGCCCATCGGGCTGGCGAGCACCTCACCGTTGTCGCGCCAGGCATCGGCGCAGGCGATCACGCAGTACTCGGCCCGGGTGGCCGCGGTCGTGGTCGCGTTCACGGGCGCGTTCGCGTTCTCCGTGGTCATTTCTGCTCCTCGTGCCAGGTCCGGACGGCCGACTGGTAGCTCTTCTCGTCGCCCTCGGCGGGCAGGAATCGGTCGCTGAAGGCCGCCCAGGCGACGGGGTCGGCGGCGGCGGTCGCGTACGCCTGCTGGAACGCCTCGTCGCGCGGGTGGTCGGGCACGCAGGAGGTGAAGTGCGCGCCGTTCGGGGTCTCGACGACACCGGTGACGGAGTGCCGCTTGACGAGGAGGGTCTGCGGGGCGGCGTTCCCGGTCAGCTCGGCGGTGTCGACGAGACGTTCGCAGGAGACGTACGCGGTGTCCGCGGCCTCGCAGAAGAGGTCGTCGAAGTACGGGTCCGGGCCGAGGTACTGGCCGTTGCCGAACCGGTCGGCGCGGTTCATGTGGACCAGCGCGGCGTCCATCCGCAGCGCGGGCATCGCGACGAACTCCTCGCCGTCCGCGTACGGCGAAGCGACCGTGCGCAGGCCCGGGTTGACCCGCATCACGTCGGAACCGATGCCGGCACGCACGGGGAGGAACGGCAGCCGGTTCGCGGCGGCGTGCAGCCCCCACATGAACATGGCCTCGTCGATCTCCATCAGCTCGAACGCGCCGCGCTGGCGGGCGGCCCGGAAATGGGGTTCGAGCGGGATCGAGTCGAGCGTGGCGAAGGCCGCGACCAGTTTCCGGATCCTGCCGGCCGCGGCGAGCAGACCCACGTCGGGGCCGCCGTACGAGACCACGGTGAGATCGGTGATCCGGGAGCGGAGCAGCGCCCGCACCAGCGCCATGGGTTTGCGGCGCGAGCCCCAGCCGCCGATGCCGATCGTCATCCCGCTGCTGAGCCGGGAGACGACGTCGTCGGCGGTCATGGTCTTGTCGGTCATGGTCATGCCTCCTTGCCGAACGATTCGCGTACGCGGTCGGCGACGCCACTGAGGTTGGCCTCGAAGGTGAAGCCCTGCTCGAAGCGGTAGCTGCGGCGTACGTCCACCGGGTCGATGCCGTTGATGGCGGCCTTGGCCAGCCGGATCAGATACCCGTCCTTGCGGGCTATCTCGCCCGCCAGCTCCAGCGCCGCACCGAGGAGTTCGTCGCGCGGTACGACCTTCCAGACCGAGCCGTGGGCGTGCAGTTCGGCGGCGGTGGCGGTGCGCGAGGTGTAGTAGAGCGCGCGCATCAGATGCTGGGGCACGAGCCGGGCCAGATGGGTCGCCGCGCCGAGCGCGCCCCGGTCCAGCTCGGGCAGGCCGAACGTCGCGTCGTCGCTCGCCACGATCGCGTCCGCGTTGCCGACGAGGCCGATGCCGCCGCCGAGGCAGAAGCCGTTCACCGCGGCGACGACCGGGACCTCGCACTCGTACACGGCGGCGAACGCCTCGTAGCAGCCGCGATTGGCGCCGATCAGGGTGGCGTGCCCGGTGTCGCGCTGCATCTCCTTGATGTCGACGCCCGCGTTGAACCCGCGTCCGGCGGCGGCCAGCACGACGCAGCGGACCTCGGGGTCGCGGCCTGCCGCGCGGAGTGTGTCGGCGAGGTCGTACCAGCCCCGCACGGGCAGCGCGTTGACGGGCGGATGGTCGACCGTGACGAGTCGGATGCCCTTGCCGGGACTTGTGGTGGAGACACCCATGAGCGAATCAGCTACCTTTCCACCAAACATTTGTTAGGTGTGGAAGGTAGCAGCCTGCCCCCGCATCGCCAACAAGGAGACAAGTGGGGAGACGAGTGATGACTGGTCTGTGCGACGGCCGCGTGGTGATCGTGACGGGTGCGGGGCGCGGGCTCGGCCGGGCCCATGCGCTCGCCTTCGCCGCCGAGGGCGCGAAGGTGGTCGTCAACGATCTGGGCGTCGGCCCCGGCGGCGACGGCGGCTCCACCGGCCCGGCCCGGCAGGTGGTGGAGGAGATCGTGGCGGCGGGCGGCGAGGCGGTCGTCCACGGGGGCGACATCGCCACGACCGAAGGCGCCGCGTCACTGGTCACCGCCGCGCTGGAGACCTTCGGACGGCTGGACACCCTGGTCAACAACGCGGGATTCCTGCGCGACCGGATGCTGGTGAACCTGGACGAGGACGACTGGGACGCCGTGATGCGGGTCCATCTCAAGGGCCACTTCCTGCCGTTGAGGCATGCGGCCGCGCACTGGCGGTCCGAGGCGAAGGCGGGCCGCGCACCGGCCGCCCGGGTGATCAACACCAGCTCCGGCGCGGGGCTGCTCGGCAGCGTCGGCCAGGGCAACTACTCCGCCGCGAAGGCCGGGATCGTCGGTCTGACGCTGGTCGCCGCCGCGGAGATGGGCCGGTACGGGGTCCAGGTCAACGCGATCGCCCCGGCGGCCCGGACCCGGATGACCGAGCAGACGTTCGCGCAGGCGATGGCGGCGCCGGGGGAGGGCGGGTTCGACGCGATGGCCCCGGGGAACGTCTCCCCGCTGGTGGTGTGGCTCGGCTCGGCCGCGAGCGACGGGGTGACCGGGCGGGTCTTCGAGGTGGAGGCCGGGCGGATCACGGTCATGGAGGGCTGGCGGCCCGGCCCCACCACGGACCGGGGCGCGCGGTGGGCGCCGGCGGAGGCGGGGGAGGCGGCACGGAAGCTGCTGGCGGAGGCGGCGCCGGCGCAGCCGGTGTACGGGGCGGGGTAGGACCTCTCCGGCCCCGACCCGCCGGACGGGCTCGGGTGGTACGCCGAGCGGGCTGTCCGATCCTGATCCGCCGGACGGGCTCCGGTGGTACTGGGGAGACCTCGTGGCGGGGCCGCCCCGCGGGCGTCGGCTCGGCCGGTGTCACTCCGCGCGCGGGCCCGGGAGATGGCGCCGCACCTTGTTGCTGGGGTCGGCGGCCAGCCGGTCGGCTCTCCGGCTCACTTCCCGCGGGTCCAGGATGCTCAGGGCCCGCCAGGCCTCGGCGCGTACGCGGGCCCTGGGGTGGGCCGTGAAGTCCAGTATCCGGGGCACGTCGCACGCGCCGCCCAGGTCGGACAGCCCACCGAGCGCGCCGATGGCGGTCGCGTCCGGCACGGAAGCCGGTGCCAGGGCGTCGCGGTACACCTGCGGCGCGAGATCCGTGTGTCCGCGGGCGTACAGCGTGGCGCGGGCGTGGTAGCGGATCCTGGCGTCCGGGTCGAGCACGGCCCGCCGCACATGTGCCTCGCCGTGCGGCCCGCGGGCCCTGGCCCGCAGGGCCCGCAGGCGTATGCGGGGGCTGCTGCTGCCTTCGAGGAAGGGCAGCAGCGCGTCCTGTTCGGCCGGTGTCAGCCGTGAGGACGTGGCGGTGCGGGCGGCCCACTGCCACAGGGCGGGGTCCCGGGCCGTGAAGGCGGTCCCGACGGCCGCGACCGGATCGGTCCGGGCGAGCCACCGCAGACAACTCCCGCGCACCAGGGGGTCGTTCGACCGGGCGCCCTGCCACAGCGCGTCCGTCCCGGCGCGGTGGAGAAGGTCCTCCACCGCGGCCAGTACCCGGCCGGCCCTGCGGCGTCCACGCAGTCCGTCGATGAGGGGGAGAAGCCGGACGAGGAGTTCCACGTGTTCGGGACCCAGTCGTGCGGCCACCGCGCCCTGCGCGAGAACCCGCACCTCCTCGACCGGATCGTTCAGCCGCAGCAGGAGGAAGGGAATCGCGAAGGGGTCCTCGGTGCCGGTGAGCCGTGCGACGCCGGCCTCCCGCAGATATCCCGACCGGTCGAACGACATCAGGGCCGCCACGGCCGTGCCGTGCCGCTCGGCCGTCGCGTCGTCCGGCGCCTGATCACCGGCCAGGGCACCGAGACCGAGTGCGCCGAGACCGTAGCGCCGGCTCCGGTAGCCCGATTCGAGCCGTATCAGCTCGTGCGGGGTCACCCTTCGCAGCACGTCGTCGAGACGACGCGCCGCCTGGGCGGGTTCCTCGTCCCACGAGAGGATCACGCGGGAGACGTCGTCCAGAAGCCACGACCAACCGACCCCGGGGACTGTCATCCGGTCCTCCCCCACCCGCCCGCACCTGCTTCCGGTCCGCTCCGAAGGTTACGTGGCCGTCGGCACCGCCGGACGAGTCGTACGGGGGAGGAGCCGGGGCCGCGGGGCTGCCGCGGCGGCACGGCTCAGGTGCTGCAGTCCAGGACCGTCCGGCACAGCCCGCACCGTGCCCGCACCCGGCCGCGCACCGGAACGCGGATGCGCTGGTGGCAGGTGGGGCAGGCGAAGGAGACCCGCAGTCCGTCCGGGCCGCCCTCCAAGGTGTACGGAGCACCGGGGGCCGCGGGGGCGCCCGGATGGTCCCGGGCCTGTCGCCGGTCCTTCGCGTAACGGCGGCGGCCCGCCCAGCCCGCCGCCGCGAGCGGCGGCTGCCGGGTGTCGTGGAGGGCCTGTGCGCGCCCCTTCGTATAGGCCTCGTAGGCCTGCGGGCTGGTGAACCAGGGGGACGGGTCCTCGTCGAAGGCCAACGCCCGCTTGGCGAGGACGTATCCGAACTCCTCCGGGGTGAGATAGCCGAGCTTCTGGCTGGAGACCTGGTCCTCGCGGAAGGCGTCGAGCAGCAGCCAGCCCGCGCCCAGGTACGTGGTCACGGTGTCGGTGAGGATCTCGTTGTCGCGCGTACCGGGGAACTCCAGGCCGAGGCGGTGCAGCAGCACATGGGTGACCTCGTGCGAGAGCGCGGCGCCGATGTCCCTGCGGTGGGTGCGGAAGCGGTCGTTGAGTTCGACGAAGTACTCCGGCCCCGCGGCCAGTTCGACACCGGCGGCGTGTTCCATCGCCCGGAAGCCGACGATCACGCGGGCGTCCGGCAGATGCAGATGCTGGACCACCGCCCGCGCCACCCGCTGGGCGCCGAGATGCAGATCGTCCTGGTCGGAGAAGGCGGCGTCGACGGGGGCGAGGCTCGTGGCGTAGCCGCGGACACCGTCGTACGAGAGCCGCCGGTACAGCGCGGTGATCGCGGACCGGACCGTTTCGAGATGCGGGAAGCCGTGGACCACCGGACTGCTGGTGCTCCGGCCGTGGTTCCGGTTGTCGTCCGCCATGTCCCACCCCCGTCCGCGAGGATCGACCGGCTTTCACTGTAGCCGCAACGCCGTGGGTGATCTTGGCCGGAAAGTGATCCTTGTGGGGGTCGTGATCGTTTCCCGATAATCCGAACCATGCCTTTGTCGGGGGCATGACCATCGGTGCGGTGCTGTGCCGTCCGTGGTCAGAACCCGGCTCGGGCACAGGTACTCCCCACAAGCGCACACGTACCCCCCACAAGCACCCCCCACGAAAGAAGGCAGTCCCTTGAAGCAGCTTCTGCGCGCCGTGAAGAGATGTTCCGTCATAGCCGCCGTCGTCCTCGCGGCCGTCAGCCTCCAGCCCGCCGGAGCGTCCGCGGCCCCCCAGCCGGTGGTCGGCGGGACCCGCGCCGCCCAGGGCGAATTCCCGTTCATGGTCCGGCTGTCGATGGGCTGCGGCGGCGCTCTCTACACCAAGGACATCGTCCTCACCGCAGCGCACTGCGTGGACGGCTCGGGCAACAACACCTCCATCACCGCCACCGCGGGCGTCGTCGACCTGCAGTCCTCCAGCGCGATCAAGGTCAAGTCCACCAAGGTCCTCCAGGCTCCCGGCTACACCGGCGCCGGCAAGGACTGGGCGCTCATCAAGCTCGCCAAGCCGATCGACCTGCCGACCCTGAAGATCGCCACCAACACCACCTACAACAACGGCGACTTCACCATCGCCGGCTGGGGCGCGGCCAGCGAGGGCGGCGCCCAGCAGCGCTACCTGCTCAAGGCCTCCGTACCGTTCGTCTCCGACGCCGACTGCCAGGCCGCGTACGGCAGCGACCTCGTCCCCGGCGACGAGATCTGCGCCGGGCTGATCGACACCGGCGGCGTGGACACCTGCCAGGGCGACTCCGGCGGCCCCATGTTCCGCAAGGACAACGCCGGAGCCTGGATCCAGGTCGGCATCGTCAGCTGGGGCCAGGGCTGCGCCGAGCCCGGCTACCCCGGTGTGTACAGCGAGGTCTCGACGTTCGCCGCGAACATCGCGTCCGCGGCAGCCACGCTCTGACCCCGGCCCCGGCCGGGGCAGCCGCCCCGGCCGGTACCTGAGTCACACCTGAACATCCCCGGGGGTGCCCGTCCGGACGGGCACCCCCGCACCCAGCTCCGCGTACGGCGCGCCCGCACCCTCCAGCTCCAGCACCCACACCTCGTTGACACCCTCCCGCAGCACCGGCCCCGGCACGTACAGCGTCCGCTGCGCACCCACCGACCAGTAGCGTCCCAGGCAGAAGCCGTTCACCCACACGAACCCACGCGTCCAGCCCGGAAGTTCGAGCCCCGCGTGCCCGGTGCCGCCCACCCCGGCGACCTCGAACGTCCCCCGGAACAGACCGGTGGGCCCGGCCTCCCCGGCACTGCCGAACGCCACCTTCGCCACCGCGTCCGCCTCCTCGAACGCGTCGAGACGCAGCGCCCGCGCCCGCACCCCGTGCAGATACTGCCGCTCGTGCCGCACCCCGCCCGTGATCCCCTTGGGCTCACCGAGCCGCGGCCCGTAATTGACCCGGCCCAGCGACTCCACCCACAGCTCGACCTCCGCGGGCCCGGCCACCGGCTCGTCCAGGGCGCTGTCCTCCTCGGTCAGCACACCCTCCCGGACCCCGTTCACATACACCACGGCCCGGTCCCGGAGCCCCGTCACACTCAGCTCGTACGGCCGGCGCGGACCGGGCACACCCACCCGGTAGCGCACCAGACCCCGGTCGACACCCAGCTCCTCGAAGGTCGGCGGAACACCGGACGGCGCCGCCTCCTCGTCACCCAGCGCCTCCAGCACGGCATCCAGCGGCGCCCACTCCGTCAGCTCGGCCCGCACCGGAACCGCAAGCCCGGCAGGCTCGGGCGGCAGCTCCGGAAGCGGCCCGTCCGCGTACTCGGCGAGCACCTCGCGAAACAGCCGGAACTTCTCCGTGGGACGGCCGTACTCGTCGATCGGCGCGTCGTAGTCGTACGAGGTCACCGTCGGCAGGAAGTCCTGGTCCTGGATCGGACCGGACCGGTTCGCCCCCGCCCACCCGGCGAAATTCGTCCCCCCGTGCGCCATGTAGATGTTCACCGACGCCCCGCACTCCAGGATCTCCCGCAGCGCCCCGGCGGCCTGCGCCGGCTTCCGCACGATCGGCTCGGCACCCCAGTGCTCGAACCAGCCGCACCAGAACTCCATGCACATCAGCGGCCCCTTCGGCTGATGGCGGCGCAGCACCTCGAACGCCTCCCGCGCACCCGACCCGAAGTTCGCCGTGGCCAGCAGCCCCGGCACGGAACCGCCCGTGAGCATGTGGTCCTCCGGCCCGTCGGAGGTGAACAGCGGCACGGTCACCCCGCGCTCCCGCAACATCCCGGCCACCCGCTGGAGGTAGACCTGATCGGAGCCGAAACTCCCGTACTCGTTCTCCGCCTGGACCATGATCACCGGCCCGCCGCGCCCGATCTGCCGCTGCACCACCTGCGGCAGCAACGCCGTGAACCACCGCTCCACCGCACCCAGGTACTCCGCGTCACGGGACCGCACCCGCCGGCCGAACCGCCCCGTCACCCAGGCCGGCAGACCACCGTTCTCCCACTCGGCACAGATGTACGGTCCCGGGCGGACGATCGCCCACAGCCCGGCCCGCTGCGCCGCGTCCAGGAACCGGCCGAGCGCCGCCACGTCCCGGAACCGGCCGGGCTGCGGCTCATGCAGATTCCACGGCACATACGTCTCGACACAGTTCAGCCCCATGGCGCGCAGCATCGACAGCCGGTGATCCCACTGGGCCTCGTGCACCCGGAAGTAGTGCAGGGCCCCGGACAGCAGCCGTACGGGCTTCCCGTCGAGCCGGAAGTGGTCGTCCCCCACGGTGAAGTCAGCCATCGTGCTCGTACTCTCCTGTGCGTGCGGTCCCCCGGAGCCGCACGGCCCCGGGCCCGTACGACGGCACGCACCACGGAGCGGGCGAACCCGGGAGGAATGTTGCGTCCCACCTTCGCCCCCTGGCGTCCTGCCGGTCCATGGACAAAGATCACTGCTGTTTGGACACAATTGTTCGGTCGAACTGTCCGGACCCACGCAAGAGGGGTCCGGACCCACGCAAGAAAGGGGAGGAAGGAAGCCCGATGTACCACACCTGGATGCGTTTCTTCACCCCCAGCCCGCTCCACCACCGGCTGGGCCTCGTCTGCCTGGGCGTGGGACTCCAGCACGGCGCACTGCCGACGGTCGGCCCCCGCACCCTGGACCACCACGTGGCCGTCGTCATCAGCTCCGGCAGCGGCTGGTTCACCGGCCCCGACGGCCGCCGGGTCCCCGTCACCGCGCCCAGCCTGATCTGGCTCACCCCCGGCACCCCGCACCACTACGGCGCCGACCCCGGCACCGGCTGGGACGAGAGCTTCGTCGACTTCACCGGCCCCGCCACCACCACCTACACCGAACTCGGCTACATCGAGCCCGACCGCCCACTCGTCCCGCTCGCCGACACGGCGGGCCCACGCGCCGCGATCGGGCGCATGGTGCGCGCGGCACGGCGCGGCAACCCGCTGCTGGAGGTCGAGACCGGCGCCGCCGTCCATGAACTCCTCGTCGCCCTGCGCCGGGCCCGTGCCGACGTCAGCCCCGACGGCGACCCCGTCCTGCAGGCCCTCGCCCGGGACGCCTTCCAGCCCCTGTCGGTCGCGGAGCACGCCGCCCGGCACGGCATGACACCCGCCGAACTGCGCACGGCGGTGCGGCGGGGCGCCGGGTGCAGCCCCAAGGACTACCTCCTCGGCATCCGGCTCGGCCGCGCCAAGGAACTCCTCGCCGCCACGGACCTGCCGGTCGCCGCCGTCGCCCGACGCGTCGGCTACGACGACCCGGCGTACTTCTCCCGCCTCTTCGCCCGCCGGGTCGGCACCGCCCCGGTCCGCTTCCGCGAACAGCAGGGCCGCAACGTACCGGGCGGCTGGAGCGACCGGGTCCCCGACCCGGAACACCCACCGACGATCACCCCGCTGGGCCCGGCCGTCCAGGGACCGACTGGCGGACCGGGACCGGACAGGCCCTGAGGGCCTGTCCGGCGGATCATGGCCCTAAGCTCGCTGACCATGACGACGAGGGACATCGACGAGTCCGTGAACGCGGAACTGAACCGGCTGCGCGAGAGCATCGACAACATTGACGCCGCTGTTGTCCACATGCTCGCCGAGCGTTTCAAGTGCACCCAGCAGGTCGGCCACCTCAAGGCCGCCCACCACCTCCCCCCGGCCGACCCGGCCCGCGAGAGCAGGCAGATCGCCCGCCTGAGACAGCTCGCGGAGAGCGCGCACCTGGATCCGGCCTTCGCCGAGAAGCTGCTGAACTTCATCGTGGCGGAGGTCATCCGCCACCACGAACGGATCGCGGAGGAATCGGCTACGAACGCGGAGGCGTGAGCGCCGGAGACCGGAGCTCCCCCGACCGGCGCGGCCTGCGCCACGACCACACCACCCAGGCACTCACCAGCAGCCCGAGCCCCGTGGCCAGTACGACGAGCCCGGCCGCCGCCGACTCGTCGACATGATCGCCATTGCCCCGGGGCTCGGGCAGCCCGGCCGCCGCATAGTGGGGGAGGACCAGCAGGCCCACCCCCACCAGGGCCGGCACCGCCCAGCCGAACCGCTCACGGCGCGAGGACCGGACGGACACCAGAGCACCCGCGGCCAGCAGCACCGCACAACCGAGCGCCGGCAGCACCGTGCAGGTCAGCCACTCCGACAGCAACGGCCGCCAGTACCACTCCGATTCCGGCCTCGGCCCGTCGAAGTAGTACAGGGTCCGCGGCTGCGGCTCACCCATGAAGTCCCGCACGGTCCCCGGCACCAGGCCACCCAGCAGCCCACCCGCGAAGACGAGCCCCGACAACCGCGCCGCCGCCCCACCGCCCTCCCTCCACCAGGCCACCGGGGCGACCCGAACCACCACCACGGCACACCAACCCGCCAGCAGCCCCAGGAACACCCCCTTGACCGCTCCGTAACCGACCGGAGTCCAGACGTTCCAGGGATAGTTCTCCAGGTGCGCGGCCCGCCAACTCCCCACCAGACACCAGGCGACCGCACCCCCGACCACACCCCACGGCGCGACCCCCACGACCCACCGCCGCTCACCGCCCGCACCCCGCAGACCCGTCACCGCTCCGACACCCCCACCCGTCACCGGCCCACACCACCCGTCGCAACGCGGGACGCGACAACCGCACGTACGGTTGCACGGACCGGCCGGGTTGTCGGTGGCCCCGCGTACTGTCCAGCCATGCCGGTCACAGAAATGGACGAGCCCGCACCCGCGACCCGTTCCGCCGTTCACCCATGGCGCGATCTGCTCCAGCGCTGGAGCGACGAATGGCTCGACCCGGTCCTGCACGAGCAGGAGAGACACGAACCCTTTCCGGACGAGGTACGGGCGGCCCGCTGGCTGGGCGGGCCGGGCGCGACGCCGCAGGAGCTGGCGCGACTGGAAGAGCGCCTGGGCGTCGAACTTCCGCCCAGCTACCGGGAGGTCCTGCGGACCAGTGACGGGTGGCTCGACACGACGACCGGGATCGCGCGGCTCCTGCCCGCCCGGGAGGCCGGCTGGGCCAGGGATCTCGATCCTGAGGTGATCGAGGGCCGGGCCGGTGACGGGGAGCCGGACGATGTTCCCGACGAGGAGTACTTCGTCTACGGCGACGAGCAGAAGAGCTGGGCCATCCGGACCGGGTATCTGAGCGGCATGCTCAAGATCAGCCACACCCCCGGGGCAGGGGACGCCTACCTGCTCAACCCGCAGGTCGTCACACCCGACGGCGAGTGGGAGGCCTGGTACCTCGCCCACTGGCTGCCCGGAGCCGTCCGGTACCGGTCCTTCTGGGACCTCATGAACGACGAGTACCGGAGCTTCCGCGGCGACCAGGAGTAAGCGCCCCCGCGAAGAGCCCCCGCGCACAACCCCCACGGAGAGAACGCCCCGCCGCCGCCCGGTCGTGGGAGAACCCGCCTGCGGCCCGCCCACCGCGTACGGCAGCATGGACGCATGTCCGTACTGACGCGCGACGAAGCGCAGACCCGAGCCCGGTTCCTCGACGTACACCGGTACACGATCGACCTCGACCTGACCGCGGGGGAGGAGACCTTCGACTCCCGCACCGTCATCCAGTTCACCGCAGCCGCGGCCGGAGACACCTTCGTCGAACTCAAGCCGGCCACCCTGCGCTCGATCAGCCTCGACGGACACCCCCTCGACCCCGCCGACCTCGTCGAGAACCGCTTCCCGCTCACCGCACTCACCCCCGGCACCCACGAACTGCGCATCGACGCGGCCATGAGCTACTCCCGCACCGGCGAAGGCATGCACCGCTTCACCGACCCGACCGACGGCGAGACATACGCCTACACCCAGATCTCCATGGAGGACGTCCAGCGCGTCTTCGCCGCCTTCGACCAGCCCGACCTCAAGTCCGTCTTCGAACTCACCGTCACCGCCCCCGAGGGCTGGACCGTCCTCGGCAACGGCATCGCCGAACACCACGGCGACGGACACTGGACCCTGGCCGCCACCCCGCTGATCTCCACCTACCTCGTCGCCGTCGCCGCCGGCCCCTGGCACTCCGTGACCACCGAACACGCCGGACTGCCCTTCGGCATCCACTGCCGCCGCTCACTGGCCCCCCACCTCGACACGGACGCCGACGAGATCCTCGACATCACCCGGGCCTGCTTCGACCGCTTCCACGAGAAATTCGACGAGCCCTACCCCTTCGACTCCTACGACCAGGCCTTCGTCCCCGAGTTCAACGTCGGCGCCATGGAGAACCCCGGCCTCGTCACCTTCCGCGACGAATTCATCTACCGCTCCGCCGTCACCGACACCGAACGCCAGACCCGCGGCATGGTCATCGCCCACGAAATGGCCCACATGTGGTTCGGCGACCTCGTCACCCTCGCCTGGTGGGACGACATCTGGCTCAACGAGTCCTTCGCCGAGTACATGGGCTACCAGACCCTCGCCGAAGCCACCCGCTTCACCGACACCTGGGTCGACTTCGGCGTCGCCCGCAAGGGCTGGGGCTACGACGCCGACCAGCGCCCCTCCACCCACCCCGTCGCCCCCGACCCGGCCGCCGTCCCCGACACCGCGTCCGCGATGCTCAACTTCGACGGCATCTCCTACGCCAAGGGCGCATCCGCCGTGCGCCAACTCGTCGCCTGGCTCGGCGAGAAGGACTTCCTGGCCGGCATCAACACCCACTTCGCCCGCCACAAATTCGCCAACGCCACCCTCGCCGACTTCATCGACAACCTCGCATCGGCCACCGACCGCGACGTCCACGCCTGGGCCGACGCCTGGCTGCGCACCACCGGAGTCGACACCCTCACCTCCCGCGTCGAGGAATCCGACAGCACCTGGACCCTCCACGTCGACCACGACGGCAGCCGCCCCCACCGCATCGCCGTCGGCGCCTACGACCTCGCCCCGCACACCCGCACCGGCACCGACCGGCTCGTCCTGCGCGACCGGTTCGAGATCGACGTCCCCCTGGGCGGCACACCCGAAGCACGCCCCGGCCACCGCCCCGCACTCCTCGTCCTCAACGACGGCGACCTCGGCTACGCCAAGATCCGCCTCGACGCCCGGTCCTGGGAAACCGTCGTCACCGGACTCTCCGGCATCCCCGACGCCCTGACCCGCGCCGTCGTCTGGAACACCGCCCGCGACATGGTCCGCGACGGCGAACTCGCCCCCGCCACCTACCTCGAAGCGGCCCGCACCCACCTCCCGCACGAAACCGACCTCGCCCTCGCCCAGGGCGTACTCGCCTTCGCCGACACCCACATCACCCGCCGCTACCTCACCCCCGAGAACCGCCCCGCCGCCCTCGCCACCCTCACCGCCCTCTGCCGCGACCTCATCCGCCGCACCGAGGACGGCCACAACCCCGGCCTCCGCCTCGTCGCCGTACGCCACCTCATCGACGCCGCCACCCAGCCCGACACCATCCAGGACTGGCTCAGCAACGGCACCGTCCCCGGCGGACCCGAACTCGACCCCGAACTGCGCTGGCGCATCCTCACCCGCCTCGCCGTCCTCGGCGCCATCGACGAAGCCACCATCACCGCCGAACTCGAACAGGACCCCAGCGCCACCGGACAGGAAGGCGTCGCCCGCTGCCGAGCCGCCCTCCCCACCCCCGAGGCCAAGGCCACCGCCTGGAACGCCCTGTTCAACGACGACAGCCTGTCCAACTACCTCTTCACCGCCACCGCCCAAGGCTTCTGGCAACCCGAACAAGCCGACCTCGTACGCGACTACGTACCCCGCTACTACCCCGAGGCCACCGCGCTCGCCGCCCGCCGAGGCCCCGCCATCGCGGCCGCCGCAGGAAGCCACGCCTTCCCCGCGTACGCCATCGACACCGACAACCTCCACCTCGGCGAACAGGCCCTGAACGACACGGCCCTCACCCCCGCCCTCCACCGCAAACTCACCGACCAGATCGACGACCTGCGCCGCACCCTCACCGTACGCAACACCCACTGACCCACAACCCCGCACCCGCACCACCCGTGCCCGGCGCCACCCCCACCACACAGGGGGACGCCGGGCACAGCCATACCCAGCGCCACGCCCATACCACCGGAACCCCCAACAACGCCCCCCACTCCACCACCCATCCCCCTTTCGAGTTCACCTCACCCCGCTCCACGGCCGCGCCCCCGGAAACCCGGACAAGCTGGCATGTCCACCCATGCCCCGCCACGCGCATCCGAAGGGCCCCACACCATGCCCACCCCACCCCCACCCCTCGCCGGAACCACCACCGGCCCCACCGCCCTGCGCCCCCTCATCGAGACCGTCCTCACCGCACTCCACGACGGAGCCCACCGACGCGACGGCCCCCTCCCCGCCGGCGGCCCCGACGCCGTCACCCCACGGACACGCACCGCCACCCACCCCCTCATCCCCGACCACGGCACCGGCCCCCACCACGCCCTGCGCACCCTCGTCACCGCCCTCACCGAAGGCGCCGCAGACCCCGCGGACCCCCTCTGCACAGCCCACCTCCACACCCCACCCCTCGCCCTCGCCACCGCCGCGGACCTCGCCGCCTCCGCCCTCAACCCCTCCATGGACTCCTGGGACCAGGCCCCCGCCGCCTCCGCCCTCGAAGCCGACACCACCGCCGCCCTCGCCGCCGAGATCTACCCCCACCGACCCACCCCCGACGCACTCATCACCACCGGCGGCACCGAAGCCAACCAACTCGCCCTCCTCCTCGCCCGCGAACGCAACGGCCCCGTACAGACCATCTGCGCCGCCAACGCCCACCACAGCATCACCCGCGCCGCCTGGCTCCTCGGCCTCCCCGCACCCATCGTCATCCCCGCCCCCACCGGCGTCATGGACCTCGCCGCACTCGACGAAGCCCTCACCCGACACCAGCGCCCCCTCCTCGTCACCGCCACCGCCGGCACCACCGACACCGGCCAGATCGACCCACTCGCCGACATCGCCGACCTCTGCACCACCCACGGCGCCGAACTCCACATCGACGCCGCCTACGGCGGACCCCTCCTCTTCAGCCCCACCCACCGAGGCAAGGTCCACGGCCTCGACCGCGCCCACAGCGTCACCCTCGACCTGCACAAACTCGGCTGGCAACCCGCACCCGCAAGCATCCTCGCCGTCCCCCACCGCAACCACCTCGACCCACTCCACCACCAAGCCCCCTACCTCAACGCCGACGACGACACCGAAGCCGGCCTCCCCGACCTCCTCGGCCGCTCCCTGCGCACCACCCGACGCCCCGACACCCTCAAGATCGCCGTCACCCTCCAGGCACTCGGCCGCACCGGACTCGCCGACCTCATCGACCGCACCCTCACCACCGCCCACCACCTCGCCGACCTCATCACCGAAACCCCCACCCTCGACCTCTACGACCGCCCCACCATCAGCACCGTCCTCTTCCGCCCCACCGGCGCCGACGACAAGACCGTCGCCACCATCCGCCGCACCCTCCTCACCCGAGGCCAAGCCGTACTCGGCCGCGCCCACACCGGCGACCGCCTCTGGCTCAAAGCCACCCTCCTCAACCCCCACACCACCCCCGACCACCTCCGCACACTCCTCGACCTCGTCAACCGACTCACCAACGACCTCGCGGAAGGCAACACCCCCCGATGACCGACCTGCCCACCCCCGACACCGACCAGCCACACGACCTCATCGGCATCGGCATCGGCCCCTTCAACCTCTCCCTCGCCGCCCTCGCCCACGGCGTCCCCGCCAACCCCCGCCCCCTCACCGCCACCTTCTACGAACAACGCCCCGCCTTCCACTGGCACCCCGGCCTCCTCATCGACGGAGCCAGCCTCCAAGTCCCCTTCCTCGCCGACCTCGTCACCCTCGCCGACCCCGCCAGCCCCTGGACCTTCCTCAACTACCTACGCAGCCGCGACCGGCTCTTCCCCTTCTACTTCGCCGAACGCTTCCACATCCAACGCGCCGAATACGACGCCTACTGCCGCTGGGTCACCGACCAGCTCCCCGGCCTCCACTTCAGCCACCAGGTCGACGCCGTCCGCTGGAACAACCAACGCGGCCTCTTCGAAATCGACTTCACCCAACTCGACAACGAAGGCGAAGCCGAAGCACTCGGCCGCGCCCACACCCGCCACATCGCCCTCGGCATCGGTACCGAGCCCTACATCCCCGAACCCCTCAAACCCCTCATCGAAGCCGAGAACGTCCCCGTCATCCACTCCGCCGACTACCTCCACCACCGACAAGAACTCCTCGACGCACCCCACATCACCGTCATCGGCTCCGGACAATCCGGCGCCGAAATCTTCCTCGACCTCCTGCGCACCCGCCCCCCCGGCCACGAAAACCTCCACTGGCTCGCCCGCACCCAGGCCTTCGCACCCATGGAGTACTCAAAACTCGGCCTCGAACACTTCACCCCCGACTACAGCCGCTACTTCCACGCCCTCCCCGAATCCGTACGCGACGAACTCGTCCCCCACCAATGGCAACTCCACAAAGGCATCGACGCCGACACCATCGCCGCCATCCACGACGAGCTCTACCGCCGCACCCTCCACGGCGGCTGGCCCGACACCACCCTCACCCCCGGCGTCTCCGTACGCACCGCAGGACGCATCGCCAACACCCGCATCGAACTCCACCTCGAACACACCCAGCAGAACACCCGCACCCGACTCACCACCGACGCCGTCATCCTCGCCACCGGCTACCGCGAACGCTCCCTCGACCGCATCCTCACCGGCCTCGACCCCTACATGCGCCGCGACGCCTCCGAACGCCCCCGCATCGACGACCGATTCCGCCTCGTCCTCGACCCCACCGTCACCGGCAACGTCTACGTACAGAACGCCGAACGCCACACCCACGGCGTCGGCGCCCCCGACCTCGGACTCGCCGCCTGGCGCAGCGCCACCATCCTCAACGACCTCACCGGCACCAACCCCTACCCCCTCCCCGAACGCACCGCCTTCACCACCTTCGGCCTCACCCCCCACAACCCCCGCGTCCCCACCCAAGGCCCCGACCTCATCCCCCTCGCCCAGAACAACTGACCACCACCACACACAGAAAAGGCGGCCGACCCTCCATGAGGAGAGAACGGCCGCCCACCAACAACACCGCCTAGAACACCGGCGTGCCCTCACGCGTCAGACGCCAATCCACCGACGCGAACTGCGAACCGTCCACCGAACCCTTCGCCTGCACCCAAGCGATGATCGTGTTACGGATCTCCTCCGAATTCGCCCACAACTGCTTGGCACCCGCCACATGCGGGAAGTTCCCCCCACCACTGGCCCGATAATTGTTCACCGCCAACACGAACTGCGCCGCCGGATCGATCGGCTTCCCCTCGAACGCAAGATTCACGATCCGCGAACCATTCGGCTTCGCGATATCGATCTCATACGTCAGACCCGACACCGCGTCATAGTTGTAATCCGGAGTGTTGTCCGCATTCGTCAACTTCGCCGTGTCCACCGGCGCACCCGCCGCCGTCTGCACGTAATACCGCGCCGAGAACTCCAGATAATCCTTCAGCTGCGCACCCGTCAGCAGACGCGCCTCAAGCGTGTTCTCGAACGGATACAGACCCGCCGCATCCTTGATCGTCACATCGCCGGCCGGAATCTGCGCCGTACGCGAGAAGCACGACGCCTGCGAAAGCACCGGAAGCGCCGCATACGCACCACCCGCCAGAGCCGCCTTCACCGTCTCCGCCTGAACGACATTGATCAGATCGATGATCGGCTCGTCCTTCCACGCCGCCTCCGCCGTCGTCATCGCCGCCGTCGACGTACCGATCACCTGATTGACGTACGCCACAACCTTCTTGTGCTCGTCCGCCAACATCCTCGTGATCTTCGGGTCCTCCGCCACGGTGTTCGAGTTCAGCACCTGCGAACCCGCCTTCTCCACCACCCAGCGACCCTTCTCCCACACCAGATCGAAGTCGAACAGCGTCAGCCGCTGCCCCCACTTCAACGGCTCCGAGAGCACCACCTTCTTACCGGTCTGCTTGTTCTCCACGAAATACTCGGGAATCTCCAGATGCGCATGCCCGACCAGAATCGCATCGATACCCGGCACCTGCTCGGCCACCAGACCCGCCGCATTCTCCACATACGGGATCTGATCACCGTACGACGACGTACCACTGTTCCCCGAGTGCGCCGAAACGATCACCACATCCGCACCCATCGAACGAAGCCGCGGCACAAACTTCGCCGCCTGCTCCTCCAGACCCGGGAACACCATCTTCCCACCGACATTCGCCTTGTCCCAGATCGCGATACCCGGATTCGTCAGCCCCAGAATCGCCACCTTCACATCCCGGCCATGCGGAGTACGCAACCGCTTGATGACATACGGAGCGAACGCCGGCCGCAACGTCTTCGCATCCAGCGCATTCGCACCCAGCAGCGGGAAGTCGCACTGCTCCTCGAACTTCCGCAGCACCGGAATGCCGTAATTGAACTCATGGTTGCCCAGCGCCGCCGCGTCGTACCCGATCGCATTCATCGCCTGCGCCATCGGATGCACCGGGCCGCGCTTCGCCGTGATCGGATCGATCTTCGCGTAGTAGTACGACAACTGAGTGCCCTGGATCGTGTCACCCGCATCGATCATCAGCGTGTTACGACGACCCTTCTCCCGGCGCACCTGGTCCACCAGAGTCGAGATCTTCGCCAGACCGACATCGTTGTGCGCCTTGTCGTCGAACTCCTTGTCGGTGAAGTAGTCCCAGTTGAAGACATTCCCATGCAGGTCCGTCGTCCCCATCACGGTGAACGAGTACCGCTTCGGCGGACGCCCGTGGCCATGCCCATGGCCATGACCATGGGCCGCGGCAGGCGCCGCGGAACCCCCCGCGATGGCCACACCCGCACCGGCGGCCGCCGATGTGCCCAGGAACGTCCTACGGTTCAGCGGCATTTCGTCTCCCACATCTCAGTTCTCACGCAGCTCGGTTCTCGTACGACACAGCACCCGCACAACAGGGCCCGCCGCACACAACGCGCGTAGATAATGACCCAGGAGCCGCACCCCGCAACACCCCCTGCGGGTTTCGATCTGATGACCACCCGCTGTCGGACCCGGATGCGACAGTGAACCCATGACCCACACCCCACCGTCCTACGGCACCCCCGAACACCCCCGCGTCGCAGTCCGCGGCGAAGCCCGCCTCGAAGTCGACCCCGAGACCGCCCGCATCACCGTCACCGTCACCGCCCGCGGCAAGGACCGCCGCAACACCCTCGAAGACCTCACCCGCCGCAACAACCACGTACTCGAACTCGCACGCTCCTACGGACAAGCCATGGAAAAACTCGAAACCGGCGCCATCTCCATCACGCCCGAACTGACCCAGAAAGGCCGCAACGAACAAATCCACGCCTACCACGGCCGCGTCCACATCACCGCCGTCCTCAACGACTTCACCGCGCTGGGCGAATTCACCACCCGAATCGCCGACCTCGACATGACCCGGGTCAACGGCCCCTGGTGGGGCCTGCGCCCCGACTCACCCGCCCACGGAACCGCCCGCCGCCAAGCCGTCCACGAAGCCGTCCAACGCGCCCGCGAATACGCCGACGCCCTCGGCGCCCAGCTCACCGCCCTCGTCGAACTCGCCGACCTCGGCGCCGAGAACACCGCCCCGCCCGCCCCCGGCGCCATGCGCGGCCGCGCCGCCTTCGGCGGAGCAGCACCCGAACCCGCCCCCGCCCTCGACCTCGAACCACAACGCCAGACCGTCTACGCCCAGGTCAACGCCCGCTTCATCATGTCACCGCCAAAACTGTAGAAAACAATGCTCATCCGAGCGCCCCGCCGCACAATTCAACACTTGTCAATAACCCTTCATCCAAAGGTCGTTGAGCAGTCACGGCACGCCAAATAACTACCCGTAGGTAAGGTCTAGGCTCGAACCATGCGCCGAGCAAAAATCGTTTGTACCCTGGGCCCCGCCGTCGACACATACGACCAGATCAAGGCATTGGTCGAAGCGGGAATGGACATCGCCCGCCTCAATCTCAGCCACGGCACCTACGCCGAACACGAAGAGCGGTACCACCACGTACGCAAGGCCTCCGACGAGAACGGACACAGCGTCGGCATCCTCGCCGACCTTCAAGGCCCGAAGATCCGCCTCGGACGCTTCCGCGAAGGCCCCGTACTCCTCGAACGCGGCGACAGCTTCACCATCACCGTCGAACCCGTCGAAGGCGACCGCCACACCTGCGGCACCACCTACGACGGCCTCGCCGCCGACGTCACCACCGGCGAACGCATCCTCGTCGACGACGGCCGCGTCACCCTCGAAGTCACCGAAGTCGACGGCCCCCGCGTCCGCACCACCGTCATCGAAGGCGGCATGGTCTCCGACCACAAGGGCCTCAACCTCCCCGGCGTCGCCGTCTCCGTCCCCGCACTCTCCGAGAAGGACATCGAAGACCTCCGCTGGGCCCTGCGCACCGGCGCCGACATCATCGCCCTCTCCTTCGTACGCAGCGGACGCGACATCGAGGACGTCCACCGCATCATGGACGAGGAAGGCCGCCGCCTCCCCGTCATCGCCAAGGTGGAGAAACCCCAGGCCGTCGAGAACATCGACGGCATCGTCGCCGCCTTCGACGGAATCATGGTCGCCCGCGGCGATCTCGGCGTCGAAATGCCCCTGGAACAGGTGCCGATCGTCCAGAAGCGCGCGATCAAACTCGCCAGGCGCAACGCCAAACCGGTCATCGTCGCCACCCAGATGCTCGACTCGATGATCGACAACTCCCGCCCCACCCGCGCCGAGGCCTCCGATGTCGCCAACGCGGTCATCGACGGCACGGACGCGGTGATGCTCTCCGGCGAGACCAGCGTGGGCAAGCACCCGATCGAGACGGTCCGCACGATGTCCCGCATCGTCGAGGCGGCCGAGGAGGACATCCTCACCAAGGGCCTCCCGCCTCTGACCGACCGCAACAAGCCCCGCACCCAGGGCGGCGCGGTGGCCCGCGCGGCAGCCGAGATGGGCGACTTCCTCGGCGCGAAGTTCCTGGTCGCCTTCACCCAGAGCGGCGACACGGTCAGGCGCCTCTCCCGCTACCGCTCACCCATCCCGCTCCTCGCCTTCACCCCGGACCCGGCCACCCGCTCCCAGCTGAACCTGACCTGGGGCGTCGAGACCTTCCTCGGCCCGCACGTGGACTCGACGGACGCGATGGTCGCGCAGGTCGACGAGGAACTGCTGAAGATCGGCCGCTGCCAGAAGGGCGACGTCGTGGTCATCACGGCCGGCTCCCCGCCGGGAGTCCCGGGCTCGACGAACCTGGTGCGGGTGCACCACATCGGCGAGGACGACAGCCCGAAGTAGGCCGGTCGTCAGTACTTCGGCCCGACGTGGGCGTCCATCAGCGCGACGGACGCCCGTCGGGCGACGGAGATATTCCGCTTGTTGGCGTGCTTCCAGTGAACGCCGACGAGGTCCAGGGCATCGGTGAAGAGGCCCAGGATGTCGGCTGACAAGTTGGTGAAGAAGTACCGGGGGTACTCGTAGCGCTTTCGCTCGCCGCCGATGAGCTTTGTGGTCCAGTTGGTGACTCGGCATCCGTCGGAGTGGATCAGACCGCGGATGAACTCCCAGGGGTGGGTGCGCACGATCTGCTGTTGCCAGGGTTCGAGAGAGATCGTGCGCTCGTGCTTCTTGCCGGGGCCGTGCTGGGGGAAGAGGCCCGGCCAGTGCTTGCTGTAGCAGGTCACGTTCTGGCAGCCCTGACGCTGAACTCGGAACACCTTGTTGCCGGGACGCACAAGCTGCATGGCTTCGGCGCAAGTATCGATGAGGCCTGGCCAGCTGTCGGCGCAGGCGATGCGGAGGAAGTACACGCCCCTTTTGCTGGAGCTGATACAGCCGTCGCCGAGATAGAGGCCCAGTAGGTATGCGTACGCGGCGGGGTCTTCGGGCTCGCCCGGCAGACCGTCGCACCTCGGGCAGGCTGCGACGCGGTTCCGGCCGAGGGGTTCCAGTCGTGTCTGCCACGAACGGACGGCGGCCCGCGAGATGCCGGTCTGCTTGCTTACAGAGTTCTGGCTGAAGCCTTGGGCCAGGAGGTCCAGAGCACGCTTGCGCGTATCGAGGTCGTACACCTGGTCGATCCTGACCGAGTCGCGGTGCCCGGGGGGTGGAATCGGTAAGGCAATCACACGATCAAGTGAAGCCTTGTCGTTCTCCTGCGACCTTGCAATCCAAGGAAAAGTGCCCCAGGTGGGATTCGAACCCACACTGTCCGCTGTTTGAGAGCGGCCTCTCTAACCAATTGGAGTACTGGGGCCTTAGAAAGGAAGGGCTAGTGGCGCCCTGCGAGTCACTACCTTACAGGAGGTGGGTAGGCTCATGGGGAGCTGTATCTGCCTTTGAACAAGGAGCCCCGTGACCACCCCCGAGTCGCCCCAGCCCGCCGACGACGACAAGTCGCACGTTCCGCCGCTGACGACCCGCGTCGTCATCGCCGAGGACGAGGCGCTCATCCGTCTCGACCTCAAAGAGATGCTGGAGGAAGAGGGCTACGCGGTCGTCGGCGAGGCAGGGGACGGGCAGCGGGCCGTCGAGCTGGCTCGGGAGCACCGGCCGGACCTGGTCATCCTCGATGTGAAGATGCCGGTCCTGGACGGGATCTCCGCGGCGGAGAAGATCGCCGAGGAGTCCATCGCGCCGGTCCTGATGCTGACCGCGTTCTCGCAGCGCGATCTCGTCGAGCGGGCCAGGGACGCCGGGGCGATGGCGTATCTGGTGAAGCCGTTCAGCAAGAGCGACGTGGTGCCGGCCATCGAGATGGCGGTGTCGCGGTTCGCGGAGCTGAAGGCGCTGGAGTCCGAGGTCGCGGATCTCGCGCAGCGGCTGGAGACGCGGAAGCTGGTGGACCGGGCGAAGAGCATTCTGCAGACGGATTACGGGCTCTCCGAGCCGGCCGCGTTCCGGTGGATCCAGAAGACGTCGATGGACCGCCGGTTGTCGATGCAGCAGCTTGCCGAGGCGTTGATCGAGGACGCCGAGGAGAAGAAGAGGGCGGCCGAGTAGGCCGTACGCGAGTACGAGGAAGGCCCGCGTCCCGGACATCCGGGACGCGGGCCTTCCTCGTGTGTGTCAGTCCTCGCCGAGGTAGGCCTTGCGGACGGACTCGTCGTGGAGGAGGTCCGCGCCGGTGCCGGAGAGGACGATCTTTCCGACCTCCATGACGTGGCCGTGGTCCGCGAGCGAGAGCGCGGCCTGGGCGTTCTGCTCGACGAGCAGGATGGTGGTGCCCTGGGCCTTGAGTTCGACGATGGTCTCCATGATCTTCTGCATCATGATCGGGGAGAGGCCCATGGAGGGTTCGTCGAGCATCAGGAGTTTGGGCTGGCACATGAGGGCCCTGCCCATGGCGAGCATCTGCTGTTCGCCGCCGGAGAGGGTTCCGGCGGCCTGCTTCCGGCGTTCCCCGAGGATGGGGAAGAGGTCGTAGGCGCGCTGGATGTCCTTTTCGATGCCTGCCTTGTCGTTGCGGAGGTAGGCGCCGAGCTGGAGGTTCTCGGTGATGGTCAGCCGGGGGAAGATGTGGCGTCCCTCGGGGGAGTGGGCGAGGCCCAGGGAGACGACCTTGTGCGCGGGGATGTCGGCGAGCGGTTTGCCGTCGAAGACGATGCGGCCGCCGGCCGGCTTGAGGAGGCCGGAGAGGGTGCGCAGGGTGGTGGTCTTGCCGGCGCCGTTGGTGCCGATGAGGGTGACGACCTGGCCGGCTTCGACGGTGAAGGAGATGCCCTTGACGGCTTCGATCTTGCCGTAGGCGACGCGGAGGTCCTCGACCTCTAGCAGTGCGGTCATCGGGTGTCCTCCTCCTCGGTGCTGGTGCTGGTGCTGGTGTCGGTGGTGGCCGCGGTCCTGGCGGTGCTCGCTGCGGCGGCTCCGGCTTCCGCGGCTTCGACCTCGGCGGCTTCTTCGGCGCCGGGGGCGCCTTCGAAGGGGGTGCCGAGGTAGGCCGCGACGACGCGTTCGTCGCTCTGGACGATGTCGGGGGTTCCTTCGACGAGCTTTTCGCCCTGGACGAGGACGGCGACGCGGTCGCAGAGGTTGAAGATGAACCGCATGTCGTGCTCGATGACGAGGACGGCGATGCCCTGGTCACGGATGGCGAAGATGAGTTCTTCGGTGACGCGGGTCTCTTGCGGGTTCATGCCGGCCGTGGGCTCGTCGAGGAGGAGGAGTCCGGGGTCGCTGGCGAGGGCGCGGGCGATTTCCAGCTTGCGCTGGTCTCCGTAGGGGAGGTTGCGCGCGAGGTGGTCGGCCTTGTCCGCCAGGCCGATGAAGTCCAGGAGTTCCATGGCGCGTTCGCGGCTGGCGTTCTCGGCCCTGGTGAAGCCGGGGAGGCGCAGGAGGGCGGACCAGAGGCCTTCCTTGGTCCTGGTGTGGCGTCCGACGAGGACGTTCTCCAGGACGGTCATGTTGGCGAAGAGCCGGATGTTCTGGAAGGTGCGGGCGATGCCTGCCTGGGTGACGAGGTGGGGCTTGGGCGGCAGGACGGTGTCCTTGTAGCTGACCTTGCCCTCGGTGGGGACGTAGAGGCCGGTGAGGCAGTTGAAGAAGGTGGTCTTGCCGGCGCCGTTGGGTCCGATGAGGCCGACGATCTCGCCCGCGTTGACGGTGAGGTCGACGTCGCGTACGGCGGTGAGGCCGCCGAAGCGCATGGTGACGCCGCTGGCGTCGAGGACGGTGGTGGCGGTCTTCGTGGTGGTGGTCATGGTGGTCACGCCCCCGCCTTGGCGATGCCGGCGCCGGTCTCTTCGGACTGCCGTGGTTCCGGTACGTCGGGCTCGTCGTTCTCGTGGAATTCGAGCTGCTTCCTGCGGTCGGCGACCAGTCCTTCGGGGCGCAGGCGCATCAGGAGGATGAGTGCGATGCCGAAGAGGAAGAGCTGGTAGTCCTGCATGAACTGGAGTTTGGCCGGGATGAGGTAGAGCAGTGCGGCGCCGACGAGGGGTCCGCTGAGGGTTCCCATGCCGCCGAGGATGACGGCGGCGAGGAGGAAGGCGGAGTTGGGGGGTACGGAGCCGGCGAACTGGTACTGCTCGGGTGTCACGGTGTAGTTGACGTGTGCCTGGACGGTTCCGGCGAGTCCGGCGAGGGTGGCGCCGAGGGCGAAGGCGAGCAGTTTGAGCCGGAAGGCGTTGATGCCCATGGCGGTGGCTGCGGTTTCGTCTTCGCGGATGGCGACCCAGGCGCGGCCGATGCGGGATTCTCCGGAGCGGCGGAAGACGAGGACGACGACGGCGGTGAAGACGAGCATCAGCAGGTAGTAGTTGGCGGACCTGCCGAGGTCGAAGCCGAGGATGTTGTGCTTGAGGCCGAAGTCGAATCCGAAGAAGTTGAGGTCGGGGATGCTGGGGATGCCTTGGGAGCCGTTGGTGAGGTCGGGTCCGCTGTTGCCGTTGAGGTTGTTCACGGTGAGGCGGAAGATTTCACCGAAGCCGAGGGTGACGATGGCGAGGTAGTCGCCGCGCAGTCGCAGGGTGGGTGCGCCGATGAGTACGCCGAAGACGAGTGATGCTCCGGCGCCGGTGAGGACGGCGGCCCAGAAGGGGAATTCGACGCCGATGGCCGACATGGTGGAGCCGGAGACCAGGGCGGCGGCGTAGGCGCCGACGCCGAGGAAGGCGACGTATCCGAGGTCGAGGAGGCCGGCGAGGCCGACGACGACGTTGAGGCCGAGTGCGACGGTGCCGAAGATGAGGATGTTGGCGCCGATGAGCGCGTATTCCTCTTTCTGCTGGGTGAAGGGGAAGCAGACGGCTGCGACGAGGGCTGCGGCGAGGGTGATGTTGCGGTGTTTCGCGGTCAGCGCGGTGAGGCGGGAGATGAGTCCGGCTCGGTGGAGTGCGGTGAAGGCGAAGCCGACGGTGATGAGGAAGCCGATGAAGAGTTCGGTGTAGTCGGTGTCGATGCCGTAGGCGAAGGCATAGAGGCCGATGCCGAACGCGGCGACGATGATGAGGATTTCGGCCCAGGAGGGGAGGGCTTTGGCGCGGGGGGCCTGGGGGGCGCCGAGGCTGTTGCGGAAGCGCTGCCAGGCGGTGGTCCCGGTGTCGGCGAGTGGGTGGTCGCCGGGGAGTCCGAGTGCGGTGATGGTGGCGATGAGTGCGCCGATGCCGCTGACCCAGGCGCCGGGTTCCAGGTTGACGACGCCGCCGAGGTCGTAGGCGATGGCGCCGATGGTGTAGCCGGTGGTGCCGAGGGTGCCGAGGGCGAGGAGGCGGACGGGGCTGTTGGTGCCGCCGGGGGTGAGCCAGCGCAGGCCTCGGATGCCGTATCCCGACAGTGCGAGGAGCAGGGTGAGTGCGGCGCTGATGAGGGTGAGGACCTGGAGGCCGCCGGGGTAGCCGGTGACGGTGAGGTCGCCGGGGAACTGGTCGGTCCAGGTCCAGGCGAGGAAGGTGCCGGCGAGTGCGACGGCGGCGCCTGCGACGGTGCCGATGCGGGCGGCTGCCGCGGGGATCGGCAGGAAGGGGGCGGGTGCGGGTGTGGTGGTGGGGTTGGTGGTCATCCGTATCACGCCCGATCCGCGACGCGTTCGCCGAGCAGGCCCTGGGGGCGGAGCAGCAGGACGATGATGAGGAGGACGAAGGCCCATACGTCCTTCCAGGCGCCGCCGCCGAAGAGTTCCATGCCGGGGACGTTGCTCATGTAGCCGGTGGCGAGGGATTCGGCGATGCCGAGTACGACGCCGCCGAGCATGGCGCCGTAGATGTTGCCGATGCCGCCGAGTACGGCTGCGGTGAAGGCCTTGAGGCCCATGATGAAGCCCATTTTGAAGCCGATCTGGCCGTTCTTGAGCCCGTAGGCGACGGCGGCGACGGCGGCGAACGCGGCACCGATGGCGAAGGCCATGACGATGATGCGGTCGGTGTTGATGCCCATGAGCTTGGCGGTGTCGGGGTCCTGGCTGGTGGCTTGCATGCCGCGGCCGGAGCGGGTCTTGGAGACGAAGAGCCCGAGGGCGAGCATGCAGATGGGTGCCGTGATGAGGACGAAGAGGTCACCGCGTTGGATGTGGGCGCCGAAGATGTCGATCGCTTCGCCCTTGAACTGGGGGAAGGAACGGTCCTTCTTGGCGTCGGGGTACCACTTCCAGATGGCCTGCTGGAGTGCGAGGGAGAGTCCGATCGCGGTGATCAGCGGGGCCAGTCTGGGGGCGTTGCGCAGGGGCCGGTAGGCGAAGCGTTCGGCGGCTGCGCTGACGGCGACGGAGCATATGACGCCGCCGATGATCATGAGTGGGATGATTGCGAGGAGGGAGACACCGGCCGGCATCCAGAGGTACACGGTGAGAGCTCCGAAGCCTCCGATCATGAAGATCTCGCCGTGGGCGAAGTTGATGAGCTGGATGATTCCGTAGACCATCGTGTAGCCGATCGCGATGAGTCCGTACATCGCGCCGAGGATGAGTCCATTGGCCAGCTGTTGCGGCAGTTCGTTCACCGCAGGGCCTCCGTGGAGTGGTTCGGATATGGCACCGCGCGGGAGGGCTGGTAGCGCTCCCGCGCGGTCTGGTGTGGGTCAGGCGTGGGCCGCGGAGCTTGTTACGGCTTGTAGGCCTCGCTGAGCTTGGAGGTCCACTTGCCGCCGTCGACCTGGTAGGCGGTCATCATGGTGTTGGTGGTGTCGCCGTACTCGTCGAAGGAGACGGGGCCGGTGACGCCGTCGAACTTGACCTTGGCCATGGCTGCGAGGACCTTGGCGCGGGCGTCGTCGCCGCTGGGGAGCTTGCCGCCGTTGTCGGCGACGGCGATCTTGACGGCTTCGATGATCGACCAGGTGGCGTCGTAGGTGCCGCCGCCGTAGGCCTCGTAGGCGTCCTTGTATCCGGCGGTCTTGTAGTCCGCGATGAACTTCTTGGCCGAGTCGAGTTCCTCGACGGGCTTGCCGACGGAGGTGGCGATGTCGCCCTGGGCCTTCTTGTTGAGCTTGATGAAGTCGGCGCTGTACATGCCGTCGCCGCCCATGAGGGGGATCTGGACGCTGTCCTTGAGCTGCTGGCTCAGGGGTGCGCCGGCGGGGTATTCGCCGCCGTAGTAGACGGCTTTGGCGCCGGACTTCTTGACCTTGGTGACGACGGCGTTGAAGTCGCGGTCGTCGGGGTTGACGTGGTCGGAGCCGACGATCTTGCCGCCGAGGGTGGTGAAGGTGTTCTTGAAGGAGGCGGCGAGACCGGCGCCGTAGGGCTTCTGGTCGTCGATGAGGTAGACCTGCTTGACCTTCGCGTTGTTGAAGAGGTACTTCGCTGCGAAGGCGCCCTGGATCTGGTCCGTGGTGGCGGTGCGGAAGTAGGTCTTGAAGGGGCGCTTCTTGTCGCCGGTCTTCCAGTTCTCGCCCTGGGTGAGTTCGGTGCCCGTGTTGGCGGGGGAGACCTGGGTGAGGGAGGCGTCGTTGAGCGGCTTCTGCATCGACTGGGAGACGCCGGAGTTCAGCGGGCCGACGACGCCGACGACGGTGTCGTCGTCGATGAACTTCTGGGCGTTCTGCTGGCCGACGGAGGGCTGTGCCTGGTCGTCGAGCGGCTTGACCTCGAACTTGATGCCCGGGACGGTCTTTTCCTTGTTCGCCGTCCTGGCGGCGAGGTCCGCGGAGTTCTTGATGCCGAGGCCGAGGGCGGACAGGTCGCCGGTGATGGGCGCGTCGACGCCGATGACGACGGTCTGGGTGCCGCCGCTGTCGCTGCTCTTCTTGTTGTCGTCGCGCGACCCGCAGGCGGTGAGGGTCAGTGCTCCGGTCGTGAGCACGGTGGTGAGTATGAGCAAAGAACGGTGTCGCACGAAAGGTCCTTTCCCTGGCGCGGCCTCCTCTGCTTGAGGTGCCGTGTCGTTCGCCGGGCCGTACTGGTTGGTACAGGGCCGTGCTGCAGACGCGCCCGGCGGCGCGGTGACTGGCGGTGACTCTAGGCGCAGGTGTGGGGGTCGGGGATGGGTCCGCCGCAGGATGTGACTCTCTTGTTATGCCCTTGAGGAAGGCTTGAGGTGGCTGTGCGGACATGTACGGCTTTTTTACCGGACGGCGAAGTGACCGCATTCTGAGAACGCGCAGCTCTGCTAAGGGGCTTGAGCCGATCATGGTGCTGTCGCGCGAGGTGGGGCGGGGTGGGGTGCGCGAGGGCATGGTGAGGTGCCCGGCGGCTGTGGGGGCCGGGTCGGTGGGGCCGCGTGCGGGCGTCCGCGTATCGGATAGCGGTTACGCAGTGTCACATCGGGGCTGGTGTGGTCGACGCGGTGTTGTGTGCGGGGGGTGCGGGGTCGGTGTGTGCGGGGTGCCGAGTGGGCCACACAACAAGGTTGCCGGTCAAGGGAGTTGGCGTGTCCGGCTGTCAATCGTGAGTGGTGCGTGGGTGGTTGTGGGCGGGCATGGCGATGCCCGGCTGGATTGTGTTCCGGCCGGGCATCGGTGTCGGGCGGTGGTGCCGCGTGGTGTGTGCGGTGTGTTTCCGGCCCGTCAGGCGGCGTCGGGCCGGGGGGCGTCGCGGAGCATGCAGGTGAGGCGTGCGGTGCAGACCCGCTTGTCCTGTTCGTCGGTGATGGTGATCTCGTACGTGGCGGTGGAACGGCCGCGGTGTACGGGGGTGGCGACGCCGGTGACGAGTCCGCTGCGTACGCCGCGGTGGTGGGTGCAGTTCAGGTCGACGCCGACGGCGAGTTTGGTGGCGCCGCCGTGGAGCATGGAGCCGATGGAGCCGAGGGTTTCGGCGAGGACGGCGGAGGCGCCGCCGTGGAGCAGTCCGTAGGGCTGGGTGTTGCCCTCGACGGGCATGGTGCCGACGACGCGGTCCGCGGAGGCTTCGACGACGGTGACGCCCATGCGCTCGCCGAGGTGGCCGGCGGAGAAGAGGGCGGGCAGGTCGACGCCGAGTGCGGCGTACTCGTCGATGATCTCCTGGGGGAACTTGGGTGCGGTGTGCTCGCCCATGGGCCGGCTCCGATCGTCTGCGGTGGTTCACGGCTTCGTTGCTGTGTGCATCGTTCTTATCAGACGACTGAGCGGACGCTTAGGGCCTGTCCGTCGTGATCAGGCGACGGTGTTCTCGAAGCGGACGACGACGGACTTGCTGGCCGGGGTGTTGCTGGTGTCGGCGGTGGAGTCGAGGGGGACCAGCACATTGGTCTCCGGGTAGTAGGCGGCGGCGCAGCCCCGGGCGGTCGGGTAGTGCACGATGCGGAAGCCGGGGGCGCGGCGCTCCACGCCGTCCTTCCATTCGCCGACGAGGTCGGTGTACGCGCCGTCGGGCAGGCCGAGGGCGTGGGCGTCGTCGGGGTTGACCAGGACGACGCGGCGGCCGCCCTTGATGCCGCGGTAGCGGTCGTCGAGGCCGTAGACGGTGGTGTTGTACTGGTCGTGGGAGCGCAGGGTCTGCAACAGCAGCCTGCCTTCGGGGAGTTCGGGGTACTCGACGGGCGCGGCGGTGAAGTTGGCCTTGCCGGTCGCGGTGGGGAAGCGGCGTTCGTCGCGGGGGGCGTGCGGGAGGGTGAAGCCGCCGGGGTGCGCGACGCGGGCGTTGAAGTCCTCGAAGCCGGGGACGACGCGGGAGATGCGGTCGCGGATCGTCGCGTAGTCCTTCTCGAACTCCTCCCAGGGGGTGGCCGATCCGGGGCCGAGGACGGCGCGGGCGAGGCGGGCGACGATGGCGGGTTCGGAGAGCAGGTGGGGGCTCGCGGGGGTGAGGTTGCCGCGTGAGGAGTGGACCATGCTCATGGAGTCCTCGACGGTGACGAACTGCTTGCCGCTCGCCTGGACGTCCTTGTCGGTGCGTCCCAGCGTCGGCAGGATCAGTGCGCGGGTGCCGGTCACGGCGTGCGAGCGGTTGAGTTTGGTGGAGACGTGGACGGTGAGGCGGGCGCGGCGCATCGCGGCCTCGGTGACGTCCGTGTCGGGGGTGGCCGCGACGAAGTTGCCGCCCATGGCGAAGAAGACCTTGGCGTCGCCGTCGCGCAGGGCCTGGATGGAGCGGACGACGTCGTAGCCGTGGTGGCGCGGTGAGGTGATCCCGAATTCTTGGTCGAGGGCGTCGAGGAAGGCGGGGGCGGGGCGCTCGAAGATGCCCATGGTGCGGTCGCCCTGCACGTTGGAGTGGCCTCGGACGGGGCACACTCCGGCGCCGGGGCGGCCGATGTTGCCGCGCAGCAGCAGGAAGTTGACGACTTCGCGGATGGTCGGCACGGAGTGCTTGTGCTGGGTGAGGCCCATGGCCCAGCAGACGATGGTGCGCTTCGAGGCGAGGACCATGGCGAGCGCCTTCTCGATGGCGCCGCGGTCGAGGCCGGTGGCGGCGAGGGTCTGGTCCCAGTCCGCCTCGCGGGCCGCTCGGGCGAACTCCTCGTAACCGTGGGTGTGCTCCCGTACGAAGGCTTCGTCGACGGCGCCCTCGGTCTCCAGGATCATTTTGTTGAGGAGGCGGAAGAGGGCCTGGTCGCCGCCGATCCGGATCTGGAGGAAGAGGTCGTTGAGCGCGGCGCCCTTGATCATGCCGAGCGGGGTCTGCGGGTTCTTGAACCGTCCCAGGCCCGCCTCGGGGAGCGGGTTCACCGAAATGATCTTCGCGCCCGCCGATTTGGCCTTCTCCAGGGCGGAGAGCATCCGGGGATGGTTCGTGCCGGGGTTCTGTCCGGCGACGATGATCAGGCCCGCCCGGTGGAGGTCCTCCAGGGAGACGCTGCCCTTGCCGATGCCGATGGTCTCCGTCAGTGCCGAGCCGGAGGACTCGTGGCACATGTTGGAGCAGTCGGGGAGGTTGTTGGTGCCGAATTCGCGGGCGAACAGCTGGAGCAGGAACGCGGCCTCGTTGCTGGTGCGGCCCGAGGTGTAGAAGAGGGCCTCGTCGGGGGAGCCGAGCGCGCCCAGCTCCTCGGCGATGACGGCGAAGGCGCGCTCCCAGGTGACCGCCTCGTACCGGTCGGCGCCCTCGGGGAGGTACATCGGCTGGGTGATCCGGCCCTGCTGGCCCAGCCAGTACCCGCTGCGCGAGGCGAGGTCGGCGACCGGGTGCGCGGCGAAGAAGTCGGGGGTGACCCGGCGCAGCGTCGCTTCCTCGGCCACGGCCTTGGCGCCGTTCTCGCAGAATTCCGCCGTGTGCCGCTTGTCGCCCTCGGGCCAGGCGCAGCCGGGGCAGTCGAAGCCGTTCTTCTGGTTGACCTTGAGGAGGGTCTGCGCGGTGCGCCGCACACCCATCTGCTGCTGGGCGATGAGCAGGCTGTGGGCGACGGCCGGCAGCCCGGCGGCGGCGTGCTGCGCCGGCTCGATTCGCGGCGCGTCCTGGACCGGATCTCCGGTGGGCGGCTTGGTGGCCATTTCGTGCTCCCCTTTGAGCCGACTGCGAGGCTGCGCGGTGCGCGGTGCGCATCGATGCTGTCCGTTTTCTTCTTCCGATCCTGTCACGTGGCACCGGCACGCGGCACCGGCGCGGAGGACGGCGAGCGGGGCCGGTCGGGAATGTCAGTGGTCCGTGGCAGGATCGGGGGCGTGGCTGAGACGGCATCGAAGAAGACGGCAGACAACCGACCGCGCCTGCTCCTGATGGACGGGCACTCCCTGGCGTACCGGGCGTTCTTTGCGCTGCCTGCGGAGAATTTCACGACAGGGTCGGGGCAGCCGACGAACGCGGTGTACGGCTTCGCGTCGATGCTCGCGAACACGTTGCGTGACGAGGCGCCGACGCATTTCGCGGTGGCGTTCGACGTCTCCCGCAAGACCTGGCGCTCGCAGGAGTTCCCGGAGTACAAGGCGAACCGTTCGAAGACCCCGGACGAGTTCAAGGGGCAGGTCGAGCTGATCGGCGAGCTGCTGGACGCGATGCACGCGGACCGTTTCGCGGTCGACGGCTTCGAGGCGGACGATGTCATCGCCACGCTGGCCACGCAGGCCGAGGCGGCCGGTTTCGAGGTGCTGATCGTCACCGGTGACCGGGATTCGTTCCAGCTGATCACGGACAACGTCACCGTGCTGTACCCGACCAAGGGCGTCTCGGAGCTGACGCGCTTCACCCCGGCGAAGGTCGAGGAGAAGTACGGGCTCACACCGCAGCAGTACCCGGACTTCGCGGCGCTGCGCGGTGACCCGTCGGACAACCTTCCGGGCATCCCCGGCGTCGGTGAGAAGACCGCCGCGAAGTGGATCAATCAGTTCGGTTCGTTCGACGAGCTGGTCGAGCGCGCCGAGGAGGTCAAGGGCAAGGCCGGTCAGAATTTCCGGGATCACCTGGACGCGGTGCGGCTGAACCGCAGGCTGACCGAGATGGTCCGTGACGTGGAGCTGCCGAAGACCCCGCAGGACCTGGAGCGCGCTCCGTACGACCGCACCGCGGTGACGGGTGTGCTGGATGTCCTGGAGATCCGTAACCCGAGCCTGCGCGAGCGGCTGCTGGCCGTCGATCCGGGCGCGGCCGAGGACGAGGCCCCGGCGCCCGCCGCGGGCGTCGAGCTGGACGGCGCGGTGCTGGGCGCGGGCGAGCTCGCGCCCTGGCTCGCCGAGCACGGCGGGCAGCCGCTCGGGGTGGCCACGGTCGACGCCTGGCTGGTGGGCAGCGGCACGGTCACCGAGATCGCGCTGGCCGCGGCGGACGGCGCGGCGGCCTGGTTCGACCCGGCCCTGCTCGACGCGGGCGACGAGCAGGCGTTCGCCGCCTGGATCGCCGACGCGGACCGGCCCAAGGTCATGCACAACGCGAAGAGCGCCATGCGGGTCTTCCCCGAGCACGGCTGGCAGGTCGACGGCGTCACGATGGACACCGCGCTGGCCGCCTACCTGGTCAAGCCCGGCCGTCGTTCCTTCGCGCTGGACGCGTTGGCGGTGGAGTACCTGGGCCGTGAGCTGGCCCCGGCGGCGGCGTCCGACGGCCAGCTGGCCTTCGGGGCGGACGACCAGGCCGAGGCCGAGTCCCTGATGGCGCAGGCCCGCGCGGTCCTGGATCTGGGCGATGCGTTCACCGCCCGGCTGGCAGAGGTCGGCGCGACCGATCTGCTGCACGGCATGGAGCTGCCGACGTCCGCGCTGCTGGCCCGTCTGGAGCGGCACGGCATCGCCGCCGACCGGGCCCATCTGGAAGGCATGGAGCAGCAGTTCGCCGGTGCGGTGCAGCAGGCGGTGAAGGAGGCGCACGCCGCGGTCGGCCGCGAGTTCAACCTCGGTTCGCCCAAGCAGCTCCAGGAAGTCCTCTTCGGCGAGCTGGGCCTGCCCAGGACGAAGAAGACGAAGACCGGGTACACGACGGACGCCGACGCGCTGGCCTGGCTCGCCGCGCAGACCGAGCACGAGCTGCCGGTGATCATGCTGCGCCACCGCGAGCAGGCCAAGCTGCGGGTCACGGTCGAGGGCCTGATCAAGACGATCGCGGCGGACGGCCGTATCCACACCACGTTCAACCAGACGGTGGCGGCGACGGGCCGGCTCTCCTCCACCGACCCCAACCTGCAGAACATCCCGGTCCGTACGGACGAGGGCCGGGCCATCCGCCGCGGCTTCGTCGTCGGCGAGGGCTTCGAGACGCTGATGACGGCCGACTACAGCCAGATCGAGCTGCGGGTGATGGCGCACCTCTCCGAGGACGCGGGCCTGATCGAGGCGTTCACCTCCGGCGAGGACCTGCACACCACGGTCGCCTCGCAGGTCTTCGGCGTCGACAAGTCGGCCGTCGACCCGGAGATGCGCCGCAAGATCAAGGCCATGAGCTACGGACTCGCGTACGGGCTCTCCGCGTTCGGTCTCTCCCAGCAGCTGAACATCGAGGCGGGCGAGGCGCGCGGCCTGATGGACACCTACTTCGAGCGGTTCGGCGGGGTGCGCGACTATCTGCACCGGGTGGTGGAGGAGGCCAGGGCCACGGGATACACGGAGACGGTCTTCGGCCGCCGCCGTTATCTCCCCGACCTCAACAGCGACAACCGCCAGCGCCGCGAGATGGCCGAGCGAATGGCGCTCAACGCACCGATCCAGGGCACGGCGGCGGACATCGTCAAGGTCGCCATGCTCCAGGTCGACCGGGCACTGACCGGGGCGAAGCTGAAGTCCCGGATGCTGCTCCAGGTCCATGACGAAATCGTGCTGGAGGTCGCCGAGGGCGAGCGGGCACAGGTGGAGGAGATCCTCCGCCACGAGATGTCCACGGCCGTGCAGTTGCGCGCCCCGCTGGATGTCTCGGTGGGCGTCGGTACGGACTGGGAGTCCGCGGCGCACTGACCCGCCGACGGCGCCGGACGGGCCCGGGACGCGATGTCTTCTGGCCCGTCCGGATCCCCGGGCCCTAGGCCCGTCCGGCGACCGCGGGTGCGGTCGTGCGCGGTCGGCGCAGCCGCATCCACGCCCCGTACAGCACCAGGCCCATCGCCAGCCCCGCCCCGGCGCCGAAGCAGGCGGTCGGGATGATGTCCAGCGGGGTGTCGATGTGCCCGAAGTACGCGTACCAGCGAGCGCACCGGTGGGCGACGCCGAGCAGTACGCAGACGCTCAGCAGCACCCCCGCCGACCACCGTCCCCGGCGGTCCAGCACCGGCAGGGACGGCGGGACCGGGTGCGCCCCGGTCCGCCGCAGCCCCGACGCCGTGAACCACGCGAGCACGGCCAGGGCCACCGCCGAACTGCCGTACTGCACCAGTTGGAACACCGGAAATCCGCCGACGCTCCCGTCGAGCAGCGGCACCAGGCGCACACCCCACCGGTCGTGGTGGGTGAAGGCGTCCCAGACGACATGGGTGGCGGCCCCGATCACCGCCGACAGCACGAACCCGGCGGCCTCCCGCACGCCGCGGGCGGCCCCGCGCCGTCCCCGTACGAACGCGTGCACCCGCCCCTGCCAGGCTTCCGGCAGCAGCGCCACCAGCGGTTCGCGCAGCAGCAGCCACAACGCCACCACGGCGGCGGTGATCAGCACATCGACCGTGAACACACCCCACACCGAGTGGGTGACCCGGCCGAACTCCATGGCGCCGGGAACCGCGGTGTCCGCGTAGTACGTCATGTCGGGGGCGAACGAACCCGCGACGAGGGCCGAGGCGAACAGCGGTCCACGTGCCGTTCCGTCCCGCCGCATCCCCGGGAGAACGGCGGCGGCATGACTGAGTGTGAACGGCATGGCGGCAAGTATGCGCGAGCCACCGTCGCCCGCCCGACCACTGCCGTACAACTTGCTGTCCGGAACGTGAAAAACAGGTGAGAACCGGTCAGTGCACGGTGTCTTGGCGGCACAAGTTGCCGTAGGGTCGCCTGAGTCCTGCTGCTGGGGAGCGTGGACAGTCGTCGAAGGGGAGGGGCCAGAGGTTATGGCAGCGCAATTCGGTCGTCGGCTTCGCAAGGGGGCGACCACCACTGCTGTGGCCGCCGTCGCCGTGGCGGCGCTCTCCGCCTCGGGGGCCCCGGGCACATCGCTGGTCACCGAGAGCGGCGACCAGCAGTCCACCGGGTCGACGCCTCCGCCCGACGACAGCGCGGCCACCGGCAACTCGCCGTACTACACGGACCTGCCCCCGCTGAACACCCCCGACAAGCCGGGCACGTCCACGAATCTGCCCGTCACCGGCAGTGCGGAATCCGGTATCCCGGCTTCGATCCTGGCCGCGTACAAGAAGGCCGAGCAGACCCTCGACGACACCGACGCCGCCTGTCGGCTGCCCTGGCAGCTGCTCGCCGCGATCGGCAAGGTCGAGTCCGGCCAGGCCCGCGGCGGCAGGGTCGACGCGAACGGCACCACGTTCTCGCCGATCCTCGGCCCGGTCCTCGACGGCCGGGGCTTCGCCATGATCAAGGACACCGACAACGGGGCGTACGACGGGGACTCGACCCACGACCGCGCCGTCGGCCCGATGCAGTTCATCCCGTCCACCTGGGCGACCTGGGGCCAGGACGGCAACGGCGACGGCCGCAAGGACCCCAACAACATCTACGACGCGGCGCTCGCCGCCGGACGCTACCTCTGCGCCGGCTCCCGCGATCTGTCCCTCGCCGCGGATCTCGACCGGGCGGTCCTGAGCTACAACCACTCGGACGCCTATCTGCGCACCGTCCGCTCGTGGTTCGACTACTACAACCGCGGCACCCACGAGATCCCCGACGGAACCGGCACCGTCCCGCCCGGCCTCGGCGGAGGCAGGGACCACAGCCCCGGCAGCCCGAGCCCGTCCCCCTCGCCGCCCGGGACGACCAGGCCGAAGCCGGGCACGGACCCGACCAAGCCGGGTGGCGGATCCACCGGCCCGACCCCGCCCACGACCCCGCCGACGACCCCGCCCACGACCCCGCCGGCCCAGACCCTCGCAGGCGTGGAGAACGCCGGTACCGGCACGCTGACCGCCACCGCGGGCGACGCCTTCGCCGAGCGGATCAAGGTGCGGGCCAGGAACAGCCTCGGCGGCCCGCTCGCCAAGGTGTCCGTGACCTTCACCATCGCCGGTGACACCGACGCCGCCTTCGCCGGCGGGAAGAACGCGGTCACTCTTCTCACCGGAACCGACGGCACGGTCACCGCCCCGGTGCTGAAGGCGGGCGAGAAGGCCGGGAAGTTCACGGTGCGGGCCACCGCCACCGGCCGTTCGCTGCCCCCCGTCGCCTACACCGCGACCGTCACCGCCCGTCAGGCCGACGAGATCGCGAGGACCGACGAGAAGGCACTGACCGCGGCACCCGGCACCGAGTTCGCCGACACCGTCGAGGTCAAGGCCACGTACAAGGACGCGGTCGCGGCCGGTGTCGCCGTCACCGCCACCATGATCACCGACGCCGAGAAGCCGGCCGAGAACGACAAGGGCCCCTACTTCAAGGACGCCGACGGCAAGACGGTCCGTACCCTCATGGAGCTGAAGACCGGCGCCGACGGCACCCTGAAGCTGCCCAGGATCTACGCCGACGACACCGCGGGCACCTACAAGCTGCGCCTCACCACCGAGGGCGGCGCCACGATCGTCATCGAGCTGAAGGTCGAGGCCCCCGAGGCATCCCCGGCCCCCGAGACGTCCGAGACCCCCGAGGCGCCCGTCGGCTGACCCCGCCCGTCCGCACGTCGGAGCAGCCCCTTTGCCACCACCCGGCAGAGGGGCTGTTCTACGTGTTCTCATCTCGCGCCCGCATTGCTACGGTGCCCAACCCTGACGACCCATCAGATCCATGCTCTCCGGGAGGACCGGCATGCGTGCTCTCGTCGCCGCCGCCATCGGGCTGGCCGCAGCCCTCGCGCTCGTCCTCACCATCAGCGCGATCGGCGCCCCGCCGGGAGAGACCTCGCCCAAACCCCTGCTGACCACCGTCCCGGGCCCCAAGAACTAGTTCCGGAAAGCAGAAGCCGAGGGAGGGCACCACATGCGCCGCCGAGCCAGCCTCGTACTCCTGGCATTCGCCGTCTTCTTCGCCGCCATGTCGCCACTGCTGCGCTGGTACGCCTTCCCGAGGCTGGCGAAGATCCCGCCCAGTCAGTACCAGGAGACGGTGCTGGAGGCGAAGCCCGCCACCCTCCTCGACTACAACGACAACATGAAGGTGAAGAAGGTCCCCAAGGTCACCATCGTGCAGACCCTCAAGGGCAACGTCGAGGAGTCCGAGAAGATCGAACGCAGCGCCGGCCGCGACGTCGTCGTCTGGGACGCCCTCAGCTACGTGGCCGGCCCGGACGGCAAGATGGTCTCCGAGATCCCCGAGCGCTACATCTTCGACGCCCACAGCCAGGCCCCCGTCCACGCCACCGGGGAATCCGTCGACGGCGACCCGGTCAGGCGCGAGGGCATCGAGTTCAAGTGGCCCTTCCTCACCCAGAAACGCGACTACGAGTACTTCGACGCCCAGGCCCGCACCAGCTCGCCCATCCACTACAGGGGCACCCGCACCTTCCACGGCATGGACGTCTACTACTTCGAGCAGACCATCCCGTGGACCAAGGTCCCGATGCCGAAGAAGATGCCGATCAAGGGCGTCACCCCGGAACAGATCGCGAAGACGGGCATGACCCGCTGGTACACCACCAAGCGGATGTTCTGGGTGGACCCGGTCACCGGAGCGCCGGTCAACGGCGAGGAGATCCACAAGGAAGAGCTGCGCAACGCCAGGAAGATGGGGATGCCCCAGGACACCATGACCGTGTTCGCCGGTCATGTGAAGATGCGCCCGGACTACGTCGAATCGATCGTCGACCTGGTCAAGTCCCAGCGCCTGCTGGTCCTGCTGCTCACCTCGTACCTGCCCTGGGGCTTCCTGGTCCTCGGCGTCGGACTGCTCGCGCTCGCCCTGTGGCTGGAGGCCCGCTCCCGCCGCCCGCACGGGCCACCGGCATCCACGCCGGAACCCGCCCCTACTCCCGCTTGAGCCGGGCCTTCGTGAACCGGGTCGCCTCCACCGTCGTGGGGTCCTCCGGCCACGGATGCTTCGGGTAACGCCCGCGCAGCTCCGCCCGCACGGCCCGGTAGCCGTCCCGCCAGAACGACGCCAGATCCGCGGTGACGGCCGCGGGCCGGCCGGCCGGGGAGAGGAGATGGACCAGGACCGGCACCCCGGCCACTCTCGGGGTCTCCCGCAGACCGAACAACTCCTGGAGCTTCACCGCGAGTACGGGCTGCGCCCCGCCGTACTCCACCCGGATACGGGAACCGCTCGGCACCTCGATCCGCTCCGGCGCCAGTTCGTCCAGCCGCACCGCCTCGCCCGTCGCCCACGGCAGCAGCCGCCGCAGCGCCTGCCCCGCGTCGATCCGCGCCAGATCGGAGCGCCGCCGGGCCCGTGACAGCTCGGGCTCCAGCCACTGCTCGGTACGCTCCAGCAGCGCGCCCTCCGACACCTCCGGCCAGGGCGCCCCCAGCTCGCGGTGGAGAAAGGCGAGCCGCTCCCGCAACTGCTCGCTCTCCCGCGTCCAGCGCAGCAGCCCGAGCCCTTCGCGCCGCAGACCCTCGACCAGCGCCTCGCGCACCGGCCCGGGTGCCGGCTGCTTCAGCGGGCGCACCGACAGTTCGACGGCACCCAGCCGCTCCACCCGGCGGGCCACCACGTCGCCGCCGGCCCAGTGGACCTCCTCGCCGCCGCGGAGCAGATGTCCGGCGGCCGCCCGTGCCGTGTCCTCGTCGATGACGGCAGCGAGCCGCACCCGTGCGGACGCCGCGTGCGCGGGCCGGTCGGCGACCGCGACCGCCAGCCAGGGCGCACTGCGCAGCCCCGAGCCGTCCCGCAGCTCCGCGCCCGTCCCCGACGCCATCAGGAACGCTCCCTCGCCGCGGGCCCGTGCCACCCGCTCCGGAAACGCCAGCGCGGCCACCAGACCGACGGCCGAGTCGTCCGGGCCGGAACCGCCGGCCGCCTCCTTCACCGACGAGGACAGCCGCCGGACCTCCTGCCGCCAGCGCGCCGCGTAGCCGTCCCCGCCCCGCCGCGCGGTCCGCAGAGCGGCCGCCAGATCGTCCCCGTACTCCCGCGGCGGCTCCTCGCTCAGCAGCGCCACCACCTCGGCCGCCCGCCGTCCGCCCACCTCGGCGGCGCCGTCCAGCAGCGCCCGCGCCAGCCGCGGATGCAGGCCGAGACGGGACATCCGTACGCCCCGGTCGGTCACCCGCCCGTCCGCGTCCACCGCGCCGACCGCCGTCAGCACCTCGCGCGCCGCACTCATCGCACCCGCGGGCGGCGGGTCGAGCAGCGCCAGTCCCGACGCGTCCGGATCGCCCCAGCACGCCGCCTGCAACGCGAACGCCGCCAGATCCGCGACCTTGATTTCCGGGGACGGGAACCGGGCGAGCCGCCCGTCCTCCGCCTGCGCCCAGCACCGGTACACCGCCCCGGGCGCCTCCCGACCGGCCCGGCCCGCCCGCTGCCTCCCCGCCGCCTGCGAGGCCCGCACCGTCGTCAGCGCGCTCAGCCCCCGCGCGTGATCGGTGCGTGGCTCCCTGGCCAGCCCCGAGTCGACCACGACCCGCACCCCGGGCACCGTGAGGGACGACTCCGCCACCGAGGTCGCCAGCACCACCCGCCGGCCGTCCGACGACCCGGCCAGCACCGCGTCCTGCACCGCCGCCGGAGCCCGTCCGTGCACCTGGAGCACCTCGGCGGCCACCCCGGCCAGCTGCCCCGCCACCCGGCCGATCTCGCCGACCCCGGGCAGGAAGCACAGCACGTCGCCGTCCCGCTCGGCGAGCGCCCGGCGCACCGTCGCGGCGACATGCGTCAGCAGCGCCGGATCGACGCGCATCCCGTGCGGCGGCCGCACCGGAGCGGCGGGCGGCGCCCAGACCACCTCCACCGGATGCGAGACGCCCTGCGCCTCGACCACCGGGGCATCGCCCAGCAGCCGCGCCCAGCCCTGCGCGTCCGTCGTCGCGGACGCGGCGACCAGCCGCAGATCGGGCCGGATGGCCTCGCGCACATCGAGCAGGAACGCGGCGACCGTGTCCGCGTCCAGGTGCCGCTCGTGGCACTCGTCGATGATCACCGCGTCGACCCCGGCCAGCTCCTGGTCGCGCTGGAGCCGCTGGAGCAGCACACCGGTGGTCACCACCTCCACCACCGTGTCGCGCCCCACCACCCGCTCCCCGCGGACCGTGAACCCCACCCGGCCGCCGGCCTGCTCGCCGACGAGCCACGCCATCCGCCGCGCCGCGGCCCGCGCGGCGATCCGCCGCGGCTCGGCGACCAGCACCCTGCGTACCGGACCGTCCCCGGCCAGACCGGCCAGGACCAGCGGTACGAGAGTCGTCTTGCCGGTGCCGGGCGGCGCGCACAGCACCGCGACACCGCGGTCGTCGAGCGCCCGCTCCAGGGCGGGCACGGCGGTGCGTACGGGCAACTGGTCCAGGGCGTCGGTACGGATCACGCCCCCAGTCTCGTACGACGCGCCCCCGCCGGGTCCGGGGCCCCCGTGTCCGGGACCGTCAGTCCCGTTCGCAGACGAAGATCGCCGTGCCCGGGATCAGATTCCCGCGCAGCGGGGACCAGCCGCCCCACTCCTGGTGGTTCCAGGCGGGCCACTCCGGCTCGACGAGGTCGACCAGCCGGAAGCCGCCGGCCACCACGTCCCGCACCCGGTCGCCCAGCGTCCGGTGGTGCTCGACGTACACGGCGTCGCCCCGCTCGTCCTGCTCGACATAGGGAGTGCGGTCGAAGTAGGAGGCCGCGACCGAGAGGCCCTCCGGCCCCGGCTCGTCCGGGAACGCCCAGCGGACCGGATGCGTCACCGAGAAGACCCAGCGGCCCCCGGGACGCAGCACCCGGTGGACCTCGCGGAACACCTGCACGGGGTCGGCGACGAAGGGCACCGCGCCGTAGGCGGAGCACGCCAGGTCGAAGGAGCCGTCCCGGAACGGCAGCACCCCGGCGTCCGCCTCCACCAGGGGGACCTCGTCGCCGATCCGCAGCGCGTGCTGCAACTGCCGGTGCGAGAGGTCCAGGGCCACCGGGCGGGCACCCCGCGCGGCGAGCCAGCGCGAGCACTGCGCGGCGCCCGCACCGATCTCCAGGACGTCCAGGCCCCGCAGTGACGCGGCGGGGCCCAGCAGGCCGGCGTCCGCCTCGTCGAGCCCCTCCGGCCCCCAGACGAAACGGTCGTCGCCGAGGAAGGCGCCGTGGTCGCTCTGGTACTCGTCGGCGTTCCGGTCCCACCAGCCGCGACTGGCCCGGCTGCTCTCGGTCTCGGACGCGTCGCGGCGGGTCGCTTCGGGTTCGGCCGCGTAGATCTCTTGGCTCATCGTGTCCGTCGTTGTAGTTTGCCTTCACCCCGCCGCACGCGGTACGTACCGGGGGGTACCTGTGAGTACGGCTCCCGTACCCATGGATTGTCTCCTGGGGCCGACCTGGCCTCGGGGAACACGAGTTGTGCCGGATATGAGCCGTTGCGCCCCCGGTGTGCGCCTTCGCGCATTGACCGTGCCCGGCTGCCCCCGTATGCTACAAGTTGCGCTGCGAGCCTGCGCGCCTCAGACCTAGCAGGCCGCGCTCGCATCTGTTGTATGTCCCCTCGGTTCACGAGGCGCCTCCCGGTCCAGCGGGTTCGGTGTTTCCCGAGCTGTCCGGCTTCTGCAGAGGTGATACGGGCTCCCGGCGTAGCAGTACCTACGACTCACTGTCCGTACCGGAGCCCTTTCCCACATGACGAGCAGCACCGAGACCACCGCCACCACTCCGCAGGTTGCGGTCAACGACATCGGCGACGCGGACGCGTTCCTCGCGGCGATCGACGAGACGATCAAGTACTTCAACGACGGCGATATCGTTGACGGTGTCATCGTCAAGGTTGACCGGGACGAGGTTCTCCTCGACATCGGTTACAAGACCGAAGGCGTCATCCCGAGCCGCGAGCTCTCGATCAAGCACGACGTCGACCCCAACGAGGTCGTCAAGGTCGGTGACGAGATCGAGGCCCTGGTTCTCCAGAAGGAGGACAAGGAAGGCCGCCTGATCCTCTCGAAGAAGCGCGCTCAGTACGAGCGTGCCTGGGGCACCATCGAGAAGATCAAGGAAGAGGACGGGATCGTCACCGGTACCGTCATCGAGGTCGTCAAGGGTGGTCTCATCCTCGACATCGGCCTCCGTGGCTTCCTGCCGGCGTCGCTCGTCGAGATGCGTCGTGTCCGCGACCTCCAGCCCTACGTGGGCAAGGAGCTCGAGGCGAAGATCATCGAGCTGGACAAGAACCGCAACAACGTGGTCCTGTCCCGCCGTGCCTGGCTGGAGCAGACCCAGAGCGAGGTCCGCCAGACGTTCCTCACGACCCTGCAGAAGGGCCAGGTCCGCTCCGGCGTCGTTTCCTCGATCGTCAACTTCGGTGCGTTCGTGGACCTCGGCGGCGTCGATGGTCTCGTGCACGTCTCCGAGCTCTCCTGGAAGCACATCGACCACCCCTCCGAGGTTGTCGAGGTCGGCCAGGAAGTCACCGTCGAGGTTCTCGACGTCGACATGGACCGCGAGCGCGTCTCCCTGTCGCTCAAGGCGACGCAGGAAGACCCGTGGCAGCAGTTCGCCCGTACGCACCAGATCGGGCAGGTCGTTCCCGGTAAGGTCACCAAGCTCGTTCCGTTCGGTGCGTTCGTGCGCGTCGACGAGGGCATCGAGGGTCTGGTCCACATCTCCGAGCTGGCCGAGCGCCACGTGGAGATCCCGGAGCAGGTCGTCCAGGTCAACGACGAGATCTTCGTCAAGGTCATCGACATCGACCTCGAGCGCCGTCGCATCAGCCTCTCGCTGAAGCAGGCCAACGAGTCCTTCGGTGCCGACCCGGCCTCGGTCGAGTTCGACCCGACCCTGTACGGCATGGCCGCGTCCTACGACGACCAGGGCAACTACATCTACCCCGAGGGCTTCGACCCCGAGACCAACGACTGGCTCGAGGGCTACGAGACCCAGCGCGAGGCGTGGGAGACGCAGTACGCCGAGGCGCAGCAGCGCTTCGAGCAGCACCAGGCCCAGGTCATCAAGTCCCGCGAGGCCGACGAGGCCGCTGCTGCCGAGGGCGCTGCCGCCCCGGCCGGTGGCGCCCCGGCTGCCTCCGGCGGCAGCGGTGGCGGCTCGTACTCCTCGGAGTCCGCGGACAACTCCGGCGCCCTGGCGTCGGACGAGGCCCTGGCTGCCCTGCGCGAGAAGCTGGCGGGCGGCCAGAGCTGACGCTCTGCACCCCCTCCGGTCGATGATCGACCGCAGTAGCTGAAAAGTGAGGCCCGCTCCCTCCGGGGAGCGGGCCTCACTCGTTTTCGCGGCGCGGCTACGGCGTGACGGTGATGTTGGTCAGGCCCTTCCCGCCGGTCACCGTGTTGCTGCTGTGGACGGCGGCCGGGCAGCTCGCGCCGTAGTTGGTGACGTTGATCGCGATCTGCTTGTCGCCCTTGGAACCGGTCAGGTCCGAGGTGTTGCCGCGGAAGACGGTGCCGCAGCCCCAGCCGCTCTGCTGGGTGTGGGTCTCATAGCCGTTGTTGGTCGTACGGGAGCCCTTGTTGCCCTCGACCAGGACGTCATTGCCCTTCACGTCGACCCAGGAGTCGTCGTAGTTGGCGCCGGTCAGCCCGCTGCCGTCGAAGGTGTTGCCGACGATCTTCGCCCCGGTGGTGCCCTCCTTGATGTCGACGTTCTCGCCGCCGACCCCCGGACCGATCGTGTTGTCAAGGATCTGGACCCGGTCGCTCCGGTCGGAGAGATCGCCGGCCGTGCCGACATAGACGCCCTCGCCCATGCCGCGGCCGTCGTGCCCGGTGTCGTAGATCCGTGAGTTCTTGATGACGCCGTCCTTGCTGGACTTGCGGAAGTGGACGCCCTCCATGTCCAGATCGTGCACGGTCACCGAATCGATGACGACGCCGGTGGCGGTGTCGGCCATGATGCCCTTCTGGCCGCCGGTGACGGTGATGCCCTTGACGGTCCAGTAGGAGGCGCCGTCGAGGTGCAGTCCGTAACCCCCGCCCGCCGTGAGGATCGCCTTGGCGGAGCCCGTGAGCGTGATCCGGGCCGAAGCGGTGCCGGGGACGGTCGCCTTGAAGTTGCCGGTGTAGGTGCCGTCGGCGAGCCGGATCGTGTCGCCGGGGGCCGCGGCGGTGAGGGCGGACTTGAGCTGGGCGGCGGTGCCCACGTCGATGACCGTCGCCGCACCCGCCGTGGTGGCGGAGGCGAGGGCGAGGCCGCCGGTGGCGAGCGCGGTGGCCAGCAGGGCCGGGAGCAGCGTGCGGGTGCGCATGGGGGTGCCTTCCCGTCGAAGGAGTTCGAGGTTCTCGTACATGAATGTGGGGCGAGTCTCTGAACTTGCTGCCCAGTGACGGTAGGGACGCGGTGCGGCCGTGTCAATGTCTGGACCATTGCCCGTGGGGCAGGGGTGACGGGCCGGGTGAACGGGGGAACATCTGTGGGGTGCGCGGGAAACTGACGGCCCGTGACGCGCCCCGGCGACGATCCCGAGGACCTCGGGCCCGTCGTGAACTCGGCTTCCCCGCCGAGGTGTTCACCGACATGAACGTCAACGCCCTTGCTCTCGGCCCGGATGCCGGTGCCTTCGAGGGGAGGGCGGGCGCCCGCCGCTGTGGTCGCACCCCCGGGTTCTCGCGTGGCTTCCGGCATGAACCGGTGGCTGAAAGGGCACAGTCCGGGAATGCATGTCCCCTGCCGGACGTTCTTCTCGACGAACACGAGGAGGAGCGGTAACCGTGCCTGATCCGCAGAGTTTGTACGAATGGGAGCCGAAGGGCCTGGCCGTCGTCGACATGGCGCTCGCCCAGGAGTCGGCCGGCCTGGTCATGCTCTACCACTTCGACGGATACATCGACGCGGGCGAGACCGGCGAGCAGATCGTGGACGGCCTGCTCGAAACGCTGCCGCACCAGGTCGTGGCCAGCTTCGACCACGACCGTCTCGTCGACTACCGCGCCCGGCGTCCGCTGCTGACCTTCCGGCGCGACCGGTGGGCCGCCTACGAGACCCCGACGCTCGACGTCAGGGTCGTGCAGGACGCCACCGGAGCGCCCTTTCTGCTGCTGTCCGGGCCCGAGCCCGATGTGGAGTGGGAGCGCTTCGCCGCCGCCGTCGAGCAGATCGTCGAGCGCCTCGGCGTCCGCCTCGCCGTGAATTTCCACGGGATCCCGATGGGTGTCCCGCACACCCGCCCCGTCGGCATCACCCCGCACGGCAACCGCACGGACCTCATGCCCGGCCACCGCAGCCCCTTCGATGAGGCGCAGGTGCCCGGCTCCGCGGAGGCCCTGGTGGAGTACCGGCTGATGGAGGCGGGACACGACGTCCTCGGTGTCGCCGCCCATGTGCCGCACTACGTCGCCCGCTCCGCCTACCCGGACGCGGCGCTCACCGCACTGGAGTCGATCACGGCCGCGACCGGCCTGGTCCTGCCGACCGTCGCCCACGCGCTGCGCACGGAGGCGCACCGCACCCAGACCGAGATCGACCGGCAGATCGGCCAGGGCGACGAGGAGCTCGTCTCGCTCGTCGAGGGCCTTGAGCACCAGTACGACGCGGTCGCCGGATCCGAGACCCGGGGCAACCTGGTCGCCGAGCCGGTGGACCTGCCGTCCGCCGACGAGATCGGCCTCGAATTCGAGCGGTTCCTCGCGGAGCGCGAGGGGGACGCCTGACCGGCTCCCGCCGCTCACCCGCGTACTAGGCTGCCAGGCATGCTGAAAGTGGGCCTGACCGGTGGGATCGGCGCCGGCAAGAGTGAAGTGTCACGGCTGTTCGTCGGATACGGAGCCGTGCTGATCGACGCGGACCGGATCGCCCGCGAGGTCGTCGAGCCGGGGACACCCGGGCTCGCGGCCGTCGTCGACGAGTTCGGCGCCGACGTCCTCACCGCGGACGGCACCCTGGACCGGCCGAAGCTCGGCTCGATCGTCTTCTCCGACACCGACCGGCTCGCCGCACTCAACGCGATCGTCCACCCGCTGGTCGGCGCCCGTTCCGCCGAGCTGGAGCGGGCCGCGGGGCCGGACTCGGTCGTCGTCCACGACGTCCCCCTCCTCACCGAGAACGGCCTGGCGCCGTTCTACGACCTGGTCGTCGTCGTGGACGCGAGCCCCGAGACCCGGCTCGACCGGCTGGTACGGCTGCGCGGCATGACCGAGTCCGAGGCCCGCGCCCGGATGGCCGCCCAGGCCACCCGGGAGCAGCGGCGGGCCGTGGCCGACCTGATCATCGACAACGACGGACCGCTGGAGGACCTGGAACCGCAGGTCCGCAAGGCCTGGTCGGAGCTGACCGAGCGGGCCGCGGCCGGCTGAACCCGGCACCGTGGGAGGGTCCGGGCGCCGCGCTCCGGGACACCGGTCCCGGTGCGGAATACCGGACCCCGGCCGGACGTTGGGGACCCGGTGAAGAAGGGAAGGATGAGACCGTGCCCGAGAGGACCCCGGAGACCGACGTCATCGACTTCCGCGCTGCCGAACACCTGCTGGCGGCGCGCGACCCCCGTGGCGCGGTGAAACTGCTGGATGCGGTGATCGCGGCCCATCCGGAGAACACCGCGGCCCGGCTGCTGCGTGCCCGCGCCTTCTTCGCCGCCGCCCAGCTGCGCCCCGCCGAGCTCGAATTCGAACTCGTCCTGGAACGCGAACCGGACAACGCCTTCGCACACTTCGCCCTGGCCCGCACCTTCGAGCGCTCCGGCCGTACGGACCGGGCCGCCCGCCACTTCCGGCTGGCCGCCGCGCTCGACCCGAACCCGGAGTATCTGAGGGCGGCCCGCTTCCCGGCCCAGGACTGACGTCCGGCGCCGGGCGGGCACCCCGGCCCGGTTCAGTGCCCGTACCTGCCGCGCCCGCCGTGGTCGGGTTCGTACGGCGGGACATCCCGGCCGGGCTGGTAGTGCGGTCCCTGGTGGATGTGGTGGACGATCACTGTCAGGTCCACGAGGACCAGCACGAGCAGCAGGCCGCAGGCGGCGGCCCAGCCCGGCCGGTCGGTCATCGTGAAGGCGGCCAGGCCGAAGACGGCCCAGGCCAGCCCCCATAGACTCAGCCAGAGCCGCAGCCGCAGTGGACTGCGGGCAGTCGTCGGTTCATTGCCGGTACGCATGGCGATCGCCTCTCCTACCAGGATGGACCCGCGACGGCGTTTTGGGACATGTCGACGTCGGATTGAGGGGATCGTGCGTGAACGGCACATCGTGGGAGGACCGCACAGGCCGCAGGGCGAGGGTCCGGGGCTGTCTGCTGGGCGGGGCGATCGGGGACGCGCTGGGGAATCCGGTGGAGTTCCTGTCCCTGGCCGGTATCCGCCGCGCGCACGGTGAGTACGGGGTACAGGGACTTCTCCCGGACGAGGAGGGGGTCGTCGGACGGGTCACGGACGATACGCAGATGACCCTGTTCACGGCCGAAGGGCTGATCAGGGCCCATTCCCGCGCGATAGCGAAGGGCGGCACCGAGGACGGCGGCGCCGAGGCCCGGATCGTGCGGAACGCCTATCTGCGCTGGCTGGACACCCAGAACCACCCCGCACCGCCGACCCGCGGCGGCGACAACCCGGTGCGTACCGGTTGGCTCAGGCAGCAGCCCTGGCTCTACGCGCGCCGGGCCCCCGGCAACGCCTGCCTGACCGGGCTCGCGACCGGCCACGTTCCCGAGCCGACGGGCCGGCTCGGTGAGCCCGGACCCGTCAACACCGGGTCCAAGGGGTGCGGCACGGTGATGCGGTCCGCTCCCTTCGGACTGGTCGGGGCGGACGCCGAGGCGGGCTTCCGGCTCGCCTACTGGTGCGCGCAGATCACCCACGGCCACCCGACCGGTGCGTACGCGGCAGGCGCCCTCGCCGCGATCGTCGCGCACCTCCTGGAGGGCGACTCGACGGCGGGCGCCGTGCTGAGGGCCATGGAGCTGCTGCGCCGCCACCCGGGGCACGAGGAGACGACCGCGGCGCTGCGAGCCGCCGTCGACCTGGCCGCCGAGGGGGCGCCGACCGGCGAGAAGGTGGAGACGCTGGGGGCGGGCTGGGTCGCCGAGGAGGCCCTTGCCATCGCCGTGTACTGCGCCCTCGTGCTGCCCGGCGCCGATCAGGTGGCCCGGTCGCTGCTGCTCTCGGTCAACCACTCGGGCGACAGCGACTCCACCGGCGCGATCTGTGGCAACCTGCTCGGTGCACGCCACGGGGACGTGCACCTTCCGCCGTCCTGGCTGGTGTCGATCGAGGGCCGGGCCGTGATCACCGAGGTGGCCGACGATCTGTGCGTGGAGTTCGAGCACGCGGTCGACTGGCCGGCCGACCGCTACCCGGCGTACTGACGGCGGGCCGTCCGCCGGTGAGCGACGGGCTCACCATCGGTCAGTACGCCGGACGTTGACGGCACGTCAGTCCGTCAGCAGCTTGTTGCGCAGTGCGGCCACCGTCGCGTCGTCGAGCTTGAGGCCCTCGCGTACGTAGGTGTCGAAGTCGCCGTACAGGTGGTCCACCTCGTCGAACGCCGCGCGCAGCCAGCTCAGTTCGACGGCCTTCGGGTTGCCCAGGTAGTCGTTGCTGGCGAGGAAGTCCGCCTCGACGGTCTCGCGCGGGACGCCGAGCAGGGTGAGCAGGACGGCCGTGCTCCAGCCGGTGCGGTCCTTGCCGGAGCTGCAGTGGAAGACCGTCGCGCCGGAGTCGTTCGTCGCGACGGCCGTGAGCAGGTCGCGGAAGGCGTAGTCGGCACCCACGAAGTTGACCATGAACGGGTAGCCGATGGACTGGCCGAGGTCGGACGAGCCGGAGAACAGCCCGGCCGCGATGGCCTCGGCCAGTGTCATCAGGGCCGAGTCGTGGAAGCGGACGCCGTGGCTGAGCGACACCACGTCGGCGACCTGGTACTTCACACCGGCGGGCACCCGGTCCGGGTCGTCGTGCCGCTCCACCGCGTTGCGCAGGTCCACGTCGAGGGTGAGGCGCTGGGAGAGCAGGCGCTGCTGCTCGGCGTCGGTGAGGCTGTTGATCTTGTTGGAGCGGTAGACCAGACCCGGGCGCACCCAGCGCCCGTCGGTGGTGCGGTAGCCGCCGATGTCCCGGAAGTTGCGGGCGGACTCGATCCTGAGCGAGCGTTCGGCGACGACGAGCGGGGAGCCGCTGTCCGGCACCAGCCGGAAGTACCAGCGTCCCGTGTCGGCGAGGGTTCCGGCGGGGACGGTCAGCGAACCGGTGCCGGGGGCGGTGCCCACCGGGGTGCCGGTGGTGGCGTCGGGGGAGGTGACGGCGGTGACGGTCACCGAACCGGCGGCGGAGGACCAGGAGAGCGCGTAACCGCCGTCGGCGGCGCGCCGGGCGATGGCCGCGGTGAACGGTACGGCGGCGGCCCGCGCGGTGGTCCCGGCGCTCGCCGCGGGTGCGCCGGCGGGGGTGGCGGCGAGGGCGGGCGGGACCAGGACCGTACCGGCGAGCAGGATGGCCGCGACGGCTGCCTGGGTGATGCGGTGCGTGCGCATGGTGCTCCTTGTCTGCATCCCTGTCGGGGAGTGGGGGGTGTCAGGAGGTGGGGGCGGCGGTGCACGGCATGGTGCCGCAGACATTGATGACACGGCCGGTGGTCAGGAAGGTGGCCTTCTGCTGACGGGCGGCCGACGAATTGCGGGGGTCCGAGTGCGGGTCGTGGCCGTACTGCGGCCCGGCGGGCGGGGTGTTGGTCAGCGGCGGGGTGGGCGTGCCGCTGTCCCACACCGTCATCGCGGAGCCCCGGTACGGCAGTCGGTCGGGTGCGAGGGTCCCGATACCCCAGTACGGGACGGTGTCCGGGCTGCGGCCCGGGGCGAGCGCGGGGGTGATCAGCCGGGCGCCGATGGTGCGTGCCTCCACGTCGGCCGCCGCGTTGGCGACCTGGTGGTCCCCGTACGCGATGTGCATCAGTACCTGATGGCGGTCGGTGAGGTGGTTCGCGTACGCGTCGGTCTCGCCGCGGTCCCACACCATCTGGAACAGCTGGAGGACGATCTGCTGGCGCAGCTTGTCCGGGTAGGAGACGTCCAGGACCTGCTGGAACGGAGCGAAGTCGACGCTGCGGTCGAGGAGCAGGCCGTAGTTCATGCCGGTGACGCCGAGGACCCCGCGCCGGATGTCGGGGGAGGCGGCGACCAGGGCGCCGCCGAGGATTCCGCCCTGGCTGTTCCCGTCGTACCCGATGCCGTGCCGGATGTCGACGAGCGGGCGGCCGTTCGCGTCGCGGAAGGCCGCGTCGGTGGTCAGCCCGTCGGTGTGGATCAGGGCGCGGGCGAGGAAGAGGGCGTTCAGCATGCCCTGTTCGCTGCGTTCGGGAACGGCGGGGAAGAGGTTCGGGTCGGCGAGCGCCCCGAGCACCACGGGGATGTCCTCCTCTGCCATCCCGATCCAGTCCGTCGCGCAGAACGTGAAGTCGTGCTCGGCCGCCATCGCCTTGACGTTGCCCGCGCCGACCTCGGAGCGGCGGCCTAGGAGGCCGTGCCCGTAGAGGGCGGGGTGCGAGGGGGCGCGGAAGGCAGCGTGCGGTATCTCGCAGCGGAACGTGGCGATCCGGGTGCTTCCCGGGAGCCGCCGGGGCAGGCCGTCGGGGCCGCGGTGCAGTACGGAGCCGGGCGGGCCGCCGGGCAGGTCCAGATAGCCGGGCACGCTGATCTCGCCGGTGACTTCACGCGCGATCCGGGGGTCCTGATCGGCCGTGAAGTCGGTGACACCGGTGACGGCGAACGCGGGCGAACGGCCGCCGAGGCGGCGGAACGCGTCGTCGCGGACGGTGAAGAGGTCGCCGGTGAGACTGCGGGTGCTCGCGACGGTGAAGTCCCAGGCGAGGTACAGCCCTTCGGTCCGTACTCCGGCCCTGTGCAACGCCTTCAGGGCCGGGCGCAGCCGTTGCTGGCGGGTGCGCAGCGGATGCCCGGCGGGCAGCGGCTTCCCGGCGACGGCGGCGAACGGTGCGGCGGCCGGGATCGGGCGCCCCGACCCGTCCTTGAGGTGTCTCAGCGCGACGGCGTAGTGATGGCCGTCGCGGAAGTTGCGCGCGGGATGGATCAGCAGGGCCCGGCGCGCGGGGTCGGTGGCGTTGGCGTCCGCTTCGGCCCAGTACGGCCACCGCTCCCCGGTCCGGGTGTCCAGCAGTACGACGGGGGCGTCCGGGGCGAGGGAGCGGCCGATGTCGGTGAGCGGGGCGGTGCCGGTCGCCGCCGGGTCGAGGCCGGGGACGTGCGCGATCAGCGTCGAGCCGGGGGAGAAGCCGTCGGACCGGTTCCAGGCCGTCGGGTCGACGGGCCGGCCGGCCGTGGCGCGCGGCAGCGTGGTGGCGCCGAAGGACACCCGGCGGCCGGTGTCGGTGGCCGGGTCGGGCCGGGTGTACCAGTCGTTCGGGAACGGCAGCAGGCACTCGACGGGTGCCAGCGGGTCGCAGCCGGTCCCGGACTGCCCGGCGGCCCGTGCCGCGGGGGCGTCCGGGACGAGCACGGCGGCGGCGCAGAGCGCCGCCGCCAGCAGCCCGCGCAGCAGGCGGTGGCGCAACGGGGTCAGCTCCCCTGGAGGTGCGCGCCGATGATGGCGGCGTAGTTCGCCTCGCCGTTCCGGTTGGGGTGCAGCGGGGCGGCGGCCGCGGTCGGCACGTAGCCCTCGACCCACTTGTCCGACGGGGCCTGGCAGGAGTCGTGCCCCTTGCTGGGCGTGGCGAGATCGATGTACTCGGCGCCGTGCGCCGCGCTCTGCTCGGCGATCACCGCGTTCATCCGGTCGACGCTGCCCTGGAGGAAGTCGGCGTCCACCGGGAGGACCGGCTGCAGCGGCCAGCAGCCGCCGGGCTTGATGTAGAGGCCGTAACCCGTGACGATCACCCGGGCGTGCGGCGAGCGCTGGTGGATCGAATCCAGCACGACCCCCAGCTTCGGCGCGAACTCCGCGATGCGCCGACCCACCTGGTCCACGCCGCCCTCGTTGTACTTCTCCTTGCACGGGGTGGCGTTCGGGTCGAGGGTGGTGCACTTCTGCGCGATGCCGACCAGACCGGCGTCGTTGCCGCCGATGGTCAGCGTCACCAGGTCGGTGTCCGGGCGCAGCGCGTCGAACTGGGGCGGGGCCGAACCCATCGGGATGTCGAGCAGGGACAGCGACTGCTTCTCGGTCATGTGCTTGGACGCGGCACCGCTGCAGGTGACGTCGCGCAGCGACGCGCCGAGGCGCTCGGCGAGCTCGTGCGGGTAGTTGTGCGTCGAGCGACCGCAGGCCACCGGCCCCGTGATGTCCGGAATGAGCGGCCCGGAGGCCATCGAGTCGCCGAGCGCGACATAGGACGTGGTGCCGTCCTCGGCGGCGGCGGATGCCGGAACCGCGCCGGTTCCCACGGCCAGACCGGCCAGGGCGAGCGCGCCCACAGCAGTCCTGACGGATCGACAGAAGTCTTTGTTCTGCGGCAAGTTCACGAAATCCTCCGACGGTGGGGGCGTACGTGGATGGCGTGTGACGCCGGTCATCATGCAGACTCAAGTGCCGTCGTTTAACTGGTGGGTAACGCAGACTTCTGCGGGGGAACTTGTGACGCGTGACAATCGGCCGCTCGTCATCACGGGGGAGCACGGTGTCCCGGGACGGCCGCAGGACCGGCCGCTGTCCATCGCCGGGCGCCCGGTGGCCGCCCATCTGCGCGCCCGCGTCCCGGCCCTGACCGGCCGTGTCGTCGCCCGGCTCCTGGCCGATCTGCCGGTCTACGCCGAACTGCCGCACGAGGAGATCTCCGGCGACATCGCCGACATCGTCCAGCACAATCTGCGGCTCTTCGCCGATGTCGTCGAGCACCGCCGCCCCGCCACCGACGCCGAACTCGACCAGCAGCGCGACTCCGCCGCCCAGCGCGCCGAGGAGGGCGTGCCGCTGGACGCGATCCTCACCGCCTACCAGGTCGGCACGGCCATGTGCTGGCAGGAGACCGCGAAGGGGGCGCTGCCCGGCGATCTCCCCACCGTCCTGGAGATCGTGGAGCGCATCATGGTCCTGCAACAGCAGCTGACCTCCGCCGTCAGCAGCGCGTACCTGGAGGCCCGGCAGATTCTCGACAGCCAGGAACACGGCGGCCGGCACGCCCTGATGGCCGCCCTGCTGACCGGTGAACCCCTGGACCGCTTCACCCACCGCACCGGACTGCGCCCGGCCGCCCGGTACCTCACGATGACGCTCGCGCTGGCCCCGCACCCCGACGAGCTGGGCCAGTCACCGGGGCCGGGCGCCGGTGTGGCGGCCCGGCGCAAGATCCGGCGCGTCCGCACGGCCCTCGACCACTTCGCCGGTACGCCGGTGCTCACCGCCCTCGACGCCTCCGGCGGCACGGTGCTGCTGCCCGCCGCCGAGCCCCCGCCGCCGTGGCGCGGACCGGGGGGTCTGTGCGCACTGATCGAGGAGGCGGCCCGCGCGGCCGGTGTGCCCATCACCGCCGCCGCGGAGACCGCCGAACCGGAGGCGGTGCCGGCGGCCGTGGCCCGTAACGCCGAGATCGTCGATCTGGTCGTCCGCACGGGCCGGCCTCCCGGCCTGTACCGGCTGGCCGATGTCCTGCTGGAGTATCAGCTCAGCCGGCCCAGCGAGGCCCTGCACGGGCTCGCGCAACTGCTGGGGCCGCTGGAGGTGAAGCCGGAGCTGCTGCGCACCCTGGAGACCTATCTCGAACTGGGCCTGGACCGGCGGGCCACCGCCGCCGCCCTGCACATCCACCCCAACACCGTCGACTACCGCATACGCCGCATCGACCGGCTGACCGGCCTCTCCCCGGCCCGTCCGGCCGACCTCCAGCACATCAGCGCGGCGCTGGTCGCCCGTCGTTCGGTGTGAACGGGAAGCGGAGTCCGGTGCCGGTCCGGGCTTCGCGGCCGGAACCACCGTCAACGGCTCTTCGTTCGTCCGTACATGAGCGGACAACTGGTGCGTGAGGGTTATTCAGGAACGGGCCCCGGCGCGATCACGCCGGACGGCTGCGCGGTCGAGCTGTACCGACGGCTGCCCGTCGGCGACGAACCTGAGGTGATCGCGGCCGCGGTGCCCGCCGGGGCGAGCATTCTGGAGCTGGGCTGCGGCGCGGGCCGGGTGACCCATCCGCTGATCGAGCGCGGCTTCGAGGTCACCGCCGTGGACGAGTCGGCGCAGATGCTGGAGCACATCCGGGGCGCCCGCACCGTGCAGAGCCCCATCGAGTCGCTGGACCTCGGCGAGGAGAGGTTCGACGTGGTGATGCTGGCGTCGTTCCTGGTGCACGCGAGCGAGGACCGGGTGCGTGACGGGTTGCTGCGGGCCTGCCGGAAGCACGTCAAGGACGGCGGCGTCGTACTCATCCAGCGCGAGGGCGCCGACTACCACACGAACCTGCCGCGGGAGAGGTCGTGTCCGAGCGGACACACCGTGCGGATCGTCTCGGCGGAGCCCGTGGGGAACGGGGTGGACTCGATACATGTCGAGTACGTCTTCGACGACGCGCGATGGACCCAGGCGTTCCTGTCGCGGGAGCTGTCGAAGGAACAGTTCGAGGGGCATCTGGAGGCGGCGGGCCTGACCGTCGACCGGTATCTCACGGACGACGGGATCTGGGTGCGCGCCGTGCCCGCGCAGCCCCGGAACGAAGCGCCGTCGCGGGCCGGTGGGCCGTGCTGATCGCGGCGGCCGGTCAGTGGACCGTGGTGTAGCTGCGCCACGGCAGGGCGGAGGTCCCGTTGACATCGCTGAACGACCTCGCGAGGTAGGTCGTGCCCGGACCGGTGCAGTCGCGCGTGCGGTACAGGATGATGTCGACCAGGGTGCCGTTGTTCACCGCCTTGGCGCCCGCCGGGGCGAGCCGGTGGCAGCCCTTCACGGACGGGCTGTTGACCATGATCACGGCGTCCCGCTCCGTCGTGTAGGTGATCGGCCCGACCGCGGTCCGGCCGAGACCGGAACAGCCTGCGACGGTGAGGGTCAGGAGCGCGGTCCCGGCTGCGATGCCGAGACGGCGGCGTCGATGGGCGATCACGGGCATGGGCGGTTCCTCGTCTGTCTCGTCCGGCTCCTCGCACCGGCACCGGTGCTGCGTATGCCACGGAGTACGTGCGGCGTACGTGCTGACGCTGGTCACCCTGCCCCCTCCCGGGCGCCCCGGCATCCGGTGCGCCGCCGGGCGGGGGACAGTCATGACGGCACGGGGCCGATCCGTGTTCATATCGATCGATACTGGGCATACCGTGGTAATAGCGTCTGATTCATTCGATTCAGGCGGCATTGGGTATTTCCGGCTTTCAGGGGGCCGTCATGGTCCAGGAGCTCGTGATCGCGATAGTGGCGGCGGCCTCGGCGGGCGCGCTGTACACGGCGGCGGCGGCCAAGGTCGTCAAGCAGTACGAGCGGGGCGTCGTGCTGAGGCTCGGCAGGCTCCGCGACGACGTACGGGGGCCCGGCTTCACCATGGTGCTCCCCGGCGTCGAGCGGCTGCGCAAGGTCAACATGCAGATCGTGACGATGCCGGTGCCGGCGCAGGACGGGATCACCCGGGACAACGTCACGGTGCGGGTGGACGCGGTCATCTACTTCAAGGTCGTCGACGCGGCGAGCGCCGTGATCCAGGTCGAGGACTACCGGTTCGCGGTGTCGCAGATGGCCCAGACCTCACTGCGGTCGATCATCGGCAAGAGCGATCTGGACGATCTGCTGTCCAATCGCGAGAAGCTGAACCAGGGCCTTGAGCTGATGATCGACAGTCCCGCGGTCGGATGGGGTGTGCAGATCGACCGGGTGGAGATCAAGGACGTGTCGCTGCCGGAGACGATGAAGCGCTCCATGGCCCGCCAGGCCGAGGCCGACCGTGAGCGGCGTGCCCGGGTCATCAACGCGGACGCCGAGCTGCAGGCATCGAAGAAGCTCGCCGAGGCGGCGAAGGAGATGTCCGCCCAGCCGGCCGCGCTCCAGCTGCGCCTGTTGCAGACGGTGGTGGCGGTCGCGGCGGAGAAGAACTCCACGCTGGTGCTGCCGTTCCCGGTGGAGCTGCTCCGCTTCCTGGAGCGGGCGCAGCAGCCCGTGCAGCAGCAGATGACGCCGCCACCGCAGGCGGTCCAGCCGCAGCAGCCGACGCAGCCGCCGCGCCATGCCCAGGCACCTCGCCCCGCACAGCCGCAGCGTCCCGCACAGGCCCAGCGCCCCGCGTCGGCCCAGCCGCGGCCGCAACGGCCGCCGACCGTGGCACCCCCGCCCATGCCCGCGCCCCCGACCGCCGTTCCCGCACGGCCCTCCCCTTCGAAGCCGCTGGCCAAGCACTGAGGCGCACCGCCCGTTCATCGTTTCCCACCTCGGTCCGGCAGGCACGGACCGAGGTGTTCCATATCGTGCCTGACCTGCTGAAATACGGCCGGACGACCGGCTGATGCTCCTATTGGCAGTCAAGCGGTGTGGGGTGCCTGGTCGCCGGTCATGTGTAGGGGGCTCGCGGTTTCGGGCGTCGGCGGTCCGCAATACT